>JABBAY010000022.1 GCA_018607725.1 K189A clade bacterium
TGGCGCTGCCGGATCGCCTCATACAGACAAATACCCGTCGCCACTGAAACATTAAATCCTAAGTTCACATAGGGCATCGGAATGTTGACAAGGTAATCGCAGGCCTTAGTCGTCCGCTCCCGCATCCCACGCTCCTCGGAACCCATGACAATCGCCACATTACCAGTCAGATCCACCTGCTCAAGGGCCTGGTCGCCTTCCAGCAAGGTCCCAACTATCCAGATGCCCCGCTGCTTGAGCTGCTCAATACAGCGGACGAGATTCACGACCTGCACCACTGGCACGATAGAGGCGCCACCTGAGGCGGTTTTGGCAGCCGCGGCATTCAGCGGTGCGCTGTTGTCTTTCGGTACTATCACGCAATGTACGCCCAACGTCGCGGCACTGCGCAAACAAGCGCCAAAATTTCGCGGGTCAGTCACTCCATCCAAGATCAGTAGCAACAGCCCTTCCGAGTTGGTCTCGAGAATCTGATCCAGCGCTTTCTCGCCAAGCATCACCATCGGCGCTACAGTCAATGCGACACCCTGATGACTGATACTGGTCATCTCGTCCAACTCTCTGTCAGTGGCCCGCTGAACCGGTATTGCCGCCGACTCCGCCAACTCGACCAACGCCTCGACTCGCCGAGACAGCGGGCCTTCGCGTACCGTCAGCGTCTGCACTCCCTGCTTCCCCGCCAGTAATCGGCTTTCCACAGAGTTAATGCCAAACAGGACATCAGTAACCGCAGCTTCTTTCATTAGCGCCGCCTGCGCTTGGGCGCCCCGGTCTTCTCACCGGTAGCTGCATCAGACTGAGCCTTGGGCTTCGCCTTGGACTTTGCTTTGGGCTTCGGCTGGTCGCTCGCTTGAGCCTTGGCTTTGGGCTTCGACTTTGCTTTAGGCTTCGGCTGATCATTCGCCTGAGCCTTGGCTTTGGCTTTTGATCGAGGCTTGCCGTTACGCTTTGCGCCAGACTTGGCGTCCGCTTTTGACTTAGACCCGGCACCGCCCTTGGCCACATTCTTGTGAGTCTTGCGACGACTGGTCAACGGTTCGTGGGAGATAAGCTCGAAATCCATTTTTCGCTCAGTGACATTGACTCGAGCAACTTGAACGCTGACGGTATCGCCCATCCCATAGGTCATGCCGGTTCGCTCACCCACGAGCGTCTGGTTCTGCTGATCAAATTGATAGTAGTCGCCAGCCAGTGTGCTGACATGGACTAGCCCCTCAACAAAAACATCCACCAACTCAACAAAAAATCCAAACTTGGCGACGCCGGTGATCACGCCGTCATGAATGTCACCGACCCGGTCACTCATGTAGTCACACTTGATCCACTCCAGCACTTCATAGACCGCGGCATCTGCACGACGCTCAACCAAGGACGTATGCTCACCCAACGCCAACACCTCTAGGGCCTCATAGGGGTAGTAGCTGGCCTTAGCCGGCTTGCCAAAGCGCAGAATCCAATCACTCAGTGTCGGGCCGTGAATCACGCTCTTGATCAGGCGATGCATCAATAAATCAGGGTAGCGTCGAATCGGCGAGGTGAAATGCGCATATTCTTTGTAACCCAGACCAAAGTGACCCTTATTTTCGGGCTGGTAAACGGCCTGATTCATGGAACGCAACAAGGCCATTTGTAACACGTGACTGTTCTTCTTCTCCCGCAATTGAGCGATGACCTGCTGGTAATCCAGGGTCGTGGGGCTCTCGCTATCTTCCATCGTGACATTGAAGCGACCCAGGAAGCCGCGAAGCAGCTCTACCTTTTCGGCAGTGGGTGGCTCGTGAACTCGAAACAGCCCTGGCTTGCCGTGCTTGACGATAAATTGCGCGGCACAAACATTGGCGCAAAGCATGCATTCTTCAATGATGCGGTGGGCGATATTCCGGCTACGAGGTGTAATGGAGCTGACACTGCCTTTTTCATCAAAGAAAAATTGCAATTCTGTGGATTCGAACTCAAGGGCACCCCGCTCGTGGCGCTTCTTCATCAAGACATCAAACAAATCGCGTAAATCCAGCAGTTTCGGGATCAACTCTGGATGATCAAAGGCTTCTGAGGGCGAATTGATCAGGCCAGCGACATCGGTATAGGTCAAACGTGCCGCCGAACGGATGACTGCCTCATAAAATTTGTAGGCAGTAACCCGCCCTTTGGCAGAAATTTGCATATCACAAACGATGACCAACCGGTCCACATAAGGATTCAGTGAACACAGGCCATTCGATAGCTTTTCTGGCAGCATCGGTACGACGTATTGTGGAAAATACACCGAAGTGCCGCGCGCAAAAGCCGCCTGATCTAGCGCCGAACCCACTTCCACATAATGGGCTACATCGGCGATCGCCACCCGCAGTTGCCAGCCACCTCGAGATCTTGGCTCGCACAGCACCGCATCGTCGAAGTCTCGCGCATCTTCACCGTCAATGGTCACGAACGGCAGCTCACGCAGATCCTGGCGACCTACCAGATCCTTATCTCTCACCTGACTTGGCATGCGGTCGACCAGAGCGTCCACTTCTTCATTCCAATCAACGGGTATGTCGTGGTTACGTAAGGCAATACCCACTTCCATATCTGGCGTCAGCTGTTCACCCAAGACTTCAACGATTTCGGCGGTCACATGGCCATGACCTTTGGGGTGCTCCAGCACCTTGACGACAACGATCTGACCTTCTGGCTGCTGATCAACTTTGACCGCCGGCAGCAGAATATCGAAATTGATCCGGTTATTCAGGGGATCAACAAAACACAAGGCTCCTTCGTGGAAGACCCGGCCGACGAGTTGATCGGTATTACGCTGGACAACCTCTACAATATCGCCCTGCAGGCGGCCGCGCCGATCCTTGCCACCGACTCGAACCTGAGCAATATCTCCATGGAAGACCTTGTGCATTTGCCGCTCTGAGAGAAACACGTCCTCTTCGCCTTTCGGCGTGACGAGGAAGCCATAACCATCAGAATGAGCGGAGATTTTACCGGTGATCAACTCCATCTTACTGGCGATGGCGAAGATATTGCGCCGGTCAACCACCAGCTGACCATCTCGGACCATAGCCCGAAGCCTATTTTGCAGCGCGTCCCGCTGACTTTCTGCCTCTAGGACAAGGGTTTTTGCCAGTTCTTTAAAGCCCATGGGCTCACCGACTTGCTCCATGCAGGCGAGGATATGCTCTCGACTGGCGATGGGTTCTGCGTAGTTTCGCGCTTCGCGATGTTGAAATGGATCTTTTTTCATCATTCAATACCAGAGTATGATTGACAGCAATGATAGGCCTTAGTAATCTTCCGCGCCTCATTGCCGAGGTGGTGAAATTGGTAGACACGCTAGCTTCAGGTGCTAGTGCTCGCAAGGGCGTGGAGGTTCAAGTCCTCTCCTCGGCACCATAATTCCCTAGGGTTTTATGGTTTTTTATCCGTAGTACCCCGCTGCCACGGTGTCTTTCGTTCTTTCGGGTCTGTCGTTTCTCGCTACAACCCTTCGCTTCATAAGCTGCTGACTGCAGCAACAATACAATCTGTTTTAATCCATAGCCTAAAGCCTTGAGCCTAAAGCCTGTAGCAATAATCTATCGTAAGCCTGTGCGCTGGCGTTTTGCTGACGCCGACACTGAATTGCTAATACTGAGTTGCTAATACTGAGTTGCCAACACTTAACGACCAAAACAGACAAGGCTGGCTTGGCGCGCTACATCAACGGGCCCCAACGTCGGCCACTATTGTCTGCTCGTTTGCGCTTCCATCAATTGACTTGACGTGGCCTTTTGCTGCGCATGATACTGAGTAACCACCGAATTGTCGCCTGGTCAGCCGGCCTAATCGGTGATTTGACCTGGACTGCAACCAATTTACCCTATCGAGGCCGCTAAAAGTGCCTATAAAGCTCCAACAACAAGAAAACCTCGCCGGCGCTGCCAGCCGCGCGGCCCAAGGGTTTGGCCGTATCAGCAAAACACCGCCGCCAGCCTTCGATCCGCAGAACGAACAACAAGCGGCCTGTACTTATTTCGCCGAGAACGGGTTCGTGGTCTTAAAAAACTGCCTGAACACCGCCGACTTGAGCTTTCTCAACCAGTTTTTCAACCAGACCCAACAAACAAAACCAGATGCTTGGGGATTAGGCGAAAGGCGTAAACCTCACCATCGCAATCAGGGTTTAATTTTCTCGCAGCCATTACTGGATCATCCAGAGCTCGACCGTTTCACTCGCCATCCAGGTGCATACCCTGTGGTATCAAGCTTGCTCGGTGGCGAGCAACACGTGCGTTTCAGCGAATTCAACTTTCGAGAGACCCCCATGAACGCCGGCGTCGGCACCATGAACTTCCATCATGACGAGGCCCTCGCAGACCGCTTGGTGCGCCGCCCCTATATGCCTTGCGACTGGTTATGCGCCATCCACTATCTCACCGACGTGGAACCTGACACACCGTCTTTTTGTGTCGTGCCGCGCAGCAACCGTTTTGAAACCCTAAAGGAAGCCTTTGAGGAGCTTGGCGAAGACTACGCAGAAGTTCCACTGTATGGGGTCTCTGGCACCTGCATCTTGTATGACACGGCGACCTTCCATACTCGTCTGGATGGTGATGGCATCAGATCACGTCGAACCTGGCACCAGTACTATGCGCGCGGTGGCTGGCTCCCCAGCGCTCTGCCCACGACCAACAAATACATTCGGGCACCCTCGCCACCCCTGACCAACTGGAATCTCTTTCCAGAGCGACTGGCACTGCACCCAGACGCAGCGACCCGGCGGTTCTTTTCTCACTGGAACACTGCCCAAGGCGAGTGGGTCGCCTCAGGCTTTGACCCGAAGCTACGCAAGTCCATGCCCCGGGGTGAACAATAGCCGGATTGATAAGGACCGACGGCGCTGCTACGAATACAGCAGCGGTTCGCTATACAGGAAACAGGTCGCGCAGCTCAATCGTATCTTGTCGATCGGGTCCCGTTGAAATCATGTCGATAGGGATACCGCAGACGTCTTCAATCCGATTCAGATAAGCCCGAGCATTGGCCGGCAAATCTTCAATTTGTTGCACGCCGACACTGCTTTCCTGCCAGCCAGGCAGAACCTCATACACAGGCTTGGGATTCAGCGGATCAGTCTCATCGTAGCTAGTGCACAATGAGACAGTATCCAGACCATCGAGCACATCCAGCTTGGTGATGCACAGGCCGGACAAGCTATTCACCTGAATAGCCCGCTTCAACGCACAAGCATCAAACCAGCCGCAACGGCGCGGCCGACCGGTAGTCGATCCGAACTCATTGCCGCGCTTCCCCAACTGGGCACCGACCGCATCAAACAATTCAGTCGGAAAAGGGCCAGAGCCCACTCGTGTCGTGTAAGCCTTGGTAATGCCGAGGATATAATCCAGATCCAAGGGGCCAACACCACAGCCACTGCTGATCGTACCGGCAGTGGTATTTGATGACGTAACAAATGGGTAAGTACCCTGGTCGATATCCAGCAAGGCACCCTGAGCACCCTCGAACAAGATGTTAGCGTTATCGCTGTGTAGCTGCCCGAGCCGCGCAACGACATCACCCACCATGGGACGCAGTTCTTCCGCCCATGCCAATGACGCATCCAGGGTTTCTTCAAGACTGATCGTCTTAGTATTAAAATAGTTTTTCAGGACGAAATTATGATAATCCATGACCTCTGTGAGGGATGCCTTGAACTGCTCTGGCTGATACAAATCACTGATTCTCAAGCCTCGCCGAGCCACCTTATCTTCGTAGGCTGGGCCAATTCCGCGACCTGTAGTACCGATTTTCTGATTACCGCGAACAGTCTCACGGATCTGATCCAGGGCAATATGATGAGGCAGAATCAACGGGCAGCTCTGGCTCACCATGAGTCGATCGCGAACATTGACACCGGCGTCTTCCAGCATTCTGACTTCTTCAAAAAACGCTGGAATTGAAAACACGACCCCATTACCGATCAGGCACTGGACTTGGGGATGCAGTATCCCCGAGGGAATCAGGTGCAGGACTGTCTTTTTACCGTTCACGACCAGCGAATGACCCGCATTGTGGCCACCCTGAAACCTGGCGACAGCGGCAGTGCGCGCAGTCAGCAGATCCACTACCTTGCCTTTACCTTCGTCACCCCATTGAGTGCCTATGATTACAACATTACTACCCATTGTTCATTACTCTGTCGATCTTGCTAGTGAGTTTTAGTGAGCTGCCACTCACCATCATATTGGTTCAAACTAAAATCGTGAGGCACTGTCTCTTTGCCAGATTCAAGCACAATATAGCCTGCTGTGCGTAGCTCACGAATCTTCTCCCAACGGGGCAGGTCGTCAATCCCCGCGCCGGGCTCTGCGATTACAACTGGGCGCTTGGCCTCTGTGATCGTCGAAAATTTTGCCAGGGTCTTCACGTCTACATCGAATCCGGTAGCGCCGCGGTCACGACCAAAGACACTGCCAATGCTATCGTAGCGACCACCTTGCGCGACTCGACGCCGAGCCTCACCCAGATAGGCCGCAAAAACGATGCCCGTATGGTAGTTGTAACCACGGAGTTCGCTCAAGTCATAATAAATTTGAATGCCGCTAAATCGAGATTCAATACCTTGAGCCACTTCGCCGAGACTCGCCAACCGCTGCATAATCTGTGGATAACCACCGAACACGCCCTCGGCTCGCGCAAGCACCTCGGCGTTACCGCAAAGACCCGGTAATTCGAGCATGATTCGCTTGTGGTCTGCATCCAAATCTAGCGCCTGGACGCAAGTTTCAAGCTCGACCATCGCCTTTTTTTGAATCAGCGCAAAGAGCTTCTCTTCCGTCTCAGATGGAATCTCGAGCTGCTGTACCAGCAGTCGGAAAATACCCACATCCCCTAATTCGATCAACACCGACGGCATCTCTAGGCTGTGGAGGGACTCAACCATGAGGCTTACAATCTCGAGATCAGCGTGGCTCCCCGAGTCACCGAACAACTCGGCACCCACATGCAATGGCGCTCGTGAGGCGAGCATATTATTCGCCTGCGCATGCAAGACGGTACCAGCGTAACAAAATCGCGCCACCCCTTTTTTGTTCTGACTATGAGCATCAATGCGGGCAACTTGGGGCGTAATGTCCGCGCGAACACCCATCATTCGACCAGACATCTGATCCGTAATTTTGAAGGTTTTGAGATCCAAATCGCGACCTGTACCGGTGAGCAATGATTCAAGAAACTCAACCATCGGCGGAATCACATAGTCATAACCCCAGATGGCAAAGATATCGAGCAGCCGACGCCGAACACGCTCAAGGTTCAAAGCCTCGGGCGGCAGCACCTCGTCGATACCGTCAGGTAGCAACCAACGGTCACTGGTATTCATCTATCACCTCTACAAAAAATAGCTAATTGATCAGATACAACAGCGTCGTACCAACCAACATGCTGCCAAAACCCATCAGGCGCATTGATCGGTCATCAATGGTCGCCAGCACGGCAACCAGCTCTTTCCAGCGTCTCGGGTAAAGAAACGGGATGACGCCTTCGATCACCAGCACCAAACACACCGCCACACCAAGGTCATACCACATATCAGGTCACCTTATCATCGGCATATGAACTCGTCGCCACTGAACGTTCAAAAAAAAACCGGGAATCACTTCCCGGTTACTGATACTTTTGGTACCTGAGTTTAGTTTTTACTTTTCTTCAGATACTTGAAGAACTCGCTGTTCGGGTCAACAATTAATACGTCGCCCTTGTTCGCAAAGGTACGCTGATAAGCCGCCATGCTCCGGTAAAATTTATAAAATTCCAGATCACGACTAAAGGCATCAGCATATAACGCAGCAGAGCCCGCATCTCCATCACCACGGATCGATTCGGCATCTGCATAGGCTTCCGCCAGTATAACTTCACGCTGTTTGCTTGCATCCGCACGAATACCCGCCGCCAGTTCCTGACCCTGGGCTCGGTGTTCACGGGCCTCAATATCACGCTCGGTATTCATTCGGGCATAGACCGACTGGCTGACCTCAGGCGGCAAATCAATCCGCTTAACCCTGACGTCAACAACCTCGACACCCAATTCCTCTCTTGCCACTGAGTCAAGACGCTCGGTCAGCACATTCATCAGTTCATCGCGCTCGCCCGACACTACCTCGTGCAAACTTCGCTTACTGATTTCGTTCCGCAAACCATTATTGATTCGTTGGCGAAGCAGCGCCTCTGCGCGTCTTTCGTCGCCTGATGTCGCGGTGTAAAAACGTTGTGCGTCATTCACCTTGAATTTAGCAAAGGAATCAACAATCACGGCCTTCTTTTCCAGCGTCAGGAATCTCTCCGGATTCGCGTCGAGGGTAAGTACCCGACCGTCAAACTTTCTGACTTCATTGATAAACGGCTTTTTCAGATGCAAGCCTGGCTCAATGTCGGCTCTCACAACACGGCCGAACTCAAGCAGGACAGCGCGCTCTAATTCACTGACAATAAATACAGAATTGACACCAAGCAGACCCGCCACGGCGACAATAAAGGCTAAAACCATAACTTTAATCGGCATTATCGATCCCTCCTACTGCTGGGTCGGCGCGAAGTGTCAACGCGTCCGACGGGATTGCTAACGGCTTCACCCGTCAGACTAGCACCTGCATCGCTGCTGTTGCGGCGCTCCATGATCTTATCGAGTGGCAGGTAAAGCATGTTGTTACCGCCCTCCACATCAACCATGACCTTGGTACTGTTCGACATAACTGACTCGATCGTGTCGAGATAGATGCGCTCTCGAGTCACTTCAGGTGCTAGCTTGTATTCGGCGTAGAGTTTGTTGAAGCGCTCCGCTTCACCACGAGCTTGAGCGATCACTCGCTCCTTATAGCCCAGTGACTCTTCAATCAAGCGCTGCGCTTCACCACGTGCTTCAGGAATCACCTGGTTAGAGAAGGCGCTGGCCTCGTTGCGGACCCGGACTTCATCCTCGCGGGCTTTGATCACGTCATCAAATGCCGCTCTGACGGCATCTGGTGGTGCGGTCTCGTCTATATTCACCTGGGTCACTTCAATCCCGGTTCTGTATCGGTTCATATAGTCCTGGATTCGAACCTTTACTCGGTCACCCAATTCTGCCCGGCCTTCAGTAAGCACCTGGTTCATCAATGAGCTACCCACTTCGTGGCGCAAGGCGCTTTCCGTTGCCTGATACAGGCTCTCGTCAGGGTCGCGGACCCGCAACAGATATTCCGACACATCACTCACCACATACTGTACGGACATCTTCACAATCACGATGTTCTCGTCTTCCGTCAACATCTCTGAATCGTGGGGCCTGGATCGCACCCGCGTCACATTGGTTGACAACACTTTGTCAATCAACGGTGGATTCCAATGCAATCCGGGACGTAGCACCTCATCTTGGACCTTACCAAAACGCAGCACGACGCCACTTTCTTGTTGGTCAATGGTGTAGATACCCGCGAAACCCCAGATTGCGAGCAAAACCAGCAGTACCAAAGCGAAAATATTCTTGCTGAAAGCGGGCGCACTGCCACCACTACCGCCAGCGCCGCCGCCTTTTTTGCCACCAAACATCTCACTGAGATTGTTCTGTAACTTTTTAAAGGCTTCGTCAAGGTCCGGTGGACCTTGATCATCCCGCTTGCCCCAGGGATCTTTATCTCCCTGATTACCGCCACCAGGCTCATTCCAGGCCATAAAATCTCTCCGTTGATATTTCCCATCTGGGAAAACAATGCATTTTCACACTATTAGACACAATAATCATGTGCCGATTTGACTTAAATGTCTTCCGTCCCCGTGATTGCCAGCAAAGTCGCAGGACTCAGTAGACGCTTACCCAGACGCTCTAGACTATGCCGCTCTATCCGTAACTGCAAATTCATGGTTCCATCCGCCAGGGTTGCCTCTTTCAGAACCGCACCCAACGCGAATAACTCGGCGCGCAATTGCCCTTCATGTGGCTCCAGGTGCACGGTAGTCTCGATCACCTGTTGTCCCAGCAGCTCACTGATGGCGCCCACCAGCAAATCAACGCCAGCGCCACTGAGACTGGAAACCCAGACTCTCACTGGCAAACCATCAGCGCCACGATCGACCCTCGGCGCTTCATCAAGCAAATCAATCTTGTTATACACGAGCAACTGCGGCACCGCCTCGGCATCGATCTCTTTCAGGACCCCATTGACCTCATGCATCTGATGATCTTTCTCGGCCGAGACCGCATCCACCACGTGTAGCAGCAGGTCAGCCTGCTCGACCTCTTCTAATGTCGCGCGAAAGGCTTTGACGAGCCCATGGGGCAAGCTGCGAATAAATCCGACGGTATCTGTCAATATCGCCTTGCCGATGACTGGCAAATCGAGCTGTCGTAATGTCGGGTCAAGGGTCGCAAACAATTGATCGGCCGCATGCACATGGGCATCGCAAAGTCGATTGAACAAGGTTGATTTGCCCGCGTTGGTATACCCCACCAAGGACACCGAGCGGATATCGGCCCGAACCCGGGAACGCCGATTTTGCGTGCGCTGTTTGCGAACTTTATCGAGTTGCTGATTGATGTGTTTGACGCGCGCCCGCAGAATTCGCTGGTCTGACTCGAGCTGAGTTTCACCCGTTCCAGTGATGCCCATTGAGCTTCCCTGGCCACGCCCAGAGCCACCACGCTGGCGATCTAGGTGGGTCCAGCCGCGCACCAATCGAGTCGACATATGTTGTAATTGCGCCAGCTCGACCTGCAATTGGCCTTCGTGAGTTCTGGCACGCTGACCAAAAATATCGAGAATCAAACCGGTCCGACCAATTACCCGTCGCTCTAGCGCAGCTTCGATATTACGCTCTTGAGTCGGACTCAGGTCTTGGTCAAAAATGACCAGCTCTGCCTCGCAGGCTTCCGCTAGATCTCGCAGCTCCTGCAACTTTCCCGAGCCCACATAGGTTTTTGGGTGTGCGCTGCGGCGCTTAACATGAATACAGGCCGCCGACACGAGTCCAGCAGACGACACCAGTTCGGTAAACTCCGCCGCTGACGAGTCTGCTTCGACCAGGTGTACCAGCAGTGCCTGGGTACCCGCTTCGGGTCTTTCAAACCACAAATTTATTACTTCCGCGCAATCGCTAAGTCTCTGAGTCGTCTGGCTCTTCGTCACCGGTGATGGCCGGCATGTCTACGTTACGTGCTGGCACTACCGTAGAAATCGCTGATTTATAAATCATTTGGCTGACCGTGCTGCGCAACAGGATGACAAATTGGTCAAACGCTTCAATCTGGCCCTGCAGCTTTATCCCGCTGACCAGATAGATCGATACCGGCACGCGGTCTTTTCTAAGCGCATTCAAGAAAGGGTCTTGTAAAGATTGCCCTTTTGACATAAGTCTCTCCTACCATGTTGCCCTGTCTAGCAAGGCGCTGCATTTATGTCGGTGATACAACAACCAGCCTCGCCGAAAGCAAGGCGAAGGACTCCAACGGCCCAACCGACGTGGGTCTTCTTCCCTGTCACCCTTATATGATGCTGGACCGAAGTATTTTCAAGGCCTGGCCGACATTCGGCGTGTCAATTTGTTGCAATGCGGTCCAGCCCCTAAGCCAGGTATATTGTCGCTTTGCGAGTTGCCGCGTGGCGATGACGCCCTGATCACGCATCTCAGCATAAGACAGCCCCCCTTCAAGGTGGTCCCAGACTTGCCGGTAGCCCACAGATCGCAGCGCTGGCAGGTCACTGGCCAAAGACTCCCGTAGACTCAACCTGCGAACTTCCTCGACGAAACCCTGATCAAGCATCTCCTGGAATCGCTCAGCGATCAATTTATGCAGCGCCAATCGGTCAGGAGGCACGATGGCGAGTTCACAACAGGTATACGGAAGAACGGTCATCGGTTGCTCATTATGCCAGTCAGTCATTGATCGACCTGTCACCTCATAGACCTCAAGGGCCCTGGAGAGTCGTTGCGGATCGTTTACATGAATACGCTGAGCTGACACTGAATCAACCTCGGCCAACCGTCGGTGGACTGCCGCCCAGCCCTCTTCTCTGGCCATCAATGCGATACGGGCTCGAATTTGCGGGTTCGCAGCGGGCAAATTGGCCAAACCAGACTTCAATGCCTTGAAATACAGCATGGTCCCACCCACCAATAACGGGATCTTGCCGCGCGCGGTGATATCTGCCATCGCCGCCAGCGCCGCCGCCCTGAACTCGGCTACCGAATAGGGCTCAGAGGGCTCACGGATATTCACTAAATGATGAGGATACTGCGCCAGGATTGCCTTATCCGGTTTCGCCGTACCGATATCCATATGGCGGTACACCAGGGCCGAATCAACGCTAATAATTTCTACCGGCAGCACATCCGCAAGCTCAAGGGCTAGCGCAGATTTGCCAGACGCGGTCGGTCCCATCAGGAAGATAGCTGGCGGTTGATCGAGCGGGCTCAGCGTCATTGCCCGCGCATGAACAGCTTGTTGAGCTCGTCGATGGATTGTTCGGTCCAGGTCGGGCGACCATGATTGCACTGGCCGCTGCGCTCAGTAGCCTCCATGTCTCGCAGCAACGCATTCATCTCGGGGATAGAGAGCCGCCGATTAGCCCGTACCGAACCATGACACGCCATCGTCGATAGCAGCTCGTCTCGATGTTGCTGAATCCGCGCTGTCGTACCGTATTCTGCCAGGTCTGCCAGAACATCGCGGACCAGTTGCCCGGCGTTCTCCTTGCGCAGCATGGCTGGAATGCTCCGCACCAAAATAGATTCGTCCGACACTCGCTGTAATTCGAAGCCAAACTCTTCAAGCTGCGCGCTGTGCTCTTCCGCCATCAGGCACTCTTTCTCACTCATCATCACAGAGACAGGCACGAGCAAAGGCTGCATTTTCAAGCCCTCGGCATCAGTCGCTTGCTTAAGACGCTCGTAAGTAATGCGTTCATGAGCCGCATGCATATCGACAATAATCAGGCCATGGGCATTTTGGGCAAGGATAAACACACCATGGAGCTGGGCTACCGCATAACCAAGCGGTGGAATATCCTCTCCCTCAGGGGGCTCTTGACTCGCCGACCACGCCGTCTCCAACATTTGCCCATAAGGCTGCAGCTGCTCATTGATAAAGCCAGGCCGAGCGGGCCCGGAAAACATCATGGCGCGTTGAGTTGGCGTCGGCTGCAACGCACCACCGCCACCCGTATAAGGCGCCTGTCCTGCGCCACCAAAGCTCGCTTCTTCGACGCCCGCTCCAGCCTGAATCATCACATTTGACCCGACTCCAGCTTGTGGGCGAACGTCCGCCAGGGCGCGATGAATCGCGCTGAAGAGAAAACTGTGGACATCGCGACCATTGCGAAACCTGACCTCATGCTTTGTTGGGTGAACGTTGACGTCCACCAGGCGCGGGTCGAGAGATAAAAATAATGCGTACACTGGCTGCCGACCATGGAATAACACATCCTGGTAAGCCTGCTTAATCGCATGCGTCACCAGCTTGTCACGAATCATTCGATTGTTGACATAAAAGTACTGCTGATCGGCTTGGCTGCGAGAATAGGTTGGCAACCCGACCCAACCTCGCAGCTGCAAACCGATACCGCCTTGCTCAGCGGGAAACGCCTGTTCCAGATAAATGGCATTCTCGATAAAGCCCTGCCCAAACACCGCGGCGAGACGCCGCGTGACATCAGCCTCGTCTGCTGCGGGTGCGAAGTGACGCAATAACTTGCCATTGTGATTAAGATAAATCGCCACCTGCAAATGGCTCAGGCTGAGCTTGCGCAGCACGTCTTCAATCCGTTGCAACTCGGTTTTATCGGTTCGCAAAAATTTACGTCGAGCTGGCGTATTAAAGAACAAATCTTTGACTTCGACGGTGGTACCCCGGGGGTGGGGAGCCGGTATCACACTGGCTTGCATGTCTTGCCCCGCGACGCTGACCCGCCATCCAGACGCCTTATCCTCACTGGCGTTGCTCGTCAGGGTTAATCGTGACACCGACGCCATGCTCGCTAACGCCTCACCTCGAAAACCCAGGGTCGAAATCGCTTCCAAGTCCTCGGCCTGACAAATTTTACTGGTGGCATGTCGGCTCAAGGCCAGCGTCAAATCTTGCTGGTGAATACCGGCGCCGTTATCTCTAACCCTGATGAGTTTAGTGCCGCCTGCCTCAAGATCAATATCGATCCGAGTGCTATTCGCATCAAGACTGTTTTCAAGCAACTCCTTGATGACAGATGCCGGCCGTTCAACAACTTCACCAGCAGCAATCTGGTTCGACAGACGGGGATTCAATTGCATAATACGTGGCATAAAAATGACCCAGGGGCGTTTAGCTAGTCGGAATTTTCAGTAACTGGCCGATTTTAATTCGGTCATTTCTTAAACCATTATAGGTTTTCAGGCGCTCAGCGCTAACACTATGCTTAGACGCTATCGCTGACAGGGTATCCCCACGCACTATTTTATAGGTCGCCAACTCGGCCGGATTCGCCTGCTTCTTCCAGGCTAGATAGGAACCTAACGGTGGATTTTGGCCCACATAACTTTTAACGCCAGTGTAGATGGCCTTCGCCATTCGCTCTTGGTGAGCCTGGGTTCTTAGCTTTTTCGCCTCCGCTGGATTCGAGATAAAACCGGTCTCGATCAGCAAAGAAGGAATGTCTGGCGACTTAAGCACTAAAAATGCCGCCTGCTCAACTTGCTTTTTATGCAGGTGGTTGAGTGGCTTGATCGCGTTGAGGACCTGTTGACCCATATCCAAACTCGCCGACAAACTGTGGGTGCTTGTCAGATCAAGCAACACGCCTGCCAGCATATCATCCTTATCATCGAGTCCGACTCCACCGATGAGATCAGCTCGATTTTCCTTCTCCGCCAGCCAGCGTGCTGTTTCACTGGTCGCACCTCTTTGAGATATAACATAAACCGAAGCGCCACTGGCATCCGGGGTCATAAAGGCATCAGCGTGGATAGAAATGAAAACATCAGCTTCAGCCTGACGAGCAATATCTGTTCGCTTGCGATGGGCAAGATAATAATCGCCTTTACGAGTCAGTTCTGCCTTAAATCCAGGCTCTTTATCAAACATGGCTGATAGTTTGGTGGCGATAGCGAGCACCACATCTTTTTCATAAAGCCTGCCGGGCCCAATCGCGCCAGGATCGTCTCCTCCGTGTCCGGCATCCACGGCGATCACCACATCACGTCTCTGGCCGGCCACCAAGTCTGACTTTGGAGCAACTGGCACCAACTGTTGCTCGGCGGTATACAAGTCGACCACCAACCGGTCACCATATTGCAAAATAGGCTTGAGGACGAAGCTTCGCGGTTTAACCTCGCCGCGTAAATCCAGCACTACTCGCAGGTCAGCACCGCCGCGGATACCGGCGCGGATCGAGCGGATCGGTGTGCCTTTCAACTGGGCAGCAGAAAAATCTTGCTCAAGGGTCGCACCATCGATATCGATGACCAGACGATCAGGGCTGGTCAGGGCGAAAATTCTGTGTTCAACCGGTGCACCTAAATCGAACACGATGCGCGTGCGATCAGGCGCCAGCCGAATCCTGACATTGTCGATGGCCACTGAATTCGCCTGCACCGGGCTAACAACACCGCCAATCGTTGCCGCAATCAGCAGGCCCAGCAACAAACCTTTGCGTTTGATGGTCAACATCAAGTCCTGTTTCTTCTCGGCTGAGTCATTTTACGGATTCTATCAGACCGCGACAGATTTGTTCGCCGAATGCCGAATTGGCTGAAGCGACCAACGAACGGCCTTCTGCCAAAACCCCAAGCTCAATCAGCAAGTCGCTGGGAGGTATGTGACCGACGCCCTTCTCTGGCCACTCCAACAAACACAAGTGACCACTTTCCAGGTACTCATCAATGCCCAGATACTCGAGCTCTTCGGGATCCTCCAGACGATAGAGATCAAAGTGATAGGCTGCGCGCTCGCCCATTTCATAGGGCTCTACGAGCGTGAACGTCGGGCTCTTGACTGCGCCCATATAACCCATGCCACGAAGAATGCCCCGTGACAAGGTGGTTTTCCCGGCACCCAGCTCACCGCGGAGGTAAACGATACCTCGACCATTCAACAACAGACTGAGCCGCCGTCCCATCGCTTCCGTCGCCAGCTCATCGGCTAGTTGTTGAACGAAGACTCTCATGATCGTGCTGTCATAGGCGGTGCCTGAATCAGATGTGCATCCACTTAATTGATTTCAACATAGGGCGTTGAGCGTCAGTATACGACACCCGGAACGGTATTATGAGTGAAAAAATACCCCGTGACGGTCACCCGTTTGCGCCTTTGAACACTCATCATCCAGAGAAATCGGCAGACAGCTCGCAGGGTTCATAGTAGATTGCGCCCATGGAACACAATCCCCACAGCACCGCCTTCTCAGATCCGCTAGATGTCGAGGGCGTCAAAAAACGCAGTGCCATGCAAACTATCGGTTCAATCTTGCCGTTCCTGTGGCCGGCCAACAACCGCGAAATGCAAATACGGGTCGTGATTGCCATTAGCTGCCTGCTCTTGGGAAGAATCGCGAATGTCTACGGACCCATTGTTCTGAAGGACCTGATTGACGGCCTTGAGGCGCTGACAAACGGCAGTCGTACCCTCGATGGGCTCTGGGTGCTCGCCTTCATCTATGGTTTGACCGTGCTCCTGCCGGGCGCCCTGAATGAGTTGCGAAGCGCTGTTTTTACGCCAGTATCCGAGTACGCTCAACGGGTCTTCGGGTTGCAGACATTCAAGCACCTTCATCAACTTGGCATGCGCTTTCACCTGGACCGCCGCACTGGCGGTCTTTCCCGCGCCATCGAACGGGGCACGCGCGCACTCCAACAAACCACCGGCCTGTTCGCTTTCAATATTGCCCCAACCCTATTTGAGGTCGCTATGGTAAGCGGCTATCTCGCTTACGCCTATCCGCCAAAATATGTGCTGGTCATTCTGGCTGCCGTCACCGCCTACATTTTGTTCACGCTGTTATTTACCGAATGGCGCACTCAATTTCGGCGCGAGATGGTCATGCAGGAATCGCGCGCCACGACTATTGGAGTTGATAGTCTGCTGAATTTTGAAACCGTCAAATACTTCGGCAATGAGCGATATGAGGCGGACCGCTACAACGATGCACTGCTGCACTATATGGATGCCGCGGTGAAAAGTCAGACGACCTTGGGCGTCCTCAACGGCGGCCAATTGCTGGTCAGAGTTGCCTGTCAGCTGATCATTTTAATCATCGCCATCCAGGACTACTCAGCCGGCTTACTCACCACCGGCGAGGTTGTCATGCTGAACACCTTTATGTTGCAGTTATTCATACCCTTGGGATTTCTTGGGTCTTCCTATCGAATGATTCGCCAGGCGCTTGTGGACATGGAATTTATGTTCCAGCTGCTCGACACGGTCCCTGAAATTCAAGATCAGGCAGATGCCGAACCCCTCGTCGTGGGCTCAGCTACTCTGGCCTTCAAGGATGTTTACTTCGCCTATGATCCGGATCGTGAAATTCTACGCGGCATCAGCTTCGTCATCCCTGAAGGCAAAACCACGGCTGTGGTGGGCGCTAGTGGCGCTGGCAAATCGACCCTCGCACGTCTCCTTTATCGGTTCTTTGATACCCAAGCCGGCCGGATCGAGATTGACGGGCAGGATATCAAATCGGTGACTCAAGCGAGCCTGCGCAATGCCGTTGGGATTGTTCCTCAGGATACTGTGTTGTTCAACGATACGATCCGTTACAACATCCGCTACGGCAATCCCAACGCTTCTGACGAAGCAGTAGAAGCTGCGGCGAAGACCGCCAGCATTCATGATTTTGTCGCATCCCTGCCCCTGGGTTACGAGACTCGCGTGGGCGAACGCGGATTAAAACTCTCTGGCGGTGAAAAGCAGCGGGTCGCGATTGCTCGCACTATCCTCAAGGATCCACCCATACTGGTGCTGGACGAAGCCACCTCGGCGCTGGACATCAAAACCGAGCGGGAAATCCAGGCGGCGTTACTGGAGGTGGCAAAGAATCGCACAACACTGGTGATTGCGCATCGACTTTCCACTATCGTCAATGCCGATGAAATTCTGGTGCTGGATGCGGGGCGCATTATCGAGCAGGGCACGCACAACGAGTTGGTTGCCGCCAATGGCAGCTATGCAGAGATGTGGCGCCGACAGAAGGAAGCGGCAGACGAAATCGAGAAGATTCAAAAAATTCTTGGCATCAAAGAACTGCATTTACCTCAGACCTGAAGTCCAGGAACGCTGTCACTTCAAGGGACAACTGAGGATCTTGGCACCGAGGTAGGATTTAGCAACCGGCGAATCCATGGCAGCGTATCGGTTGCCAATAACCCCCTTTGTCCAGCTTCAGCCACACGGTCACCAGCGACGGCGTGCACCGCAACGGCGAGTCTAGTCGCATCCCCAATGGCTAAACCTTGGGCCAGCAATGCCGCAATCACTCCAGACAATACGTCTCCCATTCCGGCGGTAGCCATGCCAGGGTTACCGTAGGGACAAAGATCAATGCTTGCTGAATCAGCCACCAAGCTACCGACGCCCTTGAGGACCACAACACCTCCATACTGCGCTTGAATTCGACCTACCGTCTCGAATCGATCGGTCTCAACGCCTCCCTCGCTCAACAAGCGACCCGCTTCACCCGGATGCGGGGTTAATACCCAGTTATCCTTGTTCGCCGGTTGCTTCGCCAACAAGTTCAGTCCGTCTGCATCGATTACCATCAAGCCTGGGTGATCGATCAGATGACCGAACAGCATCTTCGACCACTCAGACTGACCCAGCCCTGGACCCAGTACAATGACCGTCGCCCGCGCAACGAGGGCATCCAGTTCGGAGCCGGCCTCGATGCCACGAACCATCAGCTCAGGACAGCGAGTCAACAACGCCAATGGATGAGAAGGATGGGTGGCCACCGTAACCAGCCCGGCGCCAGCCCGCAGTGCCGCTTCGGCACTCATCAACACTGCACCACCCATGCCTCGGTCACCGCCAACGATCAGAACATGACCGTAAGAGTTCTTGTGCGAGTTGCGCCGCCGGGTGGGCAAACCCGTTAACGCTCGATTCAGGCTCAGCTTTCGGGTATGCACGGCGGCCTGTTGCAGCACTTCATCACCGAGGCCGAGAGAGTCAAACAAGATTTCACCCGCACAATCAGGTCCATCCTGCGTCAACAAACCCCGTTTCAGACCAATAAAGGTCACGGTCACATCGGCCTCAATCGCTCCACCCAGTCGGTTACCCGTATCTGCGCAAAGCCCTGACGGAATATCCACTGCGAGGGTTGGTAGACTCGACGCATTCATCAGGTCAATGGCTTGCTGGTAAGCAGGCCGCACATTGCCCGTTAAGCCCGTACCCAACAGAGCATCGATCATGACATCAGCGTCGATAATTTCTACGGGATCAAACGGCTCGGGGACAATACCTGACTGCACACAATAGTCGTAAGCCAGTCGCGCGGCAGGACTTGCCTTGCCCATATCGCCCAGCATTCTGACCGTGACTTGAAAGTGCCGCTCGGCCAACTTGCCGGCGATAATGAAACCATCGCCGGCGTTGTTACCACTACCACACATTATCCACATGTGTTTTGCAGCGGGCCACTGGGTCGTGAGTATATCGACACAAGCGACGCCGGCACGGCGCATCAGCGTGATCGCTGGAATCCCAAGATCTTCGATCGCGACACGGTCCATTTCACGGACACTGGCAGCGGTATAGAGTCGGTCAGGCAGCTTATCTGGGTTCACAGTATGGTTTTCGTGGCAATTCAGATACCGCAATTATAAGGTATGCAGCGCCCATAGCGTCTAAAAAAACGCCTTTCGAAGCCTTTTTTGCGAAACCAGTACTTATGTCAATCATTCCCCACACAGACCAGGAGCCCCGGGAGGTCTATCAATCTCTTGGCCGCCAGCTAGAAAGCTGGGCTCAGGAATTGGGGTTTCAGCAGGTCGGCATTACCGACACGGAGCTGGGTGACCATGAGGCCCGCCTGCAAACTTGGCTGGACAAGGGCTTCCATGGCGAGATGGCCTATATGGGGCACCACGGTCGAATGCGCAGTCGACCCGCTGAATTGGTGCCAGGCGTTACCCGCGTGATTACGCTGCGCATGGATTATTTACCTGCCGGGACCGAACCGCTGGCACAACTCGAATCCCCCGCGGACGCTTATGTCGCGCGTTACGCCCTCGGCCGTGATTACCACAAAGTCATTCGCCGCCGGCTAGTCAAACTCTGGAAACGCATCAATGACTATTTGCACGACCATGGCATAGACCACCACAGCGCACGGGTCTTCACCGACAGCGCCCCCATTCTCGAAAAGGCGCTCGCCGAGAAGTCTGGACTCGGCTGGATTGGCAAGAATACGCTGCTGCTCAACCAGTCTGCAGGTTCATTTTTTTTCCTGGCCGAAATCTTTACTGATCTGCCCTTGACGCTTAGCGAACCTCAACCCACTAATCACTGCGGCTCCTGTAATCGCTGCATTGAAGTCTGCCCCACTGCCGCTATCATTGCTCCGTACCAGCTCGATGCCAGGCGCTGTATTTCGTATTTGACGATCGAACATCGAGGCAGCATACCCGTCGAGTTTCGTGCCCCCATGGGCAACCGCATCTTTGGCTGTGACGACTGCCAATTGTTCTGCCCCTGGAATAAATTTGCCCAGGTGAGCTCGGTTACGGACTTCAATCCCCGCAACGAACTGGACGCCAGCACGCTAATAGAGCTGTTCCTCTGGAGTGAAGCGGAGTTCTTAAGCCGAACGCAGGGTTCTGCCATCCGACGCACAGGCTATCTGGGTTGGCGCCGCAACATCGCCGTCGCATTAGGGAACTGTGCCTTTGACGAAAAGGTGTATCAGGTGCTCGCCACCCATCTGGCGGCAGCCCCACCCCTGGTGCAAGAACATATTACCTGGGCTATGGCGGCACTGGATGAACGTCGACCCAATCCCAGTCGTTAAGGCTGGAGCCGAAAGAACTGCTGCCGGTAAACCTGCAACTCGGCAATCGACTCTCGAATATCATCAACCGCGCGATGGGCGCCGGTTTTCTTAATGCTCTGATGGACGTCCGGCCGCCAGCGTACGGCAAGCTCTTTGACTGTGCTGACATCAATGTTGCGATAGTGCAGGTAGGACTCAAGCTCAGGCATATACTTGACCAAAAATCGCCGGTCCTGGCCGATAGAGTTTCCACACAGTGGCGACTGACCAGGTTCTACATACTGTTGGATGAATGCTAAGGTTTGTGCCGCGGCCACCTGCTCGCTGACGCCTTCACGCTTAACCCGATCAACCAGGCCTGAGGCCGTATGGTGAGATGTATTCCAGTCATCCATGGCATCCAATAATGACTGCGGCTGAGTAACACAGAATACTGGCCCCTCCGCGATGACGTTAAGTGATGAGTCAGTGATGATGGTCGCAATCTCCAGAATGCGCTCAACCTCTGGATCCAGGCCAGTCATTTCAAGGTCCATCCAGACCAAATTTTCCGAATATGCCATCTTCAAACCCTTCTGCCCGCTTGCACTGAATGGCCGCCATCTTAACTGATTTAGCCCCCTGCAAGCAGTGTAACTTTAGCGCCACAGCATAATCAGGGTTGGCCAATAAGGCGCCCCATCCCGTAGAATGTCGTTTACGCCAATTTTGGACCCTCTATGCAGCCATCTGTGATTGAATCCCTGTCATCATGCCGTTTATTCGTCGGATCAGCATGGTTGTCAGCACCATTGTTCGCCAGGCAGCTAGCAACCCAACAGACGGCGCGCAGCCTTGCGATGCCGGGGCAATTGGTAGCCACAGCGGTTGTCCATCAATGAGCCGGCTGTTTATTCGCGTGCAATATCTGGTCCCCCAGCATCTACTGTCACGCTTGGTGGGCCTGGTGGCGTCATCAAGGGTGACATGGATCAAAAATACCTTTATTCGCGTCATTGTTCGCCGCTTCAAAGTCGATATGACGGAAGCCGAATCCGCCAACCTGGCAGATTATCCGACCTTCAACGCGTTTTTTTCACGTCGACTCAAACCCGGCCTGCGCCCCATCAGCGGCCTGGTCAGCTCGCCTGCTGACGGCTGCGTGTCCGCCTGCGGCGACATTAATGGCAACCAGATTATTCAAGCCAAAGGCCTCAACTATTCAGTGGAGAAATTGCTAGCCAGCGCCGATGCCAGCCGTTTCCGGAACGGCAGTTTTATCACGATTTATCTGTCGCCCAAGGATTACCACCGAGTTCACAATCCTGTTGCTGGCCAATTGAACTCGGGGACTTACGTACCCGGCAAACTGTTCTCCGTGAACGATGCGACCGCCCAAGCCGTTCCTGATTTATTTGCCGACAATGAGCGTTATGTGATGCACTTCGACACTGAATTCGGCGCCATGGCCGTGGTCATGGTAGGCGCCATGATCGTCGCCGGGATTCAAACCCCTTGGCGAAAAGCACCCTACCCAGCTGGCACCTTATGCGAGGAAACATTCACACCAACTCGGCAAATTGATCAGGGAGAAGAACTCGGCAAGTTCCTGATGGGCTCAACCGCCATCGTCCTGCTCGAGCGCCGAGTAGATTGGCAGGTTGGTGGGCAGGATCTCGTCAAAATGGGCCAGGCTCTGGCGCTAAACAAACAGGCATCCTAAAGCCGCGCCGCAGTAAAACTGATGACCTCGTCAATATGGGATCGTCCAGTGACCTGCATTAAGAGTCGGTCGAATCCCATCGCAACTCCTGCGCTAGCTGGCATAAAGGCTATCGCGGCCAGAAGTTTCTCATCCAGGGCGACGCTGCGTAAGCCACGCGTCGCACGCCATTGGTTATTCCTGAGCAGACGACCCCGCAACGCTACCGGATCCACCAGCTCGGCATAGCCGTTAGCCAGTTCGCATCCGTGCCAGTAGATCTCGGCCCGCTCTGCCACTGGATCATTATGTTCATCTGCATAAATTCGAGCCAGCGCTACCTGGCCTGCAGGGAAGTCGCTGACCACCGTTAGATCATCGAGTCCAGGCTCAATGGCAGCCGAAAACAGGGTGTCAAGATAGTCATTAATGGTCGCCTGGTCATCATGATTGGTGATGTGATCAACCGCAATACAGTGAGTCTGCGCCAAACCTTGCAAGGTCTGCAGGCTCGCTCGATGGGGGTTAACGCCGAATTGGCGGGCAAACAAATCGCCATACGTGACCCACACCGGCGCTCTGATATCAGACTCGAACAGATTCGCGCCGGCCGTGATGAGATTGACCACCTCGAGCATAAGCTCTGCCAGGGTAAATCCAGGCCGATACCATTCGAGCATGGTGAATTCAATGTTGTGCCGATGACCGACTTCAGCACCACGGAACACCGGTCCAAGCTGGTAAATGGGACCACTACCAGACGCCAATAAACGTTTCATGGCGTATTCCGGCGATGTTTGCAAATAGTAGTCGCCTTCCGGCGCCGCGACCATGAGGTTTTCGAGATGAACATCGCTCACGCCGGCCGCGCCGAGTACCGGGGTTGAGACCTCAAGCACCTGCCGACGATGAAAAAAGTCTCTGACCAGCATTAATAAGCGAGCCCGCTGCTGCAAGGCTATTTTGCCCGTAGAAGCCTGCCAGTGCATGGGTCAGGACTTTACTCGATTCTGGTATTCACCGGTCCGAGTATCGACCCTGACCACTTCGCCGATATTAATGAACAGCGGTACTTTGACCTGGGCGCCGGTGCTCAGCCTGGCTGGCTTGGTGCCACCTTGGGCCGTATCACCTTTCAAACCAGGATCGGTCTCGACAATCTCTAGCTCAACAAAATTGGGCGGGGTGACAGCAATCGGCATATCATTCCAGAGCGTCACCAGATAAGTATTCTGCTCCTTCAACCAGTTCAGGCAATCGCTGACAGCCGCCTTATCGGCACCCATCTGCTCGAAACTGCCATCCGTTTTCATGAAGTGCCAGTACTCACCGTCGTTGTACATATACTCCATATCGATTTCGAGGACATCGGCACCCTCCAATGACTCACCCGACTTAAACGTCCGCTCCCAAACCCGGCCACTCTTGAGGTTACGTAGCTTGACCCGACTGAACGCCTGCCCCTTACCCGGCTTAACAAACTCATTCTCAACAATCGAGCATGGATCACCTTCCAGCATCACTTTGAGCCCGGATTTAAATTCGTTGGTAGAAAAGCTCGCCATCACTTACTCTCTTTTGTCTAAAGCTAAGACGCTCATGATACCGCTAACGGGCCCCAGTTGGCAGACTCAATCGTAGTAAGCGCTGCTGCAGAGCAGCAGTCGCCGATCCGGCTCAGTTAGCCGCAAAGCCGCGCATTGACCTCAGCCACAACCAACCGTCATCGTCAGGCATCACCCTTGGCCATATCTTGCTCGCATCATGCCCGGTAAAGCCCTTGATCTCTTGTTGCTGTAAGCCTTACCCCAGCGCCTTGAGTCACAGCGCATCTTGGGCTCACGCAACCATCCCTCAAAAGAATTTGAGCCCGCAAATGGCCACGGACGCATCGACCGTGCCCCACCATCACGACTCAACGTTGACCCGCCCTGGCACAGTAGTCGTCTGCACGAGTTCGATCACGCCATCGCTATCGCCGCCCATCGGCTAAATGCAGCCGGTCGGCACTCGACTCCATAAAAACGTCTCGCTTCACGGCTCAATAATGATATCAATATAACTTTGAGACCTGACGAGCCTCTCACGCCAGCGCTTCAAGGTTTGCGCACGCCCTGTCACCTCCCTGAACTCCAACCGGTCGCTGGTGCCGCTCGCTCAGCTTTTTCGAGCAATAGGTACCGATAGTGGTGACTTAAAGTCGTTGAGCGACCAGCCGACTATCTGGTCCTGCGAGGGCGCGAATTTACCGACGAGGCTGCAAAATTGCACTTAACCATTCATCCATTCTGATAATTTCGAATTAAAAATTATCTGATATAGTGGCCAATCTTATTGATAACGCCTTCGATTATGACCCGAACCAACCCCGTTAAACTACTCATCTTGGAAGGTTCGCAGAACCGAGCAGAAGAGCTTATCGTCCTGCTGCGCACCGCTGGCCGAGCGACTCGTGCCCATTTGTTAGCGTCAGTTGCAGATCTAAATCAAAAGCTCAACGCCCAAAGTTGGGATCTGTGTCTGGCGAAGCAAGAGGTTAACGGACTCACCATCGCGGACCTTCTCAGTCAGATCAAGAGCCTCGACAAAGACATCCCCGTCATCATGCTTGCCGAAGATCGGGATCCCGCAACCATTACAGCTGGTTTGAAACTCGGTGCTCTTGATGTCGCGCTGGATGATGATGACGAACGTCTCATGCTGATCATCGAACGTGAACTTGGCAACCTCGACAATCGCCGCGCCATGCGGTTAGCCGAAGTACAATTACGCGAAACTGATCGACGTAACCAGCTGTTGCTAGATAGCTCCAATGCCGCTATCGCCTATGTTCATGAGGGTATGCATATCTATACCAACTCAGCCTATGGTGAACTGTTTGGCTACGAAGCTCCTGATGATTTCACAGGCATACCGGTGATCGACCTGATCGCCGCGGAAGACCAAGAAAAATTCAAAACGTTCCTGCGAGACTTCTCCAGCAACCAAGTGGCGGCGGAAGACTTTACCTGCATTGCCAGCGATGATTCTCGCATTATCGCGAGCTTGTCGTTGTTGCCCGCCACCTATGATGGCGAGCCCTGCACCCAGATGATCTTCCGCGCTATGACCGACAGCAGTGAATTTGAGGATCGGCTTAGAACGATCTCGAGTCAGGACCCGTTGACAGGTCTATTCAATCGATCGTACTTTATTGAGCAGTTGGACCTGGCCGTTGACCAAGCCCGTAACGGCCAATCAGGGTATGTTTTACTCTACATCTGCCTCGACGACTTTACTCGAATCCGTATTGAGGCGGGCATATCCCGCGCAGATCTTATTCTCAGCGAGATTGCCCATTTAATACGCGACAGCGTCGAATCACAACATATCATGGCGCGCTTCGGCGATGAGGAATTCACCCTGCTGTTCAAGGGTGCAGATAACGAAGCTGCTGCGGTGCTGGCAGAGAACATCAGAGCAGTGGTCGAAGGTCACGTCTCCGAAGCTTCAGACAAGTCGTTCCAGATCACCACTAGCATTGGACTGGCGATAGTTGGTGAAAACACGCCTTCCGGCGAGGAAGTGATTGCCCGCGCGTACAGGGCGGCGTCTGGGAGTAAACATAGCAATTCGGTAAACATTTTCAAGATTGAGCAGAGCGCGGTCGGTGCAGAAGGTAGGGCGCTGACCCGTGATACCGTTAAAAAACTGGTCGTCGATGCTATCGCGGGCACTGGTTTTCGCTTGTTGTTCCAGCCTATTCTCAGTCTTCATGGGGAAGACGATGAATTATTTGAGGTTTTGTTACGACTACTCGATGAAGACGGTAATGAACTGCCGCCTGCCCAGTTTCTTGGCCCTGCTCAAGATGCCGGCTTACTTGAGAAACTCGACCGCTGGGTGATTTTGCAATCCATTAAAACCCTTAGCGCAAAACGTACAGCGGGCAGCAAGACGCGCTTGTTTATCAATGTCACCCATGCGTCTATGGCGGACTCGTCGTTCTTACCCTGGATCACTGTCGCACTCCAGGCTGCTCGCCTGCCAAGCGACGCGCTTATTTTCCAGCTTGATGAAAAACAGGCGACGTCATACGTCAAAGACGCTGCCAAATTTTCTAACGGTCTAGCAAAGCTTCACTTTAAGACGTCCATCAACCATTTCGGCTGCTCGCTCAACCCGTTCAATCTGCTAAAGCACCTCAACCCCGACTATGTCAAACTCGATGGCTCTTTTGCACAACAGATTGAAGGTGACAAGGAAAAGCAGCAGGACTTAATTGACATGGTCAAGGCGCTGCAGTCCACTGGCGTTTTAACAGCGATTTCAGGCGTTGAAAGTCCTGCGGTTTTATCAACCTTATGGCAGGCCGGGGTCAATTTCATCCAGGGCTACTATATCTCCCTGCCCATGGAAAACCTTGACTATGATTTTACTAACGAAGATCTTTAGCTCGAATGAAGAGCTTGAATGAAGAGCTTGAGTTAAGAGCTTGGCTCGTTAACTCAGC
>JABBAY010000134.1:0-6079 GCA_018607725.1 K189A clade bacterium
CAGAGCTGTTTGTTAACGTTGTGGTGGCGGTTGATGCACCTGACAACGATAACGATGGTATTCCAGATTCATTGGATTCCGATGATGACAATGACGGCGTCCGTGACAGCGCTGATGCATTTCCGAAGGATTCGACAGAGACCATCGATACCGATGCTGATGGTACGGGTAACAATGCCGATACGGATGATGACGGTGATGGCGTAATCGATACTGCAGATGCGTTCCCGCTGGATAAGGCAGAGACTCTAGATACAGATTCGGACGGCACGGGTAACAATGCCGATACGGATGATGACGGTGATGGTGTGTTAGATAGGTCAGATGCATTCCCGTTGGATTCAACTGAGACCTTCGATACAGATTTAGATGGCATAGGAAATAACGCCGATACGGATGATGATGGTGATGGTGTAATAGATACAGCAGATTCTTTCCCCTTGATATTTAACTCAGCTCCACTACTGCTCCTAAATTCAACGAGTATTGGAGTAAACGAAAATGACCTGTTTGTTACTCAGTTAGTTGTATCAGATGCAGAAAGTGACATAGTTATATTCTTGCTCGAGGGCCTTGACGCAGAATTTTTCGAGCTTTCTTCTATCGGTCAATTAAGCTTTAAATCAGCTCCGGACTTTGAAAGCCCAAAAATCGCATATCAAATAACAATCGTTATTTCTGATGGCGAATCGCTAGTCGAGCACGATCTAGATATATTTGTATTAAACGTAGCTGAGAATGCTTTCAGCGACTGTAAATTTGGCTCCTGCAAATTCGGTGAATAGACACATGAAAAAAAACTACAAGTGCTACTTTCTCGCCATAGCTTGCTCATTATCCGTGCTAACGGCCTACGCTGACGAATACGTATGGGGCGAACCTTTCAAGGAAGGTGACACGGTGTCGGCGGAAACCTTTAACCAGATATTTGACACCATTCAGAAACTTAATCAGACAGTAAAAGATGATGATCTTGTTGGCTCATGGAATTGTGACGCCATGACCACAAGAGATACAACTGGCTGGATAAAGAAAGGTAGCTTCTATCTGTTGGAGGGAGCTCAAATCAATTTTATAGCTTCATCGGGTGTGAGCAGCTCTGAAAGCGCATATGAGGTTTCAACGTCTTCTCCAAGCCCTCTCAAGCGGATTACAAGCTCCTTCTTTGGGAGTTACCAGCTATACGAAAACATGATGTTCTTAACGCAGGATAGCGATCCCAATGCTCGGATTTACTCGGTAGATTTGGTTAGTCCCTCACGCATCGAAATGACTTTTTTGGAGACAAGTGCTACATCATTTCCTGCATCGTTCTCCAGTTTCTTATCATGCGAATCTACCGCAGTGATTCCTTCACCGCCGTCTTCACCATCAATATCTCAGGATGGATTTAGCGTGAGCCTCGATTGGACAGACAACAGTGAAGACGAAGACGGGTTCAAAATTTATCGACGAGCCTCATCTGAGTTGGCGGCTTTAGAAATAGCGACGACCGCTGCCTCGACGTATATCGACAGCGATGTTTTAGACGCAGAAACCTACTTCTACAATGTATCTGCCTTCACCGCCGATAGGGAATCGGCAAAGTCTAATATTGTTTCAGCAACAATTGACAGCATAGCCCCGGTTGTAGTTACTACTTTTCCATCAGCTGACCAAACCGTCGCACGAGATGATAGGAATGTGTCATTTACATTTTCTGAAAAAGTTGAGGTGTTTTGCCCAGACGACCTTTCGCTCGGGTCGCAAGGTCCGGGTATGTTTTGCCCTTCAGGCGATGGAGCTATAACGGGGACAATTCTAGTTAACGGTAATTTACGTAGTATAACCGGAGGGTCTGTAGCCAATGGATTTGGCGGGACGCTTACATTAAGTCTCACTATGGCGGGAAGCGCAGAGCGCTTAGACGCGAACCAAACGGTTAGCCTAACCGTTTCCAGTGCATTCATAAAAGACGTAAACGGAAACGCAATGGAAGCCGATTATTTTTTTCAGTTTCAAATTGGAGATTATGTCAACAATCCGAATTGTCCACCCAGTTGCTAGCCTCGTATGAGCAGGGCAAGTGGGAACACTGAGTCCATAGCGACTTAAGGCCGATACACAAGGGTTCTGTATTCGTTTTGCTGATGCCGGACACTGAGTCCTTAGCGCCTCAGTGTCCCCCGTTTACCTTGTGGAAAGAAATGTTTGCTGTTTCACCCATGCGATCTGATCTATATCGCTGAATCAGCGACGGTGTAGACTGAGAGGTTAGTGTTTAGCGCCAAAAGGTAGCGTACCCTGGATAATGTATATTGCTAAAATGACAACGCTTGTCGATTTGAAACGACGAGGGCTTTGTAATACCCCGAGCCATTAGCGTTTCCAGTGCCACGCAGTGATACTGAATAAAAGCCAGTAAAGCTCTGTTCCTTGAGACTAATGCCGTCAATAGACAGTTTGATATTAGTGACGACATTGCCGATGGCGATCCAGTTGCAATAAAAATTAGTTAATTCAATGTTAACAATGTTGCCAGTGCGTATGTTGATTTTCCCAGCGACATCCCCGCAATTAGGAGCGATCTTGTTCACGGTTGAAACGAGCCGCGTTTTAAGGCGAATGGTTTCTTCTACGAGTTCGGCGTTATTAACCTTGATACCACTCAAGTCCATAATCAAGGGTAGAAAAATGCCGCCCACGCCGATTGCGGAGAGCCCTGTCGAGCTTTCTATACAAGTACCTGTTGCCGGATCAGCATCACACAAAACAATGGTGTAAGGTCCAGTATGCTGCAAAAACAGGCCCGAAACAGCCTCAGTGGGCGTTGATACCCCGTCCTGCAGTCTCAATACAGGGCTATCAATATATCTAGCGGTTCCACCGCAGGAAGCAAGGGCGCCGACTCCTAAAAAAAGGAAAATCATGGTTGCCAGTTTTTTCATGAGTTGCTGTGCCGGTTGCGAGCGCTCAGAGCAAGAGCGGGGTCGAGATAAAGCCAGGGTAACCTAAAGCGAGAAAATCTGCTATTGAGCTTCTGAGTCTATAAGCGTTGTGAGTGGCAAGGGGGGGGCAAGGGGGGGCAAGGGGGGACACTGAGTCCTTAGCGCCTCAGTGTCCCCCGTTTCCCCCGTTTCTCGCAGAATTTTGGTGCGAATGCTGAGCTTGCGGCTCTATATTGTGCGGTTCAGGTAATCTGCTTCTGAGGATTCAGCACGCGAAGTCGAAATTGTTTTTCAAGCTCAATAATCAAGAACACAAACATACCTAGAATGACAATCAATGCTACATCAAATACCTTGACTGCTTCAGTTTCGAAAACACTTTGAAACCAGGGAATATAGGTGATTGCGGCCTGACCGATAGCAACAGTGATGATAGCCAGCCATAAGACGCGGGTACCACGTACGCTTTCCAGACTGAGTGACTTTAAATTCATATTGCGGATAAATAATAGATGAAATATCTCCAGAGCGACCAGCGTATTCATGGCGATTGTGCGAGCAAGATTTTCCGAATATCCTTGGGCGATAGCATATTCATAAATGCCAAATACACAGGCCAGGAACAGGCATGCGACAAACACAATATGCCATAGCAGACCACCGCTGAGGAGCGCTTGAGTTCGAGGACGCGGTGGGCGGCGCATCGTGCCTTCATCAGCCGGCTCGAAAGCCAGCGCAATACCAAGTGTAACGGCAGTGATCATGTTTACCCAAAGAATCTGAATAGGTGTAATGGGCAGGCTCAATCCAAGCAACAAGGCAAGCACGATCGTCATAGCCTCGCCAGCATTAGTTGGCAGTGTCCAGCTGATGACCTTTTTTATATTGTTGTATACCGTCCTACCTTCCTTAACAGCAGCGACGATAGACGCGAAATTGTCGTCGGCTAATACAACCTCGGCGGCTTCCTTTGCAGCTTCGCTGCCGTTCTTACCCATGGCGATGCCGACACCGGCACGTTTCAACGCCGGGGCATCATTGACGCCGTCACCGGTCATGGCAACAGTCATGTTGTTTGCTTGAAGTGCCATTACCAGGCGTAATTTGTGCTCGGGACTGGTGCGCGCAAATATACCCGTGTGGCCTATGACAGATTCGAGTGCTGCGTCATCCAGTGTATCCAACTCTGCCCCGGTTAGTACATTGTCACCATGCCACAACCCAAGCTGCAGACCGATCGCCTTTGCGGTTCCGGCATGATCTCCGGTGATCATTTTCACATCAATACCTGCGCGGTGACACTCAGCGATAGCTTGTATCGCTTCAGGCCGCGGAGGATCTATAAGACCCGCCAATCCCAGGAATACAAGTGAGTTCTGGACATCAGTTTGTGTGAGCACGGTCTGTGCTGGATTCGTTGGTTTCATCGCAATGCCAAGGACACGCTTGCCTTCCATAGCGATCGCATTTGCATGCAGTTGCCAATAAACAATATCTAGCACGCTTGTTTCGCTAGCATCGACAAATTGACTGCCGCACATGGCGAGAATGGTTTCCGGTGCTCCTTTAATGAAGATGAAGGCATGGTTTTCATGATCATGGTTCAGCGTTGCCATGTACCTATGTTTGGTGTCAAACGGTATCACATCGGTGCGCGTCCATTGCTCAGGTAATTGACCATTGACCACTCGGACCTTGCCCGCAAATGCAAGCAAAGCGGCTTCCATGGGGTCTCCCTGACCAACCCAGCTGCCTTCTTGCTTAACCAGTTCGGCATCATTGCAAAGAGCGGCGGCCAGCCCCAAATATTGCAGTTCCGGGTGAGTGTTCACCGTGACTGTTTGTCCATCGCGTTTAATATCTCCGACGGGTTCATAGCCGACGCCGGTGATGTCGAAACAATCTTCGCTCGTCACAATGGAAGCTACATTCATCTCGTTGCGAGTTAGCGTGCCGGTCTTATCGGAACAGATCACCGAGACAGAGCCCAGCGTTTCGATGGCAGGAAGCCGTCGAACGATAGCATTGCGCTGCGCCATAGCCTGTACACCTACTGCAAGGGTGATGGTTAATACGGCAGGTAATCCTTCTGGTATCGCGGCGACTGAAAGGCCCACGACCGCAAGAAATAGATCGTTGAAGGCGAGATGTGACACAAAGTGGCCAAATAGCAAAATCAGCATGGCAATGCCGAGTATGAACATCGTGAGCCAGCGGGAGAATACGGCCATTTGCGCCACTAGTGGTGTGATCAAGGTTTGAACTTCAGAGAGCAAACCGCTGATACGCCCGATTTCCGTGTTGGCCCCCGTGGCAACCACGATGCCCATACCTTGACCATAGGTCACCGTCGTACCACTAAAACCCATGCAAACACGGTCGCCAAGCGCAGCTTGATGAGCAACAGGTGCCGTTTGCTTTTCGACCGCTATGGATTCACCGGTAAGAATCGCTTCCTGGATCTGTAAGCTATGGACTTTGAACCAGCGTAAGTCTGCTGGTACTTTGTCTCCCGCTTCCAGTAAAACGATATCTCCAGGTACCAGTAGTTCACCTTTTATCGTCTGGCGTGTGCCGTCGCGAATGACAGCCGCGCGCAATGCCAGCATATTGCGTATTGCATCCATGGCTTTTTCCGCCTTGCCCTCCTGAAGAAATCCGATAAGCGCATTAATAATAACCACGGCAATGATGACAAGCGTATCAGCGTAGTGTGCGAGCGATGCTGTAATGGTAGCTGCACCTAAAAGCACGTATATCAAAATGTTGTGGAAGTGCGACAGGAAACGCAGAAAAGCGTTCTTGCGATTGGGTTCTGGCAGCTTATTGAAGCCGACATCAGCCAGCCGCTGTGTAACTTCGGGTTCGTTCAAACCCGAAGCTGTGGTCTTTAGTGCGGCCAATGTCTCGTCCGCAGTTTTATCATGCCAATGGTGAGTGGTATTCATGAATTATGTTGAATGATTCTCCTTTTCTCTGCGCTTAATGTTGCCCTGCAAAGCAGGACGTGCGGCTGAGGTTTTATGCAAGATTGAAGTGTAACTTCTGGCTTTCACCTGAATGTTGATCCAGATGCCATGTGGAAGCATGAATAAGTGGGGTCGGGAATAAGGGGGTCGGGGTAAAATTTACATACCAGTGTGACATCCAGC
>JABBAY010000134.1:6179-27007 GCA_018607725.1 K189A clade bacterium
GGGGTCGGGAATAAGGGGGTCGGGGTAAAATTTACATACCAGTGTGACATCCAGCCATCAAGGGCAGGCAACCTCACGGTCATTCTTCAGGTGCCAATGGCGCTGACCCAATCACCTCAGCCGATTGTTTCGGTTTGCGTCATGCACCGCTAACAAGCTGCAACGGTCACGCTCACGATTTATTTCGCCACATCGGAGTCCTTGCAGCCATCCTTCGCTCACGAGGGCTTGGCGATACCTAGGACTGTCAGTGAATGCGCAATCGCCTCCAAGCGAGGCTGCATATCTTCCAGCAGGTGAGGCTGGGTGGGGATATAAAACAGGTTTTCGTCTATGCCTTGCAAGGCGAGCTCGGCACAACGGGCAGCCGAAATCAATTCAAGCGCTGGTGGTGCTAGTGCAGGATCAGGCAACGATTTCGCGATGAGTGGGGTGTAAACAGCGCCGGGCAAGAGCACGTGCAAATCTAATGGTCCGCCCTGCAGATCGACCCGCATCCATTCCAGCGCGACCAGCAGCGCATGTTTGGTGGCGCCATAAAAACCCATCCTGGCCTTCTTCACCGCGTCGGGCACGCTGAGTGAATTCTCCGATGCCGTTACCAATAAACGACCTGTTTGGCCAGTACGCTCGAGTAGTTGGGCATAGGCCTGGGCAATCTTGAGGCCGGCAAAAAAATTGATCTCAAACAGTCGAGACACTGCAGCACCAGTGTTCATGTCTTGATGTGTCACGCGTCCGCGATGTCCGATCCCGGCATTCGAGCAAATCAGGTCCAGCCGACCGGCCACTGCATGGCTACGCTCAACCAGTGCAGCCGCCGCATCCGGCTCGGCCAGATCGCATTCGATCGCCAGTGCAGATTGACCAATGCGGGTTGCGGTTTGCTCGGCGCCCTGAATATTCACATCAGCGCAGATGACTTGCGCACCACGTTGAGCAAACCCTATCGCAAGTGCTTCACCGATACCTGAGGCCGCGCCAGTAACTAATATGGTGGTATTGCTGTAGTCGATCATAGATTGCTCCGTTGAATGCAGCGTTTAGATTACAAAAAAACCTGGCGGCAGACTATACAGCGCCAGCCAAACCGCCCATGTGGTGCTCAGCCCCATAGCGTGCCGCCTGGCTGCATAGGTACCAAAGCCAGGAGTCAAGCTCGCACGGTTGCATGACGTCGTCTCACCAAGCGGTAAATTGCCAGAGGGTGTTGTTCTGCAGAAACCGGTAAAAGAGCAAAAAAACTGCAACCGCAAGGCCTATTCAATGACGCGGGCGCAACAGCTCAAGTGTGTGTTAGCTATAGATAGAGACAAGCGTGAGCAGTCTGGTGGATCAGTTCGAATCAACGCAGGGATTGCGAACCCTTGCTGCGCGTCTAAGGATGAGCCTTGAGCCAATCGCTGGCCATCTGCTGGGCTTCACTGAGTTCTGCTGCAGTCATCATGTCAGCAACCTTATCTCGGTTTTTTGCCGCGCCTGCATGATCACTGGCTGCTGCGATCGACCACCACATGTGGGCAGACTTATAATCCTGCGGCGCACCTTCCTCTCTAACGTACATCAAAGCTAAGTTGAACTGCCCTTGGGTATATCCCTGTTCAGCGCTTGCTTTGTACCATTTCAATGCTGCTTGATAATTTTGCGGAGTCCCTTCACCATTGCTGTACAACACGGCTAAGTCGTTCTGTGCACCATCATTTCCCTGCTCGGCACTAGCGCCAAACCACTTGAAAGCCTCCTTATAGTCTTGAATCGTCCCTTCGCCATTCTGGTACATTATGGCCAGGTAGTACTGCGAGCTCGCGTATCCCTGCACAGCACTTGCCTTAAACCACCTCAAAGCTTCTTTATAATCCTGAGAGGTCCCCTCACCGTCATAGTACATTTTAGCTAAAGAAGACTGTGCGTACTGATCACCCTGTTCAGCACTAGCCCGATACCACTTCAAAGCTTCCTTATAATCCTGCGGGGTCCCTTTACCTGCGTAGTAGTTGTATCCCAGAGCGAACTGCGCATCGGCATCTCCCTGTTCCGCCAGAGCTTTCGTATCATCAAACTCATTGGCGCTAACACTGAGTGAGCCTAATAAAATCAGTAGAGCTAGAACTATTCGCATACTGTGCATTCCCATTCATTATTGCGGCCCCATTCTAAAACCCACCATCTGGTTAGTCTATAAACCGTTAGACCGGTGCGACTGGAAGCGCAGGCCATCTCATCTTCGTTACGGTGCTAATTTTTGGGAAAGGTCGCCGCGAAGCCCTTTCACACCGGAATCAAATGCTGAGACGAATATATTCGGCCAACTTAAGTATCGCGTCACTGCTAGTGCGTTTGTCGTATAGAAGCTGAATGCCTACCTTGCCCAAACGGGGGAACCGGTCTGAGACGGGCATCACCCGCAAAGAGTCGGGTACTGTGCTGCGGGCCAGCACAGTGACGCCAAGACCTTCCTGGATGGCGGCTTGAATACCCGTTAAGTCGGCGTTGGTATACACCAGGCGCCACGGCCTGCCTGCTGCATTTAGACGCTCTATCGCTCGCATTCGATAAACACAGGGCTCGGGTGCCAGCACCAATGGCAACTGCGCCTGCAGATGCTCCTCATGATCTGGGCTGCTGACCCACACCAGTTCTTCTTCCTTGAGGCGTGATGCGGGCTTCAGGGATGGCGCGTCTTGCAGCGCCAGCACCAGATCATACTGTTTGCGGGGCTGGGCGAGCAGGTTCTTGCTGAGGTCGCAGTTGATTTCCAGGGTAACGCCTGGATAGGCCTGGGTGTAGGCCCGCAATATCTTCGGCAGCAGGGTCGTGGCAAATTCACTGGGCATGCCAAAGCGCACGATCCCGGTCATTTTTGACTGGCTGAAGTCGGTGAATACCGCATCGTTCAGCGCTAGAATATCCTTGGCATATTGATACAATCGCGTACCGGCTTGAGTCAGCTGCAGGCGCTGACCCTCGCGGGCAAACAGCGTACAATCTAACAGTGCTTCAAGCCGCTTGATTTGGAGGCTGATCGCTGGCTGAGAACGACCCAGCAATTCACCCGCTTGGGTAAAGCCATTGAGCTCTGAGACAGTGACAAAAGAGCGCAGCAAATCTGTGGGTAAGTTACGAATCACAATCAATCTCCGGTAAATGCACGCAGGTACCAACGATGATGCCAATACCGTGGAAGCCTAGTGTTAATGGTATTAACATTATTAATAGAAGTATTTTAATTATCAATTTTATAAATAGCGAATTATTCGTTATTTTGCACACACGCAGCAGCCGATAGAAGGACAGCATCATGTTTGACAAGTCAGTTCACCTCGCAGATTACGATCCAGACCTGTGGCAGGCCATGCAGAACGAAGAGGTCCGCCAGGAAGATCACGTGGAACTGATCGCCTCAGAGAACTATACCAGCCCTATGGTGATGGCAACCCAGGGTTCGGTGCTGACCAACAAGTATGCCGAAGGCTACCCTGGCAAGCGTTACTATGGTGGCTGCGAATATGTCGACGTCGTTGAGCAGTTGGCGATTGATCGAGCCAAAGCCCTGTTTGATTGTGACTATGCCAATGTCCAACCGCATTCCGGTTCGCAGGCCAATTCCGCGGTCTTTATGGCACTGCTCAAGCCCGGCGACACATTTTTGGGGCTGAGCCTGGACCATGGTGGCCACCTGACTCATGGTGCCACCCCGAACTTTTCCGGAAAAATTTACCACGCGGTGCAGTATGGCCTGAACGATGCCGGTGAAATTGACTATGACCAGGTACAGGCGCTTGCCGACGAGCATCAGCCGAAAATGATCATTGCCGGTTTCTCTGCTTATTCTGGTATCTGTGACTGGGCGCGGTTCCGCAAGATCGCCGACAGTGTCGGTGCCTATTTGTTTGTTGATATGGCGCACGTTGCCGGTCTGATCGCTGCGGGCGTCTATCCCAGTCCGCTGCCCCATGCCCATGTTGTCACCACCACGACCCACAAAACCCTGCGTGGTCCACGGGGTGGGCTGATTTTGACGAAGGGTCAGCCTGATCTTGATAAGAAGCTCAACTCATCAATCTTTCCCGGTAATCAGGGCGGGCCGTTGATGCATGTTATTGCGGGGAAGGCCGTGGCCTTCAAGGAAGCGCTCGAACCGTCGTTCAAAGACTACCAATTGCAAGTAGTCAAGAATGCACAAACCATGGCCAACACCTTTATGGCGCGGGGATACAACATTGTTTCCGGCGGCACACATAATCATCTGTTCCTGGTGGACCTGGTGGACAAGGGCCTGACGGGTAAAGAAGCCGACGCTGCCCTGGGGCGTGCGAACATTACGGTCAACAAGAATGCGGTTCCCAATGACCCCCAATCGCCGTTTGTCACCAGCGGTCTGCGCATTGGTTCGCCGGCCATGACCACCCGCGGCTTCAAAGAAGAGCAAGCTGTGCAATTGACGAACTGGATGTGCGATGTGCTGGACGACATCCACAACGAGGCGTCTATTGAAAAGATCAAACAGCAGGTGGTCACGCTATGCCGCGCCTTCCCGGTCTATGTTGATCAAGCGGTTGACGACATCAAAAGTCGCACCATGTAGCACGTATGACCAACAGTGCCGTCATCATGCCGCCATCCAGGAGTAAACACTATTGGGTGGTGGTGTGCGGTAATAACAATCTGCTGACGGCAAAAGGAAGCACACTTTTCCAGCACCCTGAGCGACACGCATTTTTGTCGTCAGCATCGGATGTGAACGCCAGAACTACTGGCGTGCATTGACTCATAAACGCCATTAAGGCGCGGCAATAGCTGACAGCTGGCCGAGACAATCGATAACAACTGCAATATTCACCAGAACAAGGTAACGACATGACCCTATCTAACCGTCAATCTGCTGCGCCGACAAACGATTCAGTTAATGCTGCCTACGTCACGTTTGGCGACTTTGTCAGTCGCCATATAGGGCCCAGTGCTGAGGATCGGCAAAAAATGCTGGCAATACTCGGTATCGATTCACTGCAAGACTTGATCAAGGAAGTTGTACCTGCGGCTATTTTGTCTGACGCGCCATTGGACCTTGAGCTCAACTGCACCGAGCAGGATGCCCTGGCTGCCATCAAGGCGATTGCTAGCAAGAATCAGTTGTTCACGTCTTACATTGGTCAAGGCTACTACAACTGTCATACGCCCGGTGTCATATTGCGCAATCTGCTGGAAAATCCCGGCTGGTATACGGCCTATACGCCTTACCAACCCGAAATTTCTCAGGGTCGCCTAGAGGCCATCCTGAACTTTCAGACCATGATTGCTGACCTGACCGGCATGGACATGGCGAACGCTTCCTTGCTAGACGAAGCTACTGCTGCCGCCGAAGCCATGACCCTGTGCCAGCGCCAAAGCAAATCCAAAAGCCAAACATTTTTTGTCGCCCGCGACTGCTTTCCACAGACCATTGACGTCATTCAAACCCGCGCAGCCCCTTTGGGCATTGAGGTGATCGTTGGCGACCCAGCAACAGACCTGGCGGGCATTGAGTGTTTTGGCGTGTTACTGCAGTACCCAGCCGCCAGCGGCGAAGTCTGTGATTACACCGGAATTATTCAACAGGCGCATGCCAAGCAAGCCTTGGTCGTCATGGCGGCGGATCTGTTGGCGTTGATGCTACTCAAATCACCGGGCGATCTTGGTGCCGACGTCGCCATCGGCACCAGTCAGCGGTTTGGTGTGCCTCTGGGGTTCGGCGGCCCGCACGCCGCCTATATGGCAACCCGTGAAAGCTATAAGCGAGCTTTACCGGGGCGGATTGTCGGCGTCTCCATTGACAGTCATGGCAAGCCTGCCTATCGCCTTGCCCTGCAAACTCGCGAGCAGCATATCCGCCGTGATAAAGCGACGAGCAACATTTGTACTGCCCAGGTGCTGTTGGCGGTGATGGCCAGTATGTACGCGGTGTATCACGGCCCCGATGGTTTGCGAACCATTGCCCACCGAGTCCATGACTTGACGCGGATTTTTAATCAGGGCATTAGTCGGCTCGGCTTCAAGACCCTGGCTGATAATTTCTTCGACACTGTAACGATTCATACCGGCACACAAACCAGCGCGATCATTGAACGCGCCCGCGCCGCGCGCATTAATCTGCGTGAGGTGGATGATCAGCACGTTAGTGTCTCCTTGGACGAGACGAGCACTGCCACGGCAGTTGAAACCTTGTGGTCAGTGTTCGCCCTTGACCAATCCGTAGATATTACCGCACAACAGATGGCGGCCGCGTTGGTGCCAACCCTGCCCGAGGCGCTGCTGCGACAGGATAAGGTGCTCAGTCACGAGATCTTCAATCGCTATCATTCTGAAACCGAGATGATGCGCTACCTGCGACGCTTGGCTGACAAGGACATTGCCCTTGATCGCGCCATGATTCCTCTTGGTTCTTGCACAATGAAGCTCAATGCCACCAGCGAAATGATACCCATCACCTGGCCAGAATTTGCCAACCTGCACCCCTTTGCACCCTTGTCTCAGGCGCAAGGCTATCTGCAGTTAATCGCCGAGCTTGAGCAAATGCTGGCAACAGCCACCGGCTATGACGGTATCTCCTTGCAGCCTAACTCCGGCGCTCAGGGCGAGTACGCAGGCCTGTTAGCGATCATGGGTTACCATGCAAGCCGCGGCGAGAGCCATCGTACGATCTGCCTGATTCCGAGTTCTGCTCACGGTACCAATCCCGCTTCAGCACAGATGTGTGGCATGCAAGTGGTGGTGGTCAAGTGTGACGAACAGGGCAATGTCGACATTGAAGACTTGCGCGCCAAGGCAGAAAAACACAGCGCCAATCTAGGGGCCCTGATGGTGACCTATCCTTCTACCCATGGTGTGTTTGAGACTGAGATCAAGCAAGTTTGCGCGATTACCCATGAACATGGTGGTCAGGTCTATATGGACGGCGCTAACTTGAATGCCATGGTGGGCCTTTGTTATCCCGGTAAGTTCGGTAGTGATGTGTCGCACTTGAATCTCCACAAAACCTTCTGCATTCCACACGGCGGTGGCGGCCCCGGTGTTGGTCCCATCGGGGTGCGTGAACATCTCAAGCCGTTTATGCCAGGTCACAGTGTTTTGAAAAATGCAGGCATGGGCAGCGACCACAACAGCGTGTCGGCAGCCGCCTGGGGCAGTGCTGGCATTCTGCCGATCAGTTGGATGTATATTAAGATGATGGGTCGTGATGGCCTGCGGCTAGCGACGCAAACAGCGATTCTTAATGCTAACTACATCGCTGAGCGGCTGAAAGCGCATTATCCGATTCTGTACACTGGCGCCAATGATCGCGTTGCGCACGAATGCATTATCGACTTGCGACCGATCAAAGATACGACTGGCGTGAGTGTAGACGATCTGGCCAAGCGCCTGATTGATTTTGGCTTTCACGCCCCGACCATGTCCTTTCCGGTTGCAGGCACATTAATGATTGAGCCAACAGAGAGCGAGTCTTTGGCAGAGCTAGATCGTTTCTGTAACGCTATGATCATGATTCGCCAGGAAATTGCCGCTATTGAGTCTGGTGCTGCCGACCCCCTCGACAATCCGCTCAAGCATGCACCGCACACCGTAGAATCGCTGCTGAGTGATGAGTGGCATCATGCTTATTCGCGCCAAGACGCCGCCTATCCCACCCCCTCGCTGCGGGCCAACAAATATTGGCCACCCGTTGGTCGAGTAGATAATGTCTATGGCGACAGAAATCTGATTTGCTCTTGTCCACCGATGTCGAGCTATGAAACGATGAGTGATGAGCTCGAGCTGGCACCACCTGCGCAGACGCAAGCATTGTGACAGCACTGGTGATCGAACTAATCGCTGGCCAATAACAGCGTCTGTAAATCGGCCCTTTCGCAGTAGGTTTATAGCTGCTGGTGTATTCAGTCCTCGAAGTGATTTCGGGGGCTGATTATCTACTGATAATGGCTCTAGACTCGCATGAGTCGCCCTGTGCTGATTGCTTGTCGGGCTTGGCCGCAATTGATATTGCCAAGTGTGCGACTCAAGACGGCCATTTCCCGCTAACCTCGGCCCCGGGGGGCGAGAAATTCGCCTGGATTCTACGGCAAGCTTAGCTGTTCTGAGAATGCGCTTTATAGCGCTGGCAGTTTTTTACCTGGCCGCATGCGGTTGGCAATCTACTATCAAGCGACGTGGTGAAAGTGTCAGGGTCTAGCCTAAGAATCGGCCTACGGACCCTCAAGGCTTTCGTGCTCGGTCATTTAACTGCCATAGTGACTTGCCCAAAAACGGACATTTGTGACCATCGTGGTCAGATATGGCGCAAAATTCATCAGATCCTCAATCGTCTGGGGAGCCCAGACATCATAGCGATGTCGCTCGAACAAGATTCTCTGTCTGATATGTAAAGGTGGCATAAGCATTGCTTTAAGCATAGGCGTAGGCATCGCGACAGATACTGTTGTCAGCAGTCGCGGTGCCCGTCATGAAAACCCGTGTGATATGAAAAGCCACATAATTAAGGACAACTATGAATATGCACTTTGCCCTGGATCCGGCATTCGACAATGAATATATGAACACAGCGCACCGGGCGCACTTTAAGAAGGTCCTGTCTGACTGGAAAGGCCATCTGTTAGAGGAAGTGGCAGGTGCCGCCAGGCAGATGGCTAACAGTGCCGCTAACGATGCTGACCCCGTTGATCGCGCAAGCCAGACGGAAGAGCTACAGGTTGCCGTGCGAACTCAGGATCGGCGGCGGCGGCTCATTGGCAAAATCGACAGGAGCATCGACTCCCTTGACCGTGAAGACTATGGCTTCTGCCAGGCTTGTGGTGTTGAAATCGGCATTCAGCGGTTGCACGCCCGACCCACAGCGACTCACTGTTTCGATTGCAAGAGCCTTGCAGAACTGAAAGAACGTCAGGTGCATGGCTAGCGCTGAGACTTGCGAGATATTGTCTTTGTGGGCGGTCCTTGCCTGGTGGTGCGACATTGCTATACTGCCGCTGACCATATTAGGACTATCTCATGGGCCAAGTCTCGGCTACAGCGACCATCATTACCCATAATGAAGCGGAGCATATCGCCGCCTGCGTTGAAAGTGTCAGTTTTTTCGCTGAGGTGCTGGTCATCGATTCAGGCAGTACCGACGACACGGTTGCTCGAGCGCGTGCTGCCGGTGCGCGAGTGATGAGTCATGCCTGGCCAGGATTTGGCTTGCAGAAGCAATTCGCTGTGGACCAAGCGAGGCATGATTGGGTGTTCAGTATCGACGCTGATGAGCGAGTTTCTGCAGCGCTCAGAAGTGCCATCGAGGTCTTGTTTGACGCAGACAAGACGCCAGCTAAAAAAGCCTATGAGGTCAATCGCTGCAATCATTTCATGGGTCGCGCATTGCGCCACGGCGAGGGTTATCCTGACTGGTGCCTACGATTGTTCCACCGTCAGCATGGTCGCTGGAGTGCCGACACGGTTCACGAAAAAGTAGTGTATGCCGAGGCCCTTGGCCGAATTGATGGTGATCTAGACCACTACTCAGCTGCATCGTTAGGCGATTACCTGGACAAGCAGAACCGATATACCAGTCTGCAAGCCGAGGAGTTATTCAATCGCGGCAAGGGCGCGTCCATTGCCAAGCTGACACTGTCACCGTTGGTGCGCTTCATCAAGTTCTACCTCTTTCGCCGTGGCTGTCTGGATGGCGTGCCGGGTTTGGTGCATACCTCGATAGGTTGCTTCAACAGCTTCTGCAAGTATGCCAAGTTGCGCGAGCTGATTAGCCAATCTGAGTCTTCAAAGCCAGACGGCCAGCCCTAACCGGCAGGCCCTGGCGCACGGGTGTTGGCAAGCCAATGCAAGCTAAAGACCATTTGCGGCTGAAGTCTTGAACTCAAAGATTTGTTCCAGCGCATGCATCGCGGCCAGCACGCTGAGGTCTTCCCGCTGGCGGCCGATGACTTGCAGAGCCAACGGCATACCTACATCGCTGAAGCCGATAGGTACCACGCCAGCGGGATTGCGCGTCATATTTAGGCCCATGGTGTAGCCAAGCCAGCTGGTGGTTTCGGCACCATTAACGAGGCCGTCGCCAGCCAAGGTTGGGGTATGTCCGCAGGCGCCCGGGGTCAATATGAGAGGCGCTTGCTCAAAAGCCATTTCCAATTCAAAGTTCAGGCGGTGGGCAGCGTCGATCGCTGAGGCGTAATCTGGGCCTGACATCTTAGTGGCGCCGATGGTGATCATGGTTCTAAGCACTGGGTCGATCTTTTCCCAGTCATCGGTATCCATCAAGTGTTGCTGGGCTCGGGCTCTGGCCGAGAACCAGAACACCAGCCAGGATCTCACCGGATCTTCAGACCAGATGTTGTCAATCTCAATAACCTTGACGCCATTTGAGCGTAGTAGGGCGATAGCATTTTCCGACTTGGCTCTGATTTCGTTATCGAGGGTCGCGAATCCCATGGTGGCCGACCAGATCACGGTTTTTGGCAGTGTGGCGGCTTGCACGCCTTCATACCAATGCTCGGTTTTATCGGGCAGACTAAATATATCGGTCTTGCAATCACCGACGGTCTGATCCAAAACATAGGCGGTATCCAGTGCGGTTCTCGCCATCGGCCCCTTGACCGTTAGCAGACCGCTACCTGGTGGATTAATGCCGCCATTTGGAATCCGGCCTTGCGAAGTTTTAATCCCACTTAAGCCGCAAATGGCAGAGGGTCCTCGGATTGAGCCGCCACCATCTGAACCGGTGCCCAGCGGAATCATGCCGGACGCGAGCGCGGCCGCGGTGCCGCCGGAGGAGCCGCCTGCGGTATAGCCAAGGTTCCAGGGATTAAGCGTCGCACCAAAGGGAATGTTGTCGGTCTTGCCCTTATGACCAAATTCTGGGGTATTGGTTTTGCCAAGTACGACACAGCCGGCGGCTTTGAGGCGTCGAACCAATTCAGAGTCGCTGCCTGCGGCGGCATCCTGGGTGTGTAATGCTGAACCATAGGTCGTGATAAAACCCTTGGCGTCTTCCAGGTCTTTCACGCCGATAGGAACGCCCGCCAGTGGTAAAGATTCGCCGCGTTTGATAGCCGCATCCACTGCATCTGCCTCAGCCAATGCCTGCTCGGGATTCACCGCGCAGAAAGCGTTCAATGTGCCATTGAGCTGTTCAATGTTTTTCAGAGCGGCCTGTGTCAATTCTCGAGCAGACAGGTTTCCGGCCTGCACGTCTTTTGCTAACGAGACAACTGATGTTTTACGAAAGTCCATGGCGGCGCTCCTAGTCTGATTGATCCGAATAGTTTGCCTCGAAGTGGTCGCAAATTGCCAGCAGAACAGGGTTTTTGGCTTGGTCTTGGTTAATCGGACTCAGCATCATTGAGTTCAGCCTATCGCCTGGATGTGCATTGGCCGCGGTTATACCTATAATAGTTCAGGTTTAACTTTCCCTAAGTGTGTGCATTGAAACTACTTCTCGCCATCCCGACTAAATTTGTAGGCAATATGACTATCGCACTGGCGGCCATCAGAGCAGCGCTGGACTCTGGTCATGACGTCACACTCCTGATCGATGATAATTTCACTGACCTGGTTCGGCTCGCCATTGGTGACGACCCCAGGGTGCTCAGCTATCCGCGAAGACAGTTGGCGCAAGGTTCGACCTGGGCCAGAGCCAAACATTATCTGCGCTTTATTTGGCAGCTCAGGCGGGACAAGTACGACACGGCACTCGACCTGGACGGAACAGTGGTCTCCGCGCGCCTGGTGGGCATGGTGCGAGCGAGGGTAAAGACGGGTCCGGCTTTTACCAGTCGCGCTCGTATCTATCAGCAACTGGTGCCAGTGAATCACCTCACGCAACATTGTTTCGATGATTATGCAGACATGCTGCGGCCCCTGGGAATTTCTGTGCCCAGTGAGCATTACCTGAATCTACCGGCCAGTCCGGAAGTTCCCACTGTGACCAAAAAGTTGGGATTAGAGACTAGCCGGCCGATCGCCGTGATCCACCCCAGCGCCAGTGCCGGTAAGGAATACAAACAATGGGCTTTGGCTTATTTCGCTGAACTGGCAACTTGGCTAGATGGCGCGGGCTGGCAAGTCGTGATTGTAGGAGCGGGCAGTGCAGAACAAGTCCGAGTGGAACAGCTTCTGGAGCAGACTGCCGCGACGGTGGTGAATGCCTGCAATCAGCTGTCAATAACCGAGTTGGCGGCGCTCTGTCAGGCTGCCACGGTATTTGTCGGTAATGACAGCGGCCCGATGCATGTGGCGACTGCCGCCGGATGCCAGATTATCGCACTGTTCGGACCTAGTGATTCGGTACGCTGGAACCCGAAGGGCCCCCATGTGACTGTCGTCAGAGGTGTGCTGCCCTGTGGCGCCCGTTGTGCATCCGAGCTGTGCGACCTGAGCTATCAATGTATGACGTCCCTGACCCTCAAGCAGGTCCAAGCCGCCGTCGCTGACCTACAGCTGCCATTTCGCTAACGCCGCAGACGGGCGGCGTCATGGGCTGTTGTTGCTCGGCTGCGTGGCGTGCTGCTGGCGAGTCGTGTATTGGCCAGTAGACTCTTGCTAAGAACTTGTTGTTCCCACTGCAGCCGACAATGCTGGCCTCAATGGAGAGCGGATTTTGACGGTTATGTGGACAGCTGTGTTGTCTGCTATGGTGTCGGCTGCTGATGGCCTTGTCGCGATGGATTTTTTCAGGGGCTCTCGAGGCATTCATTAACCGCCATGTTTATAGAGCTTCATAAAAAGATGAGACAAGCTTTTCCAAATTATCAACTGAAGAGTGGCTGGAATGCGCTGCTGCCCGATCGTCAAGCACAGCCCGCATTGCAGGGTAAGCAGATGGCTGACGTTGTGGTTATCGGTGCGGGGTTTACCGGCTTGGCCTGCGCTCGGCGCTGGCAAGAGCTGGCGCCGAATGCGCGCGTGGTAGTGATCGACGCCAGTGAAATAGGCGAGGGTAATCCCGGCCGAAACTCGGGTTTTCTGCTAGAGATTGCCCTGGCAGAAGATGCTAATCCCGCGAATATGCAGCGCATGCTGACGTGCAACAGTCTGACCCAAACCGCCATGCAGTCGATCGCGAAAGACGTGGTGGCCAGCGGCGCAGCGGTTGATCTGGAGCGAGTTGGCACCTACCGTGCGGCAGCGAGCTCGGCGGGGCTTAAATCCCTAAGTCACTACAAGCAGTTCCTGGAGGAGGCCGGGTTACCCTACCGGTCGTTGGACCAGGCGCAGTTAAGGACCGAGCTGGGCACCGACTTCTATCAAGCGGGCCTTTATAGCCCCCACTGTTACTTGGCGCAGCCCGCGGCTGTGATTCGAGCGATCTACAGTCAGCTGCCAGACTCGATATCGGTCTTTGAGAATACCCCAGCTCTGAAGCTCAGCAAGACCGGCGACCAGTGGACGGTCACTACCGATCAAGGTGAGATCAGCTGCTCGAAATTGGTGCTGGCGAATAATTCATTCGCCAGAGAACTGGGTGTGAGCCGTGCGCGCATGGCGGCGGTGTATACCTATGCGGGTTTGACGCCAAGGTTGGACCAGGATGTGCTGGACAGTCTGGGCAGCGTCACTAACTGGGGCCTGCTCCCTTCTCACAGACTCGGCAGCACATTACGACGTACTGCCGACGGCCGGCTGTTGGTGCGCTCAGCCCATAGTTATGAAGGCGAGTTAGCCACCTCAAAAGTCACCGCGCTGTTGCAAGATCGGCTCTGGCGGCGTTTCCCTAGCCTCAAAGGTCAAGACTTTGAACATGTCTGGGGTGGTGCAGTGGGTATCACCTTGAATGGTGCTCCGGTGTGGGGTGAGCAACAGCCTGGGTTGTTTATTTCTGGTGGTTGCAACGGTGGTGGTACGGTGAAGGGTACGCTGTTGGGCAAGCTCCTTGCCGAATCAGCCCTGGGTCACAGTGTGCCCGATGTGACTGGGCTGTTTGGTTCGCCCAGTTGGATGCCGCCTGAACCGTTGCGGCGCATTGGCTTTCATGCCAATGCGGCGCTGGAAAGCTGGCAGGGTAGGCAAGAACTGTAGTTGCTCGGCATTTTCTGGCGACTTTTCTCAATGGTACGAACCGGTTTAAGAGGAATGAGTCATGGAAGTAACAGATTATATTGGTCCCCTGTCTTTGGTACCCGCCGGCGTCGCTGTGTTTTTGGCTTTTGTTACGCGCAATACTGTGTTTTCACTGGCGGCCGCTTGCCTGGTGGGCGTGCTGATTGCTGGCGAAGGCTTGTTGGGGTTTCCGAAGCTGCTGGTGGGTGCGCTCGGCAATGAAGGTTTCTCGTGGATTCTACTGTTAGAGTTTTTTATCGGCATACTGTTGGCATTCTTTCAGCGTACCGGCGCTATTTCGAATTTTTCGAGCTTTATTGAGCGACGCCGAATGACCCGCAAGCGGATCCAATTAATAGCCTGGTTTATGGGTCTGTTTGTATATTTCAGTGATTACTTCAGCCCACTGTTTGTCGGTTCGACCATGCGTAATCTGTCAGATCGATTCAAAATTTCTCGTGAGAAACTCGCCTACATTTGTGACTCGACCTCAGCCCCCGTGAGTATTTTAGTGCCGTTCACCGGTTGGGCGGTGTTCGTGGCGGGGCTCACTATAGGGATGGGTCCAGTGTTGGACGTCGGCGATGCCATGAGTTTTTTCATTACCGCAATTCCCTTTAATATCTATCCTATGCTGTCGGTGCTGATGGTGGGTTTAATTGCCGCGGGTATGATTCCAGATTTCGGGCCAATGAAGCATGCTGAACAGCGGGCTCAGTTAGAAGGCAAGGTGGTCCGTGATGGTGGCGAGCCGCTGATGGCGGCCGAGTTGACCGAAATAGAACCTGCCGTTGGTATCCGTACCAGCCTGTTCTGGAACTTCATCTTTCCTGTGGTGATCGTGATTGGTTTTGCGGTGGGTTCGATTATGCTGACCTCGAGCGCAAAACCCCTTGAGGCATTTATGCTGGCGACATTCGTTCTGGCGATCATCATGCGGATTCAGGGGGTTGTTCTGAACGAGATCACCTCGACCGCTATGTTGGGCATTAAAGGGATTATGCCGGCGGTGGTGATTTTGGCTTTTGCCTATGCGCTGAATGATCTGTCCGCCGCCCTCAACACCGCAGACTATATTGTTTCGGTATCTAAATCTTGGCTGACGCCCGCTATGTTGCCAGTGCTGGTATTCTTGATATCTGGCCTGATTGCTTTTTCTACTGGCACCTCTTGGGGCACATACGCGATTATGATTCCCATTTCAGTCCCCATGGCCTTCAGCTTTGCGGGTGGTGAATTATCGACGCTGGTGTATGCCACCCTGGCGGCGACGGCGGGTGGTGGCGTGTTTGGCGACCATTGTTCGCCGCTCTCTGACACTTCGATTTTGGCTTCCACGGGTGCAGCCTCGGATCACATGGACCATATTAAAACTCAGCTACCCTATTCACTGCTGGTGGGTGTAATCAGCGTGCTGGCTTATCTGTTGCTGGGCATGAGTCTGTAGTGCTGAGTGCCAGGACTGGTGGCGGATAAGTATGGTTAGGGAAAGTAGCGGAAGGTAAGTTGAGCTTACCAACTGTACTTTCCAAAACGATAAGTTAAAATACAGAATCAATGCTCAATAGAGCGAAACGTCAACTGACACTCAACTCTAAAGTGCGGATTGCTAGCCTATGACAACGAAACACCTAGACATAGGTTGCGGCTCTACAGCCAGGAACCCATTTAAGCATGAGCAATTATTCGGCGTCGACATCATTGATCAAGCCGTCGACTTTAACTATCGTCAGTGTAACGTGACCCTCGAGCCGCTGCCCTTCGCTGACAGTTTTTTCGATTCGGTGTCGGCTTATGACTTCTTAGAGCATGTCCCTCGGCTCATTGTTAAAGATAACAAAACGGTATTTCCTTTTATTGAATTAATGAACGAAATTCACCGAGTGTTAAAGCCCAGTGGTCAGCTCTATGCCATTACACCTTGTTACCCGAGGGCCGAAACCTTCGTTGATCCGACTCATGTAAATTTTATCGCGGCAAAAACCCATCGGTATTTTTGTGGGTCTAATCCGGGGGCGAAGGTTTACGGGTTTAACGGCAAATTTGAAGAGTTGCAAGTAAAACGTATTCGTTTTTCCCAAGGCATCGATAAGGGTTACTCGAAGCTGCGACAAAAAATCGACGACATTTACTACTCGATTTATTTCACGAAAAAAGGCCATGTGCTCTGGCATTTCGCGGCGGTCAAATAGCCTAATGTCGGCGGTGCTGCTGGGCCAGGTCTGGAGGCCGCGTCTTTATGGGGTGGGCTGCGTCACAGTGGCATGATAGTCGGGCTCGGTTTGTAGTTCTCCCGCCGCGATGGCTGTGTTCAGACTTTCATAGTTAGCTGCAGACAGCGTATAACCCGCCAGCCGCGGATCTTCCGCCTTGATGCGATAGGACCGAAACACCGCCGGGCTGGGGCCGAAAGGACTCGGGATGGTCCAAGGCGAGATGTATTCCCAGACGACTTGATGGTCAACTGTAACCTCGAACAATCGACCGCTGGCGCCTTCTGTAATCAACGTGTTGCCGTTGGCCAGGCGCTGACAGCCACTGACCATGAAGCTGTAAAATGCCAGCACGGTGGGGTTGCTGTAGCTCCAAACAAACTCATAAGTCTCAGGGTTGATCTCGACAATACGGGAATAACTCGGTCCGCGTTTTCGGTGGCAGCCATTGTCAAACACCAAAATGTTGCCGTTAGCCAGTCGCTGAGCATTGTGCTGGTGCGACAGTTCAGCAGGCCCCCAACGTTTCATGTCATGTTCGTTGTGGGTCTGGCTGCCACCCCAGCGCCATTTAATGTCACCGCTATCAGCATCCACCAGGATCACCGTGCTGGTGAGGCGCAAGCTAATCAGCCAGTCGCCATTCGGCATGACCTCCAGGGAATTAGCGTGGGTCCATTCTTTGTGACTCTCGAGGGGGCAAATGATCTCTTCGTTGAAATCCAGGTGCTCCCAGGAGCGCCACTCGCGGAGGAGTTTGCCGGCCTGATCAATCTCTCTAACCACATCGCCCCACATTAATTCGGGGTCGTCATCGTGGTGGTGACCGCCGCGGACTTGCGCGCAGATCGCGTGCGGCATCAGCTCCCAAGCAAGATACAGCGTATTGCCATTGTCCAGACGTACATAGTCATGGTGCTGAGTCAGGTCGCGATGTTCCCACACAGTATTACCCTCGGCATCGAGCTCTATCATGGCGCCCGCAGAACCGCCGATTTTTTCCCGACCCGCTGCGTCGGCCGGGGGTAGGGTCTGGATCAGGAGGTGACCATTGGCCAGCAATTTAACGTGTTGAATGCCTTCGGGGTGATGCCATTGGTGGACGATTTGTCCTTGCGGGTCGATGATGCTGGCGTGATGACCGCGGACCGAGGAGAACAACGTATAGCCGCCGTCACTGCCTGATCCACTGTGGGTGAGACCGATGGGGCGATGGGTTAACCAGGCCATAGAGGATCCAGATCAGAAAAGACCACCAGCTTACGAAAGGTCTCGATTAATTTCCATGAAAACACCATTAATCCGGCCCCCGTTCTGGCTACATTGGCGGCGATGCTATAGATCATGATTTCCAGCTGGTATAGTCTTGAGGACTTTTTTTGCCGCCTGGCGGGCGGTGCAACCACTGACGCTAACCAGGTACATAAATTCCACTATGGCGGCACAGGGCTTTACCCAGGGTTCCATCAAGCGACACGTCATGAAGCTGTCATCGGTGATGATTGTCGGTTTTCTCGCAATGACGTTGGGCTCCTTAGTGGAAGTCTTCTATCTGGGGATGGTGGGTAAGCTCGAGCTGGCAGCCATTGCCTTCTCCTTTCCTCTGGTGATGGCCCTGAATGGCATCACTCGCGGCCTGGGTGTTGGCGCGGCATCCTTGATCGCTCGATCCATGGGCGAAGGTCATCGCGAGCAAGCGGCGCTGCTGGTGACCCATTGTTACCTGTTAATTATCGGCTTTGCTGTGAGCTTCAGTCTGGCCGGGCAATTTCTTGTGGATGATCTGTTTCGGTTGATCGGTGCGCGTGGTGAAGTGTTAGCGCTAGCCAGTGGCTATGCCCATATTTGGCTGCTGGGATTCCCCTTGATGGGTTTTGCACTGGCGTCTAACGGTCTGATACGGGCGTTTGGGAATGCTACGTATCCGGGCTATATCATGACAATCGGCCCGTTAGTGCAGGTGTTGCTCGGCCCGATTTTAATCTTTGGCTGGTTCGGCCTGCCGGCGATGGGCTTGCAGGGTGCGGCGCTGACATTTGTCATGAGTGCCTTTTGCCAGTTTCTTCTGGCACTCTATTGGTTTCTCATTAAAGAACGCTTGATGCGTTTAACATTTGAGGGCTTGATGGCGTCGATGACCGGTATTCTTCAGGTCGGTATACCGGCCTCGGCGACCAATCTGATTCAGCCAGTATCCGCTGGTGTCGTCACTTGGTTACTTGCGGGTTACGGGGTGTCGGTGGTGGCAGGCTTTGGCGTGGCGAGTCGCATCGAGTCTGTTGTGGGTATGGTGGTCATCGGTATATCTACCAGTGTGGTGCCTTTGGTGGGACAGAACTGGGGTGCCTATCAATTCGATCGTGTCCGTGAGGCGCTGAATACGTGTTATCAGGCTTGTCTCGCCTGGGGTGTCGTCGCGGCAATCATCATGTGGATCGGGGCGCCATTCTTTGTCAGTCTGATTAATGCTGACCCCGACCTGGTCGAATCGGCCGTGATGTTTTTGTATATTATTCCCATTAGTATTGGCTTTATGGGGATGTTGACGGTCTCGACCCATTGCTTCAATGCCTTGCGGCGCCCGGGGCCGGCTTTGCTGCTGTCTCTGGCGCGTCTGCTGGTCATCTACATTCCCTTGGCATTACTGGGTAGTCATTATTGGGGGTATGTCGGCGTATTTGTGGCGACAGCCACGACCAACGTTTTGGTGGGTGTTCTAGGCTATGCCTGGAACCGGAAGGTGCTGGCGACGGAACAGGCCAGCATGATTGCTAGTCGTGCTTTGAGCCTCTAGCCAACGGACTGGGGTTTATGGGTAACACTAAATTGGAGCAGACTACATTGGTGAGTAGATTTTTAGCGACCCTTGTCACCGTCAGCGCGAGATTGTCAGGGATTGTGATGCTGCTGACAATGATGGTGTCTGTAGCGGCTGGCGCCGATTATTTTCCTGGTCAGAATTGGCAGTCAAAATCGCCCGCGGCGGCGGGCTTTGTGCCTGAGAAGCTGGCTGCTGCGATTACGTTAGCCAAAGCGCATGAAACACGTTTGCCGGAACAGTTGGCAAAGTACCTGGACGTGAGGGATTTACCGAAAGTCAGGTCCATGTATGGCTTTACTAACGAGCCCTTCGATGAGGTCATCGGCCCCATGGCGCCTCGCGGGCCCTTCACCGGCATGGTGATCAAGGGTGGCTACATCATCGCCCAATGGGGTGATGTTGAGCGGGTTGATATGACCCACAGCATCTCGAAAACCTTTCTGTCGAGTGTTGCGGGTTTGGCCGTTGATGCCGGCTTAATCAGGAGCGTGAATGACCGAGTTGGCCCCTATGTGCCGACCGCGCTGTTTGAAGGTGAGCATAATAGCCAAATTACCTGGGATCACTTGCTGCGCCAGACCAGCTTCTGGCGCGGTACCCTGTGGGGGAAACCCGATTGGGCCGATCGTCCAGGCAAGCAACCCTGGGCCGAATTTGCCCGTGAGACGCCGGCCCCCGGGACTGAGTGGAAATACAATGATGTTCGGGTCAATGTGTTGGCGCTGGCGTTGTTACATGTCTGGCGCCAACCCTTGCCAGTGGTGCTCAAAGAGCGTCTGATGGATCGAATCGGCGCTTCCAATACCTGGCGCTGGCATGGTTACGACAATGCCTGGATCGAACTGGATGGCCAGCAGATGCAGTCAGTGACTGGCGGCGGACATTGGGGTGGAGGTATGTTTATTTCGGCGCTGGATCTGGGTCGACTCGGCTTGTTGGCCCTGCACAAGGGACAGTGGCAAGATCAGCAAATTCTCTCACAGGACTGGATTCAACAGTCACGAACGCCGACCCCAGTCCAACCAACGTATGGGTATATGAATTATTTTCTGAACACCGATCAAAAGTTGTTGCCCAGTCAGCGGGCCAACAGTTATTACTTTGCCGGTGCCGGATCGAATATCGTCTTTGTAGATGAAGCTGATGATCTTGTGGTGGTGCTACGCTGGATTGACAATAAGGCGCTGGATCAGGTGCTGCAAGCCATCACTGGGGCTTTGAGCAAATCCTGATTCGATCCGGCATTGAAGATAGAAGCTGGTTTTTTGCGAGACGGATCTTTATTCTCTGGTCTTGGTCTTTTGTCCTCAACGATAGCGCTCGACTGTCGAAGTCGCTCAGGTCACGGCAGACCGCTGAATGCAGGCCGGTTAGTCACAATGTAGTGAAGGATTTTTTTAATCAATCTAATGAACCCTAGGGAGAAAGCAAAATGGATAGTTTTAAAGATAAGGTCGTTATCGTCACGGGTGCCGGTGGCGGCTTGGGTCGCGCTCACGCCATGGAGTTCGCTCGTCGGGGCGCGAAGGTTGTGGTCAACGATCTAGGCAGCAGCGCCGATGGCAGTGGTGCCAGCGATATGGCTGACCAGGTTGTCGAAGACATTCGTCAGGCCGGCGGTATTGCGATTGCCAATAAAGCGTCTGTTTCCGATCGAGTTGCCGCAAAATCTATTGTTGACGATGCGGTTAGCGAATTCGGCACCGTGGATATTCTGGTGAATAACGCCGGGATTC
>JABBAY010000131.1 GCA_018607725.1 K189A clade bacterium
TAATTTCGGGATACACATCACCTTCGCGTCATTAAAAAGGGGGGCGCTGAGTCCATAGCGACTTAAGGCCGATACACAACGGTTCTGTATTCGTTTCGTTGACGCATGTTGTATTACTGGGGGGGTGCCTTTCGTGATTTTCGCCGTTGGCGAAAACACTGTCGGCCGTGATTTTGCGCTTTGCGCAAAACACGTTGGTGGCCAGAGGTGGAATCGAACCACCGACACAGGGATTTTCAATCCCTTGCTCTACCGACTGAGCTATCTGGCCATTTGTCCAAACGAGGGCGTATTAGACCGAAGGCCGGGCTTTGAGTCAAGGTGTCCGGGGGTGTTCGCGGAATTATATTGTGCAGTCGTTGATGGGCGCTGAGCTTCGATGCGAACGATGAGGTTCAGTAGGTTGATATTCTGGCCTTTAGAGGCGGTCTGATTGTGTTATATTCTGGGATAGTGGGATGTGATCTAAGCCCCCAGTGACGGGGTGTGCCGGCCTAAAGAGTAAATTTTATGGGAAAGTTAACGGGTGTTTTAGTAGGCCTTATGTTGGCCCTGCCAGGTCTTGCCGAAGAAGATAAGCTGCTGAATGTCTATAATTGGGTGGACTATATTGGGCCAGATACCATCAAGATCTTCGAGGCTCGAACGGGCATCAAGGTCACCTATGATGTTTTTGACAGCAACGATGTATTGCAGGGCAAGTTGCTGGCGGGGAGTTCCGGGTTTGATATAGTCGTGCCGACCTCGGGATACCATGCCCGGATGCTGCAAGCGGGCGCCTTTCAGCGCCTTGACCATACCAAGTTACCCAATTTGAAGCATATGGATCCGGTGCTGATGAAGCAATTGGAGCGCTTTGATGCGGGGAATCAGTATGGGATACCCTATTTGTGGGGTACAACGGGATTGGGTATTAACCGTCAGCTGGTGACTGAAATGCTGGGTGAGGACGCGCCAGTGGACAGTTGGGCGCTGGTGTTTGAGCCAGGCAATCTGGAAAAGCTGAAAGCCTGTGGTGTTTCGTTCCTCGACGCCTATGACGAGCTGTTCCCAGCGGTTCTGGCTTATCAGGGGCTGGATCCAACTGCTCAAGACGCCGAGTTGTTCAAAACAGCGGTGGTGCCGGTGCTTGCTGCAGTCGGCCCCCACGTCACTTATTTCCACTCATCCAAATATATTAATGATCTGGCTAACGGTGATATCTGTGTCGCATTGGGGTGGTCAGGGGATATTCTGCAGGCCGGTAGGCGGGCGAGCGAGGCGAATCTGCCGTTCACGATTGAGTACCATATGCCGCAGGAAGGTACGGTGCTGTGGTTCGATATGCTGGCCATTCCCGTCGATGCGCCACACCCTGAAAATGCGCTGAAGTTCATCAACTTCTTGATGGAGCCTGAGATTATTGCAGGTGTAACCAATCAGGTGCGTTATGCGAATGCTAACTTGAGCGCTAACGAGTTTGTCGACAAGAGCGTTTTGGAGAATGCAGGTATTTATCCCACCAAAGCGATGAGCGAAAAAAACTTTATCTTGCCGCCTTACCCGCAAAAAGTAGATCGTCAAGCGTTGCGCATGTGGTCCAGAATCAAGACCGGTCGTTAGCTATAGCGGCGGGTGAATAAAAGGTGAATCGCCAAATAATGAATGACGCTGAAGTGCAATATGCCGTTGAGGTTGTGAATTTATCGAAGCATTTCGATGATGTGGCGGCCGTGGATCAGGTCGACCTGAAAATCAACAAGGGCGAGATATTTGCGCTGCTGGGTGGGTCTGGCTGTGGTAAGACAACCTTGCTACGTATGCTGGCGGGTTTCGAGAAGCCCAGTCTGGGTGATATCAAGATCAACGGTGTGTCGGTGCTCAACAGTCCGCCCTATCAGCGTCCCGTTAATATGATGTTTCAGTCTTACGCGTTGTTTCCCCATATGACGGTAGAGCAAAATATTGCCTTTGGTTTGAAGCAAGACAAGCTGCCAGCGGCGCAAATTGTCGCGCGGGTGACTGAGGTGCTTGGCCTGGTGCAAATGGAGAAGTTTCGCAGCAGAAAGCCCGCCCAATTATCCGGCGGTCAACAACAGCGGGTGGCGCTGGCCCGCAGTCTGGCGAAGAAGCCGGCGTTGTTGCTGTTGGACGAACCGATGGGCGCGCTCGACAAAAAATTGAGAATGCAGATGCAGTTGGAGCTGGCCAATATCATTGAAAGTGTTGGCGTGACCTGCGTGATGGTCACTCACGATCAGGAAGAAGCCATGACCATGGCCGACAGAATTGCCATCATGGATCAAGGTCGGATTATGCAGGTGGGCCAGCCGCGAGAGATTTATGAGTTCCCGAACAGCAAGCTGACCGCAGAGTTTATTGGTTCCATTAATTTGTTCAAGGCGGTGGTTACTGGTGGCGAGCTGACCTGTGCGGAATTGCCCGGGCAGGTGGTGGCAGGCGAGGCCAATGCCGTGTTTGAAGGGCCGTGCTATGTGGCGTTGCGGCCGGAAAAAATTCGCCTCGATGCGGCAAGAAACCTCGACGCGACAAATTGCGCCGCCGGTAAGGTGAATGATATCGCCTACTTAGGCAGCCATAATGTGATTCACGTGCGTCTCGATGCAGGCGCAGGACAGGGTAAAATAGTCCAAGTGCATGTCAGTAATTTTGCCCGTCATGCCACGCAGACTTTCGACTTTGAGCAACCAGTAGTTCTGTCTTGGGATCGGGATGCCGTGGTATTGATCAAAGCGGATCAGCCATGAAAGGGGTCTTTGCCCACAAATTTTGGGTTGTCGTGTGGCCCTACATCTGGATGCTGGTGTTTTTCGCCCTACCATTTGGCTTTATTCTGAAAATTAGTCTGGCGGAGTCGATGATTGCGATGCCGCCTTATAGCGACATCTGGTCCTGGTCTGACGGGCACTTCACCTGGCTCGGATCCTTCGACAATTACCGGTTCTTGTTAGAAGACGATCTGTACTATCTCGCCTACTTCAATTCACTGCGGCTGGCGGCGGTGTCGACGGTGTTGTGTTTATTCGTCGCCTATCCCATGGCTTATGGGATTTCGCGGATGGAGGAACCCTATCGCAGTTTGTTCCTGCTGTTGGTGATCCTGCCATCCTGGACTTCTTTTTTGATTCGTATTTATGCCTGGATAGGCTTGTTAAAAACCAACGGCTTGGTCAATCACTTTTTCATGTCGGTGGGTTTGGTAGATGAACCGCTGACGATGCTCCATTCTGACTTTGCGATTTATCTGGGTATCGTTTATGGCTATCTGCCGTTTATGATTCTGCCGATTTATGCCAACTTGATGAAGCTGGACCATTCGCTGATTGAAGCGGGGTATGATTTGGGCGCCCGACCCTGGAAAGTGTTCCTGACAATTATTTTGCCATTGTCGATGAGTGGTGTGGTGGCGGGATGTTTCCTGGTGTTTATTCCGGCAGTCGGTGAATTTATTATTCCAGAGCTGCTCGGTGGGCCCGATACGCTGATGATAGGCAAGGTGCTTTGGCAAGAATTTTTTGTCAACCGAGACTGGCCTGTCGCCTCGGCGATTGCGGTAGTGATGCTGACGTTCCTGATTATTCCGATCTATTTCTACCGTCGCTTAGAGATGAAGCAATTAGGGGTGGGGGAATGAAGATTACACGCTACTTGCTGTTGGCAGGGTTGGTGTTTCTGTACTTCCCCCTGCTGGTGCTCGTTATCTACTCATTCAATGAGTCGCGGCTGGTGACGATCTGGACCGAGTTTTCCGTAAAGTGGTATCTTGAGTTGCTTGAGGATCGGCAATTGATGGACGCGTTTTTTCTGAGTCTACAGATTGCCTGTTCCACGGCCTTTATGTCGGTGCTGCTGGGAACCATCGCCGCCTATGTGCTGGTAAAGCTCGGGCGCTTTCCAGGTCAGACCCTGTTCAGCAGTATGATCATTGCGCCTCTGGTGATGCCTGAGGTGATTACCGGTCTGTCCTTGTTGTTGCTGTTTGTCGGTCTGGGCAATTGGTTAGGTTGGCCGGCGTCGAGGGGCGCCATGACAATTTGGATTGCCCACGTGACGTTTAGTGTCGCGTTCGTCACCATCGTGATCACCTCGCGGCTCAGAGAAATGGATAGCTCGCTGGAAGAGGCGGCAATGGACCTGGGTGCGACGCCGCTGAAGGTGTTTTTTGTGATTACGTTGCCTCTAATCAGCCCGGCGTTGATATCGGGCTGGTTGTTGGCGTTCACCCTGTCTCTGGATGACCTGGTGATCGCCAGTTTTGTCTCGGGTCCGGGTTCAAGCACGCTGCCGATGGTGATCTATTCGAGTGTTCGCCTGGGTGTCAGCCCTAAGATTAATGCCTTGGCAACAATTTTTGTGGGATTGATTTTGGTGGGGTCGTTTGTTTTCTGGTGGTCTATGCAGCGTTGGGCACGTTATAGCGCGGCGAAGACGCCGGGCCAGCAGTAAACCCGCTGGAAGGGGTTTGCTGCTGACCTGACCAAGCCTGGTAGGGGTTGGTTTAGAAGTCGAGACTGTATCTCAGGCCGAATACTCTGGGTCGTTTCGGTCCAAAGAAGTGCGAGGGAATAATGCCGCCGTTATTGTTTTGGCCATCAAAGGTCTCGGCGTTGGTTAGGTTTTCTGCATACAACCCGACCTTCCAGTCATTGTCAGACTCGTAGCTGACCCTCAGTGTGACATCGGCGTAGGAATCAATCTTGGTTTCCTGCAGGTTTTCAAAACCACCGCCCCGTTCTGATTCCCAGTAGACTTCTAAGCTCGTGGTGATTGCGCCGTTACTGGCGAGCGGGAAGTTGCCGTTAAGTACCGCTGCGCCGGTGAATTCTGGAGCCCAAAACAGACTGCTGCCTTCACAGCTGTCTTGTGTGTCGCCACCACAAATACTTTGTAGCTGAGTGGCTTCTGTATCGAGGCTGGACAGTGCCAGGTAGAGGTCGAAATTGTCGTTCAAAATGGTTCTGACACTGCCCTCAAAGCCCCAGCCATCAACCTGGCCGACATTTTTAACCGCTGCTGCGCCGCCGTCAAAAACCAGCACCTGCAGATCCTTATAATCGTAGAGGAACGCAGACAAATTGAGCTCAGTCCGGCCATCGAACAAGCTGCCTTTATAGCCAAATTCCCATGAATCGACGGTCTCGGGGTCGAATGCATTCGGCCGATAACCATCAGCCTGAGTCAGGTCGGTTGCGCCGCCGCCAACGGGAGTGCCGGTGGCATCTTCCAACGCAAAACTACCAAAGCCGCCAGACTTGAAGCCTTCCGTATAGCTGGCATACAACATAGTGTCATTGTTCGGCTGAAACCGCACGATGGCCCGGGCCTGAGTGTCGTTCCAGGATTTGCTGTCAGAGACGGCGCCGTCTGTGGCAAAGGTATAGGCCCAGTAGGGGCCCAGATCACTTTCCGGTGTCGGTACATTGATGGCGAAGTCTTTCTTGTCGTTGCTGTAACGAACGCCAAGACCAAGGCTCCACTGTTCCGAGAGGTCGTAATTGACGTCGACATAAGCGCCCCAGCCCGAGTAGTCGCCAATGATGCGACCAGTTTCTGTCAGGTTGCCATCAGCGCTGGGTGAGAACTCAGAGCCGTAGTAAGCGTATAAATCTGCGCAGCCAGTAAAGGTCGTACCAGAGTTATAGTAGGCCCCGTAGTACTGGCAGAAGTAGTCTTCGGCACCGGAAAACTTGAACAAGGTGTCGATGTTCTCTCTATAGTAGGATGCGCCGGCGTACCACGATAAGGCGCCGTCACTGTTCGACGCCAGGCGAATTTCTTGTTGAAAATAGTCGCCTTTTTGGTCTTGCCCGTAGTTGTTGATATTCAACGGTGTGCCGTCGTAATCCTCGGTGTAGTAGTACTCGTGATCTTTATAGCCGGTATTGGAAGTTATTGTTGCAAAGCCCAGGTCGTAATCGAGTTGCAAGCCCAGGGTCAGAATCTCGGCGTCATCTCGATCACCGCCAGAACGATCGACATTCGCGTCTTGCTCCCCGCCCCCTAAGTTGACGTCACCCAAGGCGGCTTCAAAGGTTTCCCAAATTACGCCGGTCTCTATCGCTCGATAAACTGAGCCCGATTGCTCCCGGTCTTCATATTCGGCGGTGCCACGAGCCGTGAGGTTGTCGCCGATAAAGGTACCCGACAGGCGCAGGGCAGACTTGTCATGGGCGATAAGTTGGCTGCCGTCAAATAGGTTGTCGACAAATCCGTCTTGCTCGGAATGATAGCCAGCAATCCGTAGCGCAAAGCTGTCGTTGACAGGAATATTCACAGCGCCTTCGGCTCTAAGCCGATTGTTCTGGCCTGCATCCAGGTCAAGATAGCCATCCATTTCATCGGCAATCTTGGCTTTCGCGGTATAGACGCTGAAGGCACCGCCGATAGAGTTTCGACCAAACAAAAAGCCTTGCGGCCCACGAAGGATTTCCGCTCGCTCCATATCGAACAAGCTGGTGACCGCTGAACCATTCCGACCTTCGTAAAGATCGTTTTTGAAAAAAGCCGCTGAGGGGTCGCCGCCAACGCCAAAGTCTTGGGTACGTACACCGCGAACACTGATGGCATCGATAAAGCTGTCTTGACTATTGCCAGAGACGCCTGGGGTGAATGACACCAGATCCTTGACGTCGTTCAGGTTAACGTCTCTGACGAAATCGCCAGTTAATGCCGTAATCGCCAAGGGCACGTCTTGTACCGATTCACTGCGTTTGGTGGCTGTAACTACCACTTCCTCGAGTATTCGGTTCTCGGCGCTGGCCTGAGCTGCGAGGCCCGAGGCGATGACCATGGCGATGCCATGGGCCAGGGGTGAAGGTCTGAAGCGCAAGTTTGGATGACGCTGAAACGATTTAGGATCAATAAGAGTCACATAACCTCCAAATAGTTCGGTTGTTGGCGTCAAATTAAACGATTTGACGCGGCAGGTATAGATCTCGATGAATTTGTTTTTGCCAGGTTACTAACCAGTGTATCTGGGCTCTGTTGGGGCATCGTTTAACTCGTGTAGTATTGCTGCCATAGGTGTCAGCTGCCTGGCGTAGCGGCGCCAGCGACCAACAGAGCGACTGTGGGCCGGTTCCCTGACCTGGACTGCGCTGGCGGTTGAGACGGCGCTATTTTGCTCGTGAAACGCCAGGCAAGCGGGTTGCCACTCAAGGCCGAGGAACTCGATTAAGCGGCGGGCGTTAGGTTCCAGGTCCTGTACCGTATCTTCGTATGAAATATCAATAAATCGATCGCCGAAACGTTTGCGCCAGACGGCCATCAAATGCAGATAGCGGGCATGATGGCGCGCCATTTCCTGCTGGTCATAGGAGTGTAGATAAGCGTCAGCAAACAATTGTTTAAAGCTGGCAAAGCAGGCGTCCATGGGGTCTCGTTGAACATGTACAATTTTTGCGTTAGGTAATGCCGCCAGGATCAGCGGAATCATCAAATAGTTTTGTGGCAACTTATCCACAAACCAGTCGGCGTCACCCCTTTGTTTGCGCGTGGTGTCGAGATACAGCTGGCCCAATTTAGCGGGATCAAGCTCGGCAGCGCTGGCAAAAAAGGCGCTGGAGAAACGTTTGGGATCTCGATAATCGCTGAGCCGGCGAACGGCCAGGCTGAGTTGCTGCAGTTCGCCCGCTGATTTCACCTGGGAGTGACTGCTGATAATGCGTTCGATCAAGGTAGTACCGGTGCGAGGTTGGCCGACCACGAATATTGCCCCCGGTGCCTCGCAGCCTGGCCCGGCTTGGGCGAGCCAATCGGTGGTGAAGGTCTTCTGTAGATCTTCAAACATCTGAACTTCTGCTGCTTCATCAAATTCCACGGTGCTGCGCCGATCCCGTGCACCGATTTCAAAGGCGTCAAAGGCTTCTTCCCATTCCTCCAGGTCTTCGAGCTCTTTGCCGATGGCGTAGGCGTAAAAAGCCCGCGCTCTTGGCGACAACTGGTCGGTGCTAAGGAATTGCCGCATGGTGGCAATATGCGCGTCGTCACGAGCTCGCCGGGTGTTGGCCAGGACCCAGTGTGCTTGTGGACTATTGGGCTGTATCGATAGTAAATGTTCTATGGTGGCGACGGCCTTATCGGTATTGCCTCGATAGACGAGGTTGTTGGCCAGGTTCAGCAGAAAGGGTGGGTGCTTGGGTTGCTGGCTGACGGCAGTCTCAAAACTTTTGCCGGCCGCATCAAACTCGCCGATCAGGGAGTACACGGTGCCGATCAGATCATGCACCATCGGGTCATTGCTGGAAGTCTTAACGGCCTCTGTGAGCGCAGCATCGGCACGCACGACCTGACCTTCATTCATAAACAGGCGGGCCAGCTGTGCCCATGCCGCGCCATGGTTGGGGTCGAGGGTGGTCACAGACCCGAACGCTTGAAACGCGGTCTTGCGATCCTGGGCCTGCAGGGCCGTGAGCCCCACGAGAAAGTGGGCCTGAGGTAGGTCTGGCTGGATCGCGAGGGCTTGTCTGCAACACTGCGATGCCCTGTCAATATTGCCTTGGGTCAGGGCTTGAAAACCCGTACGCAGCAGCTCCCTTAGATCTTGTTCGTTGACAGTCATGGTTGCAACAACCCTTTGTGGGTAAGGCCTGAATCAGGGCATAATGTCATGTTTGATTTTTCCAGACAACGCTATACGACCATAGGGTGACTTCGAAATGACGACTGATATCTCTAGTGCAAAGCTTTCCAGTGAAAAGCTTTCCAGTGCGAAGCTGAAGGAGATGGATCGCGCCACATTATTGCATCCCTTCACTAACTATCAGCAATACGCCAAGACAGGCGGGCGGGTGGTGACTCGAGCGGAACATATCTATGTTACAGACTCTGATAACAAGCAGTTACTCGATGGCATGTCGGGGCTGTGGTGTTGCAGTTTGGGTTACAGCCAACCGACTATCAACAAAGCGATTCAAGAGCAGTTGGAGCGTTTACCCTATTACAACAGTTTCTTTAATTGCAGTAACGATGCCGCGATAAATATGTCTAATGCGCTGGTAGAAATCATGCCGGATCATTTGAACCACATCTTCTTCACCAATTCCGGCAGTGAAGCGAACGACACCAATATCCGTTTAGTACATCGTTACTTCGATGCCTTGGGCAAGCCCGGTAAAAAGAATATTATCGGCCGGCATAACGGTTATCACGGCAGTACCATAGCCGCCGCCAGCCTCGGTGGCATGGGTTATATGCATGAACAGTTTGTTGGTTTGACCTACACCCACCATGTGCAGCAGCCATATTGGTATGAAGAATGCCATGACATGGATGCCGAGGCGTTCGGACTTGTGGCCGCCAATGCCCTGGCAGCGAAGATCGATGAACTGGGCGCAGATACCGTCGCGGCGTTTATTGCCGAGCCTATCCAAGGTGCCGGTGGCGTGATTGTGCCGCCGGCGAGTTACTGGCCAGCGGTTGAGAAAATATGTCGTGAGCGAGATGTTCTGATTATCAGTGATGAAGTGATCTGTGGGTTTGGGCGTACGGGCCAGTGGTTTGGCTGCCAAACCTACGGCTTCACCCCGGATCTATTAACCTTCGCCAAAGGTGTGACTAATGGCTATCAGCCGTTGGGCGGTGTTGCCGTGTCAGACAAGATCGTTGCGGTGTTACAGTCTCAGAGTGTCGAATTTTCTCATGGTTTTACATATTCCGGTCATCCAGTTGCTTGTGCAGCGGGACTGGCGACCTTGGAGATATACAAGCAGACAGACATTGTTGGAACCCTGAGCAAAGACCTCGCCCTTTATTTTAATGAGCGCTGGCGGCAGTTGGGTGATCATCCGATCGTCGGTGAGGCTCGAACCCAGGGCATGTTGGGCGCCCTGGAACTGGTCCGGGACAAGTCTTCTCGCGAACGTCTCGCGCCAGATTCAGCCGCCTCTGGCTTCTGTCGAGATCGGGCAATTGATCATGGGTTGATGGTGCGTGCCGTCAAAGACACGATGATCAGCGCGCCGCCTTATGTGTGTAGCAAAGCGGAAATCGATTTGTTGATCGATCGATTGGCCAAGGCGCTGGATGAAACTGCCCGTCACTATGGTATTAATGAAGCATGAGACCCCTGGTTCTGGTGCCCTGCGATGTCAAACACGTGGAGGGTCACCCCTTTCACGGTGTTGGTGAAAAATATATTAATGCGGTCAGCCATGGTGCTGGTGTTCAAGCCCTGTTGGTGCCTGGCATAGGCGCCGGGCAAGATCTTCTGTCACTGGAGCAGGACACCGATATTGACGGTTTGTTGGATCTTGCCCAGGGACTCTTTTTGACCGGCAGCGTGAGTAACGTTGAACCAGGCAGATACGGCAACTCAGATGCACCCGCTGATATCAAGCAGGACCACCAGCGGGACGCCACAGTTTTTCCATTGCTGGCGCGAGCGATAGCGCGCAAAATCCCTATACTCGCCGTCTGTCGAGGTATCCAGGAGCTGAATGTCGCGATCGGAGGCACGCTCTATCATGCGGTGCATGAGCAACCGGGCTATGCCGATCATCGCGAGCAGGACGGCCTCTCGAGAGAAGAACTGTATGCGCCAGCACATGACGTGGATGTTGTTGCCGGCGGCTTGCTCGAACAAATTGTCGATGCGCCATCCTTTGCAGTGAATTCGTTGCATGCGCAGGCGATAGCGATATTAGCGCCGGGTTTGCGAGCAGAGGCGATTTCTAAAGATGGTGTCATCGAGGCCGTCTCAAAGGATGGTCAGTTCTTGTTGGGTGTGCAGTGGCATCCCGAATGGGCCTTTGCCGACAATCCGCAGTCGAAGGCTATCTTTGCGGCTTTTGGTCAGGCGGTTCGACGCTTGGCTGCAAACCGATAAATTAAGGCGCGATAAAGCAGACAGTTATCCGTCAAATTAACAACCGTTCATACCTTTAACTTATAGGAACTATCCTTATGTCAGCGCTACCAGACCCCATATCAGCCCATGTTGAGTTGCTTTTCTCTGACATGAATGGCGTTCCTCGGGGTAAAGTGATTGATGGCGCCACCTTGAAGCCAGGCTACCGCCCTCATATGGGATTGTCAGTATTGTTTCAGACGATCACCGGTGAGTACGCAGATATTCTTGATCGACTCAATCCGAAAGACGAAGATATGCTGTTAGAGCCAGACTGGTCTACCTACAGAGCAACGCCATGGAAGGAGGATGACCATAGTCAGGTGATCTGCCGTTCCTTGAGCAAGAATGGCCAGCCAACCACTGTCGATTCGAGAAATATTTTAATAGAGGTGCTTAATCAATATGCGCAGGTGGGCTGGTTTCCCATTGTTGCGCCTGAAGTTGAGTTCTATCTGGTGCAGCCCGTGCAAGATCCGCGAAATGCTTTGGTGCCAGCTACTGGCCAGGACGGTCGGCTTGAATCGGGCGGTGAGTCATTCAGTATCGATGCCTTGGATAAGTTTGAAGATTTTTTTGCGACCCTGCGGCAATCCTGTGCGAAAGCGAATATTCAGCTTGAGGGTTTGATTCACGAAATGGGGCCCGGGCAGATAGAGCTTAATGTGGGTCATGGCGATGCGTTGGATAAAGCTGATCAATTATTTCTGTTGAAACGTGCAGTTAAGGCGTGCGCCTTAAAGTGCGGTATGACGGCGACATTTATGGCGAAACCGATTGAAGCGGCGGCTGGTAGTGGCTTGCATATCCACACCAGTATGAACGATGCTGAGGGTAACAATGTGTTTGCTTTGCAGGATGGCCAAGCCACTGCGATGCTCAAGCATTACATTGCTGGTTTGCAGTACTACCTGCCGCGGGCGTTTGCATTGTTTTCACCCACTATTAATAGCTATAAGCGATTCGTGCCTGATCTGTCCGCGCCGGTGAATTTGGAATGGGGTTATGATAATCGAACTACAGGTTTCCGAATTCCCTATGACACCGATGAAAATGGTCGGGTCGAAAATAGAATCGCCGGTGCTGATGCCAATCCTTACTTGTTTACCGCGGCGACACTCGCCTGCGGCCTGTTAGGCGTTCGTGAGAAACTTGAGCCTAGAGAAGCGGTGGAAAGCAATGCTTACTATTTGAATCTGCCAGCGGCATTCCCTCGTGATCTGGGCGCCGCCTTGGTTGAGCTACAAAATTGTCAGCCGATCATTGACCTGATTGGTAAAGATTTCATTGACTCGTTTGTATCGATCAAGCAAATGGAGATTGATCATTTTCAGGCAGAAATCTCCTTGTGGGAGCAACGTTATCTGTGTGAGTCTCTGTAGCCATGGGATCTCGGTGGCAAGGTGGTGATCCTCGTGTTGGTTACGATGAGTCATGGTATTACGCCACCGCCAAAGGACTGGTGCAGCATCCGCAGTTGACGGAATCTATCGATGCAGACGTCTGTATTGTTGGCGCAGGTTACACGGGGTTGTCGGCGGCGATTGAGTTGGCCGAGCAAGGCTTCAAGGTTGTAGTGTTAGAAAGCCATCGAGTCGGGGCGGGTGCCTCAGGGCGCAACGGTGGCGTTCTAGGTATGGGGCAGCGTAAGGATCAAGATGAACTTGAAGCCATGCTCGGCCTCGATGTGGCGAAGCAAATGTGGCAAGTCGCCTGCGATGCCAACGAGTTAGTCAGAGACCGTATCAAGCGCTATGAAATTGACTGTGACCTGACTGATGGCGAACTGCATGTCGCGCATAGGGCGCGCTATGTTGATGACCTGCGGCGTTATAATGATCACCTGGCCGAGCACTACGGGTATACCGACCGCCGCCATGTGAGCCGCGAAGAAGTTCGGGCCATGTTGGGTGTGGACTCATTTTATGGTGGTGCCCTCGATTTTCGCTCAGCCCACATTCATCCCTTGAATCTGGCATTGGGCCTCGCTCGTGCAGCGAAGACATTAGGGGTGCAAATATTTGAGCAGTCAGCCGTGCTCGACTATCAGAATCCGGCGACTGATCAAGTGCTCGCCAAGACGGCAGTCGGCGAGGTCAGGGCGAAATACCTGGTGCTGGCTTGTAATGGTTATTTAGGTAAGCTTGATCGGCAGGCGGGTAAATATCAGATGCCCATTAACAATTTCATTCTGGCCACAGAACCCTTAGATACGACGCGTGCCCAACAACTGAACCGCGATAATGTCGCGGTGGTAGACACCCGGTTTGTGGTCAATTATTTTCACAACTCACCAGACCATCGGTTGATCTTTGGCGGTGGCGAAAATTACTCACCCTTCTTTCCGCGAGACATCAAAGGCTTTGTTCGCCAGCATATGCTTGAGGTTTATCCGCAATTGGCAGATGTGAAGATTGATTATGCCTGGGGTGGAACCTTAGCCATTACCATGCGGCGGATGCCGAGTTTCGGTCGAAGTGGAGCCAACGTTTACTGGGCCCAAGGCTATTCTGGACATGGTATCGCGATGGCAAATATGGGTGGCAAGCTGATTGCCGAGGCGATTGCTGGGCAGGCGTCGCGGTTCGATCTGTTTGCCAATATTCGCCACATACCTTTTCCCGGTGGTCGCTGGCTACGCTGGCCTGGCCTTGTGGCGGGTATGCTTTATTATTCGCTGTTAGACAAGTTTTAGGTGGCTTCACCTTGCAGTTTTTTTAGCGCTAACAGGCCGATAAAGTCGTGAGCAATGGTCGCTGCCGCGATCGCGGTGATCTCTGCATGATCATAGGCGGGTGCAACCTCAACCACGTCCATGCCGACAAAATTCAGTTTGCCAAGACCGCGCAGTATGCCTAGGGCCTGTGCTGACGACAGACCGCCGGCTACCGGTGTGCCGGTGCCGGGTGCAAATGCCGGGTCAAGGCAATCAATATCAAAGGTCAGGTAGGCAGGGTGGTCACCGACAGTATCGAGAATCTGCTGGATCGTTGCCTGTTGGCTCTGCTGGTGCACCGTGGGTGCATCAATGACGGTGAAGCCGTGGCTCTCATCACTGAATGAACGAATACCAATTTGTACCGAGCGAGATACATCGATGAGTCCCTCGCGTTTGGCGCGCAGAAACATAGAGCCATGATCCAGGCGTTTGCCGTCATCTTCCCAGGTGTCGACGTGGGCATCGAAGTGAACCAGAGCCACAGGACCATATTTTTCCGCGTGAGCCCGCAATAGTGGGTAAGTGACAAAGTGATCGCCGCCCAGGGTGACCATCAAGGCACCACTGCTGATGAGCAGCCGCGCATGCGCCTCAACGGTTTCTACCAGGTGCTGCGGGTAACCCGAGTCGAGTAGACAATCGCCGTAGTCAGCCACAGCCAGGAGCTCGACTGGGTTGATGCCAAAGGGAAACGCTCGACCGATGAGCTCTGCGAGCTGCACCGAAGCGGCGCGGATGGCCTGTGGGCCCAGGCGTGCACCGGGCCGAAAGGTGGTGGCCGAATCAAAGGGAATGCCAGAGATGACGACATCTGCGCCGTCGATATCCTGGGTGTATTTGCGCCGCAGGAACGATAACTCGCCGGCAAACGTGTTGCCACCCTGAACGTGCTCGATAAATCGCTGGCGTTTCGGGTTCTGCTGATTCATGGGCCTGGCCTGCGGTGACTGATGGGTGCCGATTTTGGACTGACCGAGTGTTCGGGTCAAATGCTATGACGTAAGTCGCGACGTTGCTCGTGCTTTTTGCTCGTGCTCATTGAGCTTCTGTGACAGGATCGGGCAGGGGCTTGGCGAGGGTGGTTGATTACTGCTTGGTGAAGACCAGTAACTGGTTGTTGGCGGGCATCGGTGTGTCTGACATCAGACTAAAGCCCCGTGATTGGGCGCTAGCTTGCAGGGTCTCAATATCACGAATGCCACTTAGGGGGTTGCGCGCTTTAAGCCATTCATCGAAGGTCGCGTTTGAATCAGCGGTGAACTCGCCCAAGTATTTGAAAGGACCATAAAAACACAGTTTACCGCCTCTTGGCATGGCGCTTGCGGCACCTCGGAACAGGGGTGCCAGCAGTGCTGCGGGCATGATGTGCACGACGTTGGCGGCATAGATATGGTCTGTGGGCGGGAAGTCTGATGTGGCGATGTCCAGATACCGCGGCGGGCTGACATTCAAAGGCGCGAGACGTCCGATGTTTTCAACCAGGCCGGCAAAGTATTCACCTTGGTCAGTGGGCTGCCAGGTGAGGTGTGGTAGCGCTGTCGCCAGATGCACCGCATGTTGTCCAGAGCCACTGCCGATTTCAAGGATTCGCGCAGGTTCCAGGAATAATGACTTGAGCTGCTCAAGGATGGGCGCCTTATTGTTCTCGGCGGCTTGCGAAAACTGGGTAAATTGGTCGATGACAGTGTCCTGTGGTCGTTGGCGGCTGCGCTGCCAGTGGGGCAGATTGTTAGGCTTCCGGTGCGGCGTCCGGGGCCTTGTAGCCTTCTACTCGATCAATCTTTTCACCCGCAAGGAACCGGTCGCGCTGTTCGTTCAAATACTTACGGGCTTCCTTATCCATCAAGTTAAGATGCTTTTCGTTGATCAGCATGGTTTGAATGTGTTGCCATTCGAGCCAGGCCTGTTCGGAGACATTATCGAAGACCTGTTGACCTTTGGCACCGGGGAAGGGTTGTGCATTCAGGCCGGGCAAGTCTTTTTTTAATCGACTGCAAAATACTGTTCTGCTCATGATGGTCCTCGCATAGCATAGTGGTTTTGGGAGCCGCCTTATGGCTTCTGTAAGCCTTTGAGCTGGGCAAATATTCGTGTCACCGGTCGCGTCAGACCAATGGCCTGGGGTGCCTGGAGATCATACCAGATCAGCTTGTCTGGCTCGCCGATCGGGTGACTCGACCGAGAAGATCTTACGTGAAGTGGCGTGATATCTAAATGAAAGTGGGTAAATGTATGCCGAAAGGGCAAAATCACTTGAGCGGCGACCGGCTCCAGTGCTTGGTTTTCCAGCACCGCATCTAGCAGCGCGGGCTCTGTTTCCGGAAAGCCCCACAGGCCGCCCCAAAGACCAAGGCTAGGGCGTTTTTCCAACAAAAATTCCCCCTCACTGTTTTCAATGAGAAGCATATAGGTTGATCTGACCGGAATCGCCTGGCGGGTTTTTTTGCCTGGCAATCGCTCGATCTCATCGGTCTTGTGCGCGACGCAGGTCTCCAGCATGGGACATTGGTCGCAGTCAGGTCGACTTCGTGTGCAGAGCGTCGCGCCGAGATCCATGATGGCCTGGGTGTAATCATTGACTCGCCTCGTCGGGGTCAGGCGTTCTGCAATCTCCCAGAGGGTGTTGGCGACCGGGGTCTGCCCGGGCCAGCCATAAACGCCAAAACAACGAGCCAGTACGCGCTTGACGTTGCCGTCGAGAATAGCGGCTCTGCCACCGCAGGCGATGGAAATAATAGCGCCGGCCGTGGATCTGCCGATACCGGGCAGGGCGACCAGCTGCTCCAGGTTGGTGGGAAATTCTCCATTAAAATCGGCGATGATGCTGCGCGCGGTTTTATGTAGATTGCGGGCGCGGGCGTAATAGCCGAGCCCAGTCCACAAGTGCAGCACTTCGTCTTCGCTCGCATCGGCCAGTTGGTCGATGGTAGGAAAGCGTTGCATGAAACGTTCGAAGTAGCCTATGACGGTAGCCACTTGGGTTTGTTGCAACATGATCTCAGACACCCAGACCCGATACGGGCTAATCTGCTGTTGCCAAGGCAGATGCTTGCGGCCGCTGATGTCAAACCAGCGCAAGAGTCGGTCGCTGAAATCCGTGGTCATGTGCCAAAGAGTCCTTTGAGGAGTTCCTTGGCCTTGTCTTGTAGTTCAGGCAAGCGGGCTTTGAGCTTCTCTTGGCCTTGGCGTTTTAGCTCTTGCTTAATAATATCTGTGACCAGCGCTTGGGTATCCTTGCTGTTCGGCAAGCACAATGTCGCCGGCGAGGCGTCCATGGCGCCGGCACAATGCAGTGGCCAGCGCAGGCCTGCCAAGGGCGGTTTGACGCTGAATTGACTCGTCGCACTCTCTTGTAGCGTGATCCCAAGATCGTAGTCGAGCTGGTTCTGCCAATAGTCGATGCCGCCAGTGCCGACAATCTTCATCGTCTCCAGTTGGACGTTCAATTGCTGGTTGGCTTTGATCCCGTCTGTCAGAGTTAAAGTGCCCATTAATGATTCGAATGGCATTTTGTCTGGCCATTCGCCAATACCTGACGATTGGCCGCGCAGGCTGTCAATCACGCCAGCAATTTTCTTCACTGGGCTAACATCGAGGCTGCCCTGCTTGATCAGAAATTGGTTCGAGCCGTTCATGCTGTCGAGCACTTCACTCAGCATGTGACCCCTGAAGCGAATATCGGACGCGAGTTCCATGCTGCCGGTAAGCCATTCAACGTCAGTCAGTGCCGTGATATCGACGCCGCTGACTGTGAGGCGTGAGGTGCTTGTTGCTGCAGCGTCGGCAGGTATTCGGGCTACCAAGTGATGTTTGATCTGGCCATTGTAACCGTTTGCGGTGGTGGTGACTTCAAGTTGCTCGCGATCGTTAATGACGGTGAAATTGAGGTCGTTGAGTTGATAGGTTTCGTAGTTCAATTGAATGATATGAAATCGTCCATCGAGTGAGTATTGGTTCAGGCTGTCAATGGGTAGCACTTCGCTATCTGTAGGTAGAGGCCCCGCATTGTTTGCCTCAGTATTGTTTTCAGCGTCCGGTGGCAGATAGTCGCTGAGGGTTAGTGTGTCTAGGCTCAGGTCAAAGCGGGCACCGCTGTCCGTACCGAGTGCCGCGCTCGCTGAACCGTTAATAGTCATAGCGTCGAGTTTGGCCTTGATATTGGTCAGGTGTACAGCTGCTGGCGTAGCCTCGATATTGGCCGTCATCTCGAACCTTTTGAGAGCGTCAGGATGACGGGTTTCAATGGTAGGCAATTGCAGTTTCGCCAGCAAAGGTTTGACGGCAAAGGGTTGAATGTTCACCGTGCCCTTGAGGCTGGGGGCGGTCTGCATCTGGCTGATTTGCAGATCGATGATCGCCTGCAGATCAGCCAGCTGGATCTGGCTGGCCTGCAGGTTGGCAGTGCCTTGGCTAAGATCGGCATCGCCGTTCAATGTCATACTGGCTTGTAAGTCACTTGTGTCGGATAAGCGGGTCAGGCTCTTGATGGTCAGTTGGTTAAATTGATATTGGTCGAATTCGCGATTGAACGTGATATTACCAGCGCCTTGAATAGACGAGCTCAGGCCCGCCAGTGTGTCTTCTGCCGACACGTCAAACGCGATAGAGGTCGCCTCATTGGCGCGGACTGCACCTGTCGCCAAGGATTTCAGCTTGATCACATAATCTGTCGCCGGCGCGTGGTAGCGAATGAGCGCGTTGCTGATGTTCATGTGAGCGATGTCGAGATTTAAACTTGCGCTGCGATCACTTGACTCAGCTTCGGTGGCAGCGCTAGTGGTGTCAGCTACCTGCCAGTTGCCTTTGCCATCGGCTGTGACTTCTGCATTCAGTGTCAGCCCATCGATGGTCAAGCCATCGATAGCGAGTTCGCCGCCGAGCAATAGTGGGATCAGCTTGAGATCGACGGCGGCGGTTTCAAGCAAGAGGAATGGTTGGTCGCTGCCTGCTGGTTGAATTTCAATATCGGTGACCTGAATAGCAACAGGTGGCCAGTAGCGCCAACTGACGTCGCCATTGATACTAAGTTCGAAGCCGGTCTCCTGCTTCACCGCGTCGTTGAGCTGCTGGCGGTACAGGTCCGGGTTGTCCAGCAGAAATAATACTGCGCCGAAGAGTAATGCGGGAATCAGGGCGAGTAGGGCAAGGATCAATTTCATGTATTACTTCTCGATCAAAGGGTTGGTTGAGCGGTGAATTTTGCGAGCCTCGATCGAGACAGTGCTGGCTGTCTGCATGTGTCGATAACATCGGCCATATTCGCTAATTACGCCGTGCATTAAGCCGAAAAATAGTCACGAACTTCAGGCTGCGGACCTTCGCAATCGGCAAGTTATTGTGATGCGCTAGGGTGCTATTATGCCAGATTGTGATGCTCGGCGTGCTATCTATCAACCTGCGGCGCGACGGAGCGTGCGGCCGGCTGCATAATGCAGCGGGCGAGACTTGCTGCACCGCTCAAGAGCGAATTGCTGGGCTCAATAAGGGGAGGCTATCGCTGCAACCAAATTATCTGATAGTCTCTGGTAAAAACTAACGAGGAGTGTTTGATGCCGGATATAGGTAGTACTGCAAATCCGTTAAGAGTTGCGATTATTGGCGCCGGCCCAGCGGGCTTCTACACCATCAGCAACTTCCTCAAGTATAAAGAATTGACCGTCGAGATGGACCTGTATGATCGTCTGCCGACCCCCTACGGTCTCGTTAGAGCGGGTGTCGCGCCTGATCACCAGAAAGATAAGTCGGTAACTCGAGCTTATGCCAAAAGCGCAGAACAACCCAATGTGCGATTTTATGGCAATGTGGAGTATGGCAAACATCTGCAATTGACCGATTTACAAGCGCACTATCACCAGGTGATATTTACCAATGGTGCACCGACGGACCGCGATTTAGGTATCCCCGGCGAAGACCTGCAAGGCAGCCATTCAGCGACAGATTTTGTTGCTTGGTATAACGGTCATCCAGATTTCGCGGATTATCAGTTCGATCTCAGTCAGGAAAGTGTTGCCATCGTTGGCGTTGGTAATGTGGCGATGGATGTCGCCCGTATTCTTTGCAAATCCTATGCAGAGCTGGCAGAGACGGATATTGCCGATCATGCGTTGGCTGCCCTGAAGAATAGCCAGGTTAAGCGGGTATATTTACTGGGTCGTCGCGGACCGGCACAAGCCGCGTTTACGCCGCCAGAAATCAAGGAGATGGGCGAATTAGCCGAGGCGGAAGTCACCGTATCCGCCGATGAGGCCCGGGTTGATGCCATCAGCCAACAGTTCCTCGATGCCAACCCGGATAAAAATGTAGAAAAAAACATCGGGTTCATCACAGATTATAGTCAGCGGGTCATTATGGGCAAAGCTAAGCTGCTGACGCTGCGATTTTTAGTATCGCCAATAGAAATTATCGGCGAGGCTGGGCATGTGGTGGCGCTAAAGCTGGCTAAAAATGCAATAACTGCCGGCAAAGATGGAGCTATTCGACCCAGACCAACAGGCGAAGAAGAGGTGCTTGAAGCGGGTTTGGTGTTTCGCTCGGTGGGGTATCAAGGCATACCAGTCTCGAATGTGCCCTTCGACGCCAAGCAAGGCACGATTCGGAATGTTGAGGGCCGGGTGGTTGATGAGTCTGGCCAACCAGTGACTGGTTTGTACACTGCAGGCTGGATTAAGCGCGGGCCCAGCGGTGTCATTGGTACCAACAAAACCTGTGCTCAGGAAACGGTGGCCCGCATGGTTGAAGACATCGCCGCTGGAAATTGCTTCATGCCCGTCGCGCCAGGAGTCGATGCGGCGAGTGCCTTAGTGCATGAGCGCCAGCCGCAAACAGTGAGCTATGCCGATTGGCTCAAGATCGATGCCGCCGAGATCCAAAAGGGCGAGGCACAACAACGTCCGCGGGTTAAATTCACCCGCATCAAGGACATGTTGGCCGTTCTTGGCGACTAGCTCGGCAACTAGACTGTGACGGGGTTTACCGCCGTTCGGGTCTCGGCGTCATAATCGGAAAACGGCGCTCAAATTGATCGAACAAGCCGCCAAGTTGCGCGAGCGCGCCGATGTCCCCGTCAATGGCTAAGGCGCCGCTGCCCATCAGTTGTGGGGCATCGGCCAGGCGCAGCATCAAGCGTTTGAAATCGAGGCCGCTGATTGTCATGGTAGCCGTCGCTTGGGCGTGAGATTTGCCGGGAAAGGCGTGCAGTACGGAATTTTCGATGGTCAGTAGTTGGTGTTCAGCATCGGTGAATGCCAGGTTAATGTGTAACACCAATCCGTCCACCTTGTCGCTATTGAGTCTCACTGCCAGGGTCTGAAACAGATTTTCCAAAGGCATGGCTTGGGCCATGCTCTCGGTGGCCTCGAAGCGTGAGCCGCTGGGCAGGCCTTCACGGAGTTCGAATGCGCCGCAGAGATAGAAGTTTCTCCAGGGTGCTGATTCTGATTGGTAGCCCATTTGTTCAAGGGTATCTGCCAGCAGCGCCCGGCCGGCAATATGTTCCGGTTCAGCCATGACCACATGGTTGAGTACCTCTGCGACAAATCGATAGTCACCGCGGGCAAAGTAATCCTGGGCGCGGGCAACAACCGCATCACTGCCCCCCATGAAATCCAGGTACCGTTTGCCAGCCTCAACGGGCGGCAGTTGATAGAGATGGGCGGGGTTGCCATCGAAAAACCCGAGATATTTCACATAGACAGCACGGGTATTATGGTGAACTGTGCCGTAATAGCCCCGATTGTAAAATTCCTTGCCGAGGCTGTCTGGAAGGGTCACGAGCTCGGCGATTTCTTCTTTGGTGTAGCCATGGTTGGCCATGCGCAGAGTCTGGTCGTGGATGTATTTGTACAGATCCCGTTGTTTCTTCATATAGTCGACGGCCGCATCACGGCCCCAGGTGGGCCAGTGGTGGCTGGCGAACTGAACCTCGAGATCACCCCCAAACAACTCGATGGATTCGTTGATCTGTGCCGCCCAGGCCAGTGCGTCACGTACCTGCGCACCGCGAGGCGTATAGACATTGTGTAGATGATGCGAGGTGATCTCGGACATGCACAGAGCTTTAAATTGCGGGAAGTAAAATACCATTTCTGCAGGCGCTTCGGTGCCCATGGTCATTTGAAAGACAATCTCGATGCCATCAATGGTGCGGGTCTCACCGGTCTTGCTGATGATGTCGTTCGGGATGACAAAGCCTGTAGTGCCCATGGACAAAGCGGCGCCCAGTCCGGTTGTGACGAATGACGTGGGAGATGGCTGGAGTAAATTGCCATACATATAGGTGGCGCGGCGGCTCATGGCATTACCGGCCAACACGTTTTCCGCAAGACATTCTTGCACATAATCTATGGGCGCGATGACAGCGATTTTGCCCGTCTCCACGTCTTTTTGGTCGACCACGCCAAGCACACCGGCGAAGTGGTCGGCGTGGCTGTGGGTATGAATGACCGCGACCACGGGGCGCTCGCCCAGTTGTTCGTTGGCCAGCTTCAGTCCCGCCCTTGAAGTTTCTGAGGAGGTCAGCGGATCAACAATAATCCAGCCAGTGTTGCCCTTGATCAGGGTCATATTGGCGATATCGAAGGACCGAATTTGATAGATGCCCTCGACCACCTCATACAGGCCGTGGTGCTGGGCGTTGAGCTGTGCCTGACGCCAGAGCGACGGGTTGACAGTGTCAGGTGCCTCGGCAGTTAAAAAATCGCTGGTTTCCAGATCATAGGCCGGACGCTTGGCGCGATCATGGGCGATGGTCATGGGGCTCAACGTCGCGATAAAACCGCGGCTTGCATTGTCGAAGCTCTTTCGGTCAGAGAAGTCCAGCTGCGTATACACCGCCTGATTGGCGCGGCTGGTGATGTTGCTGGCGGGCTTTGCCTGTTTGAGGTCTTCCGGCAGTGGTGCATAGGTCATGATGACGCCATCCTGTTTGAATTTTTACTTAGCATAGCGACTTCTCACGAAACGGCAAACAAGCGCAGGGTGCGCAATCGGGTTCGAGGTGCTACCTTGCAACTCTGAATTCAAGTGAGAAAGCATCTGCCGTGTTGTACCTGACTTTATTGGCCGAAACCTTTGCGGTGACGGGCCCGATCTTTATCCTCGTATTATTGGGTTTGGTGCTCAAACGCCTGGGCTTTATCGACGATCAATTCGTCACAATGTCCTCGCGTTTGGTGTTTTCTCTGTGTTTGCCCGTGCTGCTGTTTACGACGATCACCGGTGTCGACCTGGCCAATACACCGGCTTTTGCGCTGTTGGGTTTCAGTGCTGTGGGCGCCGGTTTAACCTTTGTCATCAGTTGGCTGGTGGCGATCACCCTGGTGCAACCCAAGGTCGACCGCGGCGTATTCGTGCAGGCGAGTTTTCGCAGCAATCTGGGGGTCGTCGGTCTGGCTCTATGTGCGAATGCTTATGGCACGCAAGGGCTGGTGCTGGCGTCGCTACTGATGGCGGTGATGACGGTCATCTATAATATTTTGAGCGTAGTGGTGTTGAGTTATTACAATGTCGCTCGAGCAATTTCTTGGCGCGGTGTGGTGGTGGATATCGCCACGAATCCACTTATTGTCGCCATTGTTTTAGCGTTGTTGGTGGGTAGCCTGCGGCTGCCGATTCCGGTGGTGCTGGAGCGTACCGGCGCTTACTTGGGGAGTCTCGCGTTACCCTTGGCGCTGCTGGGAACAGGGGCGAGCATGAATCTCAAGGCGTTGCGTCATTCTTCCTCGGTGACGTTGCTGTGTATCGCCTTAAAGACCATGATTCTGCCCGCGCTGATTACCTGGCTGGCCTGGCTGCTAGGCTATCGAGATCTCTCCTTGGGTGTGCTGTTCTTGCTGTTTATGAGTCCGACGGCGACCGCGAGCTTTATCATGGTCAAATCCATGGGCGGGAATGCCGCGCTCGCCGCAAATCTGATCATGACAACGACGTTGGTGTCGCTGCTGACAGCGAGCCTCGGTCTGTTTTTGCTGCGAGTTCTGGCGTTAGCCTGATCTGGCGGCCGCCGCTCTCGAGCGCTGTCGACTTAATCCCGATGAATTGTATGGTTGAACTTAATAGGCGTTCAGGGGAGACTTGCGCAGGCTAATTCAATGATTTGAACAATGACTCGCGGAGTAGACAATGACAGTGAAAGTAGGCGATAAAGTACCAAGCGCTACCATGAAGATGATGGGCGAGAAAGGCCCTCAGGATATTTCCACAGCCGACTTGTTTAACGGCAAAAAAGTCGTGCTGTTTGCGGTGCCAGGTGCATTCACGCCGACCTGTAGCGCGGCGCACTTGCCGGGTTTCGTGGTTAATGCGGACAAGATCAAGGCCAAGGGTGTCGATTCGATTGTCTGCGTGTCCGTGAATGATGCTTTTGTGATGGATGCTTGGTCGAAAGATAAGAATGCTGAAGAGATCATGATGGTCGGCGACGGTAATGGTGACTTCACTGAAGCCATGGGCCTGGTGCTGGATGGTTCTGGTTTTGGTCTCGGCAAGCGATCACAGCGGTACGCGATGATTGTTGAAGACGGCGTCATTACGACGTTGAATGTCGAAACCGGCCCGGCTTTTGAGCTTAGCTCTGCAGAGAAAATCCTCGAGGCGCTATAAGCCTGAGTGCAACGGGCAACCCCTGACTTGTGACGAGCTCAGGGTAGACTCGTCAGGCATGACCCGAATAGGGTGAATGTTATTAGCCGGTGCCTGCCGGCACCAGCTACAATGCCCGGATTGCAATAGCAGGCGGGCATTTTTTTTGGAGTTATTAATTGAACCTTGGGTTCTTTGGACCCTGCTCGCGGCCGTCATGCAGTCGGTGCGCACTGCGGGTCAAAAAATGTTGGTGGCAGACATATCGGCAGTGTCGGCGACCCTGGTCCGGTATCTGTTCGGCTTACCCTTCGCACTATTGTATCTTGCCTGGCTACTCAGTCGGCGTGATTGGCAAATACCCCAACTCAATCTGGATTTTCTGATCTGTGGCCTGCTGGCAGGTGGGTTGCAGATTATCGCAACGGTATTACTGATTCAGTTGTTTACCCTGCGAAATTTTGCCGTGGGTAGCACCTTCGTTCGAACTGAGATTGTGTTGACGGCTTTGATTGGTTTCTGGTGGTTTACCGAAGAGGTCTCGTTTTTTGGTTGGCTTGCGATTCTGGTGTGTGTGGCTGGGCTGGTGATGATCAGTCTGGCAAAGACCGGCCGGATCAACAGTCTGTGGAACCGGTCAGCGGTGTATGGTTTGGGCGCTGGCCTGAGCTTCGCGCTGACATCCCTGCTCCTGCGCAGAGCGAGTTTGTCTTTGAGCCTCGATGACCCAATGTTCAGTGCGGCCGTGACTCTGGTGTATATGGTCGTCTTGCAAACGCTGATAACGCTGGTGTGGGTTGGTTGGCGACAGCCCCGAGAGTTCAAAATCATTGGGGCCAAGTGGCGACCTTGCCTGTTTGTTGGTGCCACTGCGGTTGCCGGGTCAATTGGTTGGTTTACTGCGATGACGCTCGAGTTGGCGGCCTATGTAAAGACGTTGGGGCAGATCGAGTTTCTAATTAGTTTGCTGATCGCGGTGTATCTCTTCAAAGAGCGCCCGTCTGGGCTTGAGCTGCTGGGCATGTTACTGATTGTCGGTGGTGCCGTAGGCATACTGCTGGCCTGAAGCGAATGGGTGCCGCGTCAGATAACGACGTTCATTCCCGCCTGTTGGAGGCCAGACTTCACTGTGTTAGGCGACCCGATCAAATATCTATAGCGAGCTGGTGCGCAGCGACTGAGGCCGACTATCGGCGAGAAGAATTTTAGTCGAAGCTAGTCTGCCTTAATAATTCGCAATCTGTTTGGTTTCGATATTCAGCCAATAGCAGGGTTAGCCGGCTAAAACAGCTGTCGAGGACTGCGCCGTTCATCGCGGCTGGTGTGCCTTTAGTGCGACTAAGTGCCCAGTGAGTGCCTCAGATCAACCTTTAGTCGCGTCCTCTATTCTATATTCCCCAAGTTCGTGCTGCCGGCGCAATTTCACTCGTTCAGTGTTCGCGCACCGATTTGTGAGCCGCCGACGGTTCAATTCACTAATGTGAGATTTCTTTGGCAGCCCTTGTTTTTAGCCATTGTTTATAGCCCTTGATCGGGCGGTTTGCGGAACTGGTTAGTTCCTTGGAACTCGGCTAATCAATGCTTGGGTAGTTGGGTTCTGAGCGCTGAAGACGCAATTGCAAAAGAGACCTGAAAACTTGTAGTAGGAGCTTGCCTAGGGGGTTAATGACCGAATGGGCAGTACAAATAAAGCGAAAAAATACGAGGAAAGACTCATGCCATGGAAGGCGCCTAAGTGTTACCGCATACTATCAATAATTTTGCTTTACCTCTCATTCGGATCAGCAACGACTTATGCCGCTGTCGAAATTCATGAAGTGCAGGTACTTAATGATGCCAGTGATCAGCCAGTTTCCTTGGTGATCTACGGTACAGATTTCGGCACTGTTAGTGCTGGTGGTCCCGGCGTTGGCACGCCGGTTGTGTATATCGGCACTCAAGTGCCGGCACTGACGATTGCTAGTGACCAAAGCGCCTGTATTCCGTCGTTGAATCCACCGCCCCTCGACCAAACGGGCATGGACTGTGTGGTAACTGACTTGCCGTATTTAATTCCCAATGGCGATTATCTTCTGTGGCTAGAGGGCGAGGTGCCTGATGCCTCTTGTGATGTTAATGGCAAACCGACGGAATTAACGTTCATCTATAGCGCCGGTTATAACTGTTTGAATTCAACCTATGCTCCCTATGGGGATGATACGAAGCATGAATGTGTAGACTCCGGCAGCATGGTGGAGCCGGTTGATTTTGTGTTGACGGGTAAAGATGCTGCCAAATTCATTATGGTGCCTGATAGCAATATCTCGTTTGGCGATTCGGTGACGGTTATGTCAACGACCCTAGGCGCTAATCTATCGAAAAATTTGGATATTGAGATTTACGGCGGTGGCAGTCTAACTGAGTTTGTTTCGGTTCATACATCATGTTCAAGCCCTCTTGAAACGGGAGACTATATCGGTTCGTTGTACCTTGATAAATTTGTCGCGGTAGGCTCAGGTTCTGTAAGGGGTCACTATGACCTGACCATTGGGGCAATTGGTCCAATGGGTCCAGAGGGTGATGCTGGCCCACAAGGTGATAAAGGTGATCAGGGCGACCAAGGTAAGATTGGTCTGACTGGTGATACCGGCGCCCAAGGTGATACGGGTGCTCAAGGTGTTCAGGGCAAGATCGGTGTGACGGGTGATACCGGCGCCCAAGGTGATACGGGTGCTCAAGGTGTCCAGGGCAAGATCGGTGTGACGGGTGATACCGGCGCCCAGGGTGATAAGGGTGATAAAGGTGATACCGGTGCTCAAGGTGTCCAGGGCAAGATCGGTGTGAC
>JABBAY010000118.1 GCA_018607725.1 K189A clade bacterium
ACGAGCGCAGTTTCGCGGACTGGTTTATCAAGCCTTGGAGGACTGAGTTGGCTAACTTCGGGACACACATCACCGTCGTGTCATTAAAAAGGGGGGGAGTTCGTTGACGCATGTTGTATTACTGGGGGGGGTGCCTTTCGTGATTTTCGCCGTTGGCGAAAACACTGTCGGCCGTGATTTTGCGCTTTGCGCAAAACACGTTGGTGGCCAGAGGTGGAATCGAACCACCGACACAGGGATTTTCAATCCCTTGCTCTACCGACTGAGCTATCTGGCCATTTGTCCAAACGAGGGCGTATTAGACCGAAGGCCGGGCTTTGAGTCAAGGTGTCCGGGGGTGTTCGCGGAATTATATTGTGCAGTCGTTGATGGGCGCTGAGCTTCGATGCGAACGATGAGGTTCAGTAGGTTGATATTCTGGCCTTTAGAGGCGGTCTGATTGTGTTATATTCTGGGATAGTGGGATGTGATCTAAGCCCCCAGTGACGGGGTGTGCCGGCCTAAAGAGTAAATTTTATGGGAAAGTTAACGGGTGTTTTAGTAGGCCTTATGTTGGCCCTGCCAGGTCTTGCCGAAGAAGATAAGCTGCTGAATGTCTATAATTGGGTGGACTATATTGGGCCAGATACCATCAAGATCTTCGAGGCTCGAACGGGCATCAAGGTCACCTATGATGTTTTTGACAGCAACGATGTATTGCAGGGCAAGTTGCTGGCGGGGAGTTCCGGGTTTGATATAGTCGTGCCGACCTCGGGATACCATGCCCGGATGCTGCAAGCGGGCGCCTTTCAGCGCCTTGACCATACCAAGTTACCCAATTTGAAGCATATGGATCCGGTGCTGATGAAGCAATTGGAGCGCTTTGATGCGGGGAATCAGTATGGGATACCCTATTTGTGGGGTACAACGGGATTGGGTATTAACCGTCAGCTGGTGACTGAAATGCTGGGTGAGGACGCGCCAGTGGACAGTTGGGCGCTGGTGTTTGAGCCAGGCAATCTGGAAAAGCTGAAAGCCTGTGGTGTTTCGTTCCTCGACGCCTATGACGAGCTGTTCCCAGCGGTTCTGGCTTATCAGGGGCTGGATCCAACTGCTCAAGACGCCGAGTTGTTCAAAACAGCGGTGGTGCCGGTGCTTGCTGCAGTCGGCCCCCACGTCACTTATTTCCACTCATCCAAATATATTAATGATCTGGCTAACGGTGATATCTGTGTCGCATTGGGGTGGTCAGGGGATATTCTGCAGGCCGGTAGGCGGGCGAGCGAGGCGAATCTGCCGTTCACGATTGAGTACCATATGCCGCAGGAAGGTACGGTGCTGTGGTTCGATATGCTGGCCATTCCCGTCGATGCGCCACACCCTGAAAATGCGCTGAAGTTCATCAACTTCTTGATGGAGCCTGAGATTATTGCAGGTGTAACCAATCAGGTGCGTTATGCGAATGCTAACTTGAGCGCTAACGAGTTTGTCGACAAGAGCGTTTTGGAGAATGCAGGTATTTATCCCACCAAAGCGATGAGCGAAAAAAACTTTATCTTGCCGCCTTACCCGCAAAAAGTAGATCGTCAAGCGTTGCGCATGTGGTCCAGAATCAAGACCGGTCGTTAGCTATAGCGGCGGGTGAATAAAAGGTGAATCGCCAAATAATGAATGACGCTGAAGTGCAATATGCCGTTGAGGTTGTGAATTTATCGAAGCATTTCGATGATGTGGCGGCCGTGGATCAGGTCGACCTGAAAATCAACAAGGGCGAGATATTTGCGCTGCTGGGTGGGTCTGGCTGTGGTAAGACAACCTTGCTACGTATGCTGGCGGGTTTCGAGAAGCCCAGTCTGGGTGATATCAAGATCAACGGTGTGTCGGTGCTCAACAGTCCGCCCTATCAGCGTCCCGTTAATATGATGTTTCAGTCTTACGCGTTGTTTCCCCATATGACGGTAGAGCAAAATATTGCCTTTGGTTTGAAGCAAGACAAGCTGCCAGCGGCGCAAATTGTCGCGCGGGTGACTGAGGTGCTTGGCCTGGTGCAAATGGAGAAGTTTCGCAGCAGAAAGCCCGCCCAATTATCCGGCGGTCAACAACAGCGGGTGGCGCTGGCCCGCAGTCTGGCGAAGAAGCCGGCGTTGTTGCTGTTGGACGAACCGATGGGCGCGCTCGACAAAAAATTGAGAATGCAGATGCAGTTGGAGCTGGCCAATATCATTGAAAGTGTTGGCGTGACCTGCGTGATGGTCACTCACGATCAGGAAGAAGCCATGACCATGGCCGACAGAATTGCCATCATGGATCAAGGTCGGATTATGCAGGTGGGCCAGCCGCGAGAGATTTATGAGTTCCCGAACAGCAAGCTGACCGCAGAGTTTATTGGTTCCATTAATTTGTTCAAGGCGGTGGTTACTGGTGGCGAGCTGACCTGTGCGGAATTGCCCGGGCAGGTGGTGGCAGGCGAGGCCAATGCCGTGTTTGAAGGGCCGTGCTATGTGGCGTTGCGGCCGGAAAAAATTCGCCTCGATGCGGCAAGAAACCTCGACGCGACAAATTGCGCCGCCGGTAAGGTGAATGATATCGCCTACTTAGGCAGCCATAATGTGATTCACGTGCGTCTCGATGCAGGCGCAGGACAGGGTAAAATAGTCCAAGTGCATGTCAGTAATTTTGCCCGTCATGCCACGCAGACTTTCGACTTTGAGCAACCAGTAGTTCTGTCTTGGGATCGGGATGCCGTGGTATTGATCAAAGCGGATCAGCCATGAAAGGGGTCTTTGCCCACAAATTTTGGGTTGTCGTGTGGCCCTACATCTGGATGCTGGTGTTTTTCGCCCTACCATTTGGCTTTATTCTGAAAATTAGTCTGGCGGAGTCGATGATTGCGATGCCGCCTTATAGCGACATCTGGTCCTGGTCTGACGGGCACTTCACCTGGCTCGGATCCTTCGACAATTACCGGTTCTTGTTAGAAGACGATCTGTACTATCTCGCCTACTTCAATTCACTGCGGCTGGCGGCGGTGTCGACGGTGTTGTGTTTATTCGTCGCCTATCCCATGGCTTATGGGATTTCGCGGATGGAGGAACCCTATCGCAGTTTGTTCCTGCTGTTGGTGATCCTGCCATCCTGGACTTCTTTTTTGATTCGTATTTATGCCTGGATAGGCTTGTTAAAAACCAACGGCTTGGTCAATCACTTTTTCATGTCGGTGGGTTTGGTAGATGAACCGCTGACGATGCTCCATTCTGACTTTGCGATTTATCTGGGTATCGTTTATGGCTATCTGCCGTTTATGATTCTGCCGATTTATGCCAACTTGATGAAGCTGGACCATTCGCTGATTGAAGCGGGGTATGATTTGGGCGCCCGACCCTGGAAAGTGTTCCTGACAATTATTTTGCCATTGTCGATGAGTGGTGTGGTGGCGGGATGTTTCCTGGTGTTTATTCCGGCAGTCGGTGAATTTATTATTCCAGAGCTGCTCGGTGGGCCCGATACGCTGATGATAGGCAAGGTGCTTTGGCAAGAATTTTTTGTCAACCGAGACTGGCCTGTCGCCTCGGCGATTGCGGTAGTGATGCTGACGTTCCTGATTATTCCGATCTATTTCTACCGTCGCTTAGAGATGAAGCAATTAGGGGTGGGGGAATGAAGATTACACGCTACTTGCTGTTGGCAGGGTTGGTGTTTCTGTACTTCCCCCTGCTGGTGCTCGTTATCTACTCATTCAATGAGTCGCGGCTGGTGACGATCTGGACCGAGTTTTCCGTAAAGTGGTATCTTGAGTTGCTTGAGGATCGGCAATTGATGGACGCGTTTTTTCTGAGTCTACAGATTGCCTGTTCCACGGCCTTTATGTCGGTGCTGCTGGGAACCATCGCCGCCTATGTGCTGGTAAAGCTCGGGCGCTTTCCAGGTCAGACCCTGTTCAGCAGTATGATCATTGCGCCTCTGGTGATGCCTGAGGTGATTACCGGTCTGTCCTTGTTGTTGCTGTTTGTCGGTCTGGGCAATTGGTTAGGTTGGCCGGCGTCGAGGGGCGCCATGACAATTTGGATTGCCCACGTGACGTTTAGTGTCGCGTTCGTCACCATCGTGATCACCTCGCGGCTCAGAGAAATGGATAGCTCGCTGGAAGAGGCGGCAATGGACCTGGGTGCGACGCCGCTGAAGGTGTTTTTTGTGATTACGTTGCCTCTAATCAGCCCGGCGTTGATATCGGGCTGGTTGTTGGCGTTCACCCTGTCTCTGGATGACCTGGTGATCGCCAGTTTTGTCTCGGGTCCGGGTTCAAGCACGCTGCCGATGGTGATCTATTCGAGTGTTCGCCTGGGTGTCAGCCCTAAGATTAATGCCTTGGCAACAATTTTTGTGGGATTGATTTTGGTGGGGTCGTTTGTTTTCTGGTGGTCTATGCAGCGTTGGGCACGTTATAGCGCGGCGAAGACGCCGGGCCAGCAGTAAACCCGCTGGAAGGGGTTTGCTGCTGACCTGACCAAGCCTGGTAGGGGTTGGTTTAGAAGTCGAGACTGTATCTCAGGCCGAATACTCTGGGTCGTTTCGGTCCAAAGAAGTGCGAGGGAATAATGCCGCCGTTATTGTTTTGGCCATCAAAGGTCTCGGCGTTGGTTAGGTTTTCTGCATACAACCCGACCTTCCAGTCATTGTCAGACTCGTAGCTGACCCTCAGTGTGACATCGGCGTAGGAATCAATCTTGGTTTCCTGCAGGTTTTCAAAACCACCGCCCCGTTCTGATTCCCAGTAGACTTCTAAGCTCGTGGTGATTGCGCCGTTACTGGCGAGCGGGAAGTTGCCGTTAAGTACCGCTGCGCCGGTGAATTCTGGAGCCCAAAACAGACTGCTGCCTTCACAGCTGTCTTGTGTGTCGCCACCACAAATACTTTGTAGCTGAGTGGCTTCTGTATCGAGGCTGGACAGTGCCAGGTAGAGGTCGAAATTGTCGTTCAAAATGGTTCTGACACTGCCCTCAAAGCCCCAGCCATCAACCTGGCCGACATTTTTAACCGCTGCTGCGCCGCCGTCAAAAACCAGCACCTGCAGATCCTTATAATCGTAGAGGAACGCAGACAAATTGAGCTCAGTCCGGCCATCGAACAAGCTGCCTTTATAGCCAAATTCCCATGAATCGACGGTCTCGGGGTCGAATGCATTCGGCCGATAACCATCAGCCTGAGTCAGGTCGGTTGCGCCGCCGCCAACGGGAGTGCCGGTGGCATCTTCCAACGCAAAACTACCAAAGCCGCCAGACTTGAAGCCTTCCGTATAGCTGGCATACAACATAGTGTCATTGTTCGGCTGAAACCGCACGATGGCCCGGGCCTGAGTGTCGTTCCAGGATTTGCTGTCAGAGACGGCGCCGTCTGTGGCAAAGGTATAGGCCCAGTAGGGGCCCAGATCACTTTCCGGTGTCGGTACATTGATGGCGAAGTCTTTCTTGTCGTTGCTGTAACGAACGCCAAGACCAAGGCTCCACTGTTCCGAGAGGTCGTAATTGACGTCGACATAAGCGCCCCAGCCCGAGTAGTCGCCAATGATGCGACCAGTTTCTGTCAGGTTGCCATCAGCGCTGGGTGAGAACTCAGAGCCGTAGTAAGCGTATAAATCTGCGCAGCCAGTAAAGGTCGTACCAGAGTTATAGTAGGCCCCGTAGTACTGGCAGAAGTAGTCTTCGGCACCGGAAAACTTGAACAAGGTGTCGATGTTCTCTCTATAGTAGGATGCGCCGGCGTACCACGATAAGGCGCCGTCACTGTTCGACGCCAGGCGAATTTCTTGTTGAAAATAGTCGCCTTTTTGGTCTTGCCCGTAGTTGTTGATATTCAACGGTGTGCCGTCGTAATCCTCGGTGTAGTAGTACTCGTGATCTTTATAGCCGGTATTGGAAGTTATTGTTGCAAAGCCCAGGTCGTAATCGAGTTGCAAGCCCAGGGTCAGAATCTCGGCGTCATCTCGATCACCGCCAGAACGATCGACATTCGCGTCTTGCTCCCCGCCCCCTAAGTTGACGTCACCCAAGGCGGCTTCAAAGGTTTCCCAAATTACGCCGGTCTCTATCGCTCGATAAACTGAGCCCGATTGCTCCCGGTCTTCATATTCGGCGGTGCCACGAGCCGTGAGGTTGTCGCCGATAAAGGTACCCGACAGGCGCAGGGCAGACTTGTCATGGGCGATAAGTTGGCTGCCGTCAAATAGGTTGTCGACAAATCCGTCTTGCTCGGAATGATAGCCAGCAATCCGTAGCGCAAAGCTGTCGTTGACAGGAATATTCACAGCGCCTTCGGCTCTAAGCCGATTGTTCTGGCCTGCATCCAGGTCAAGATAGCCATCCATTTCATCGGCAATCTTGGCTTTCGCGGTATAGACGCTGAAGGCACCGCCGATAGAGTTTCGACCAAACAAAAAGCCTTGCGGCCCACGAAGGATTTCCGCTCGCTCCATATCGAACAAGCTGGTGACCGCTGAACCATTCCGACCTTCGTAAAGATCGTTTTTGAAAAAAGCCGCTGAGGGGTCGCCGCCAACGCCAAAGTCTTGGGTACGTACACCGCGAACACTGATGGCATCGATAAAGCTGTCTTGACTATTGCCAGAGACGCCTGGGGTGAATGACACCAGATCCTTGACGTCGTTCAGGTTAACGTCTCTGACGAAATCGCCAGTTAATGCCGTAATCGCCAAGGGCACGTCTTGTACCGATTCACTGCGTTTGGTGGCTGTAACTACCACTTCCTCGAGTATTCGGTTCTCGGCGCTGGCCTGAGCTGCGAGGCCCGAGGCGATGACCATGGCGATGCCATGGGCCAGGGGTGAAGGTCTGAAGCGCAAGTTTGGATGACGCTGAAACGATTTAGGATCAATAAGAGTCACATAACCTCCAAATAGTTCGGTTGTTGGCGTCAAATTAAACGATTTGACGCGGCAGGTATAGATCTCGATGAATTTGTTTTTGCCAGGTTACTAACCAGTGTATCTGGGCTCTGTTGGGGCATCGTTTAACTCGTGTAGTATTGCTGCCATAGGTGTCAGCTGCCTGGCGTAGCGGCGCCAGCGACCAACAGAGCGACTGTGGGCCGGTTCCCTGACCTGGACTGCGCTGGCGGTTGAGACGGCGCTATTTTGCTCGTGAAACGCCAGGCAAGCGGGTTGCCACTCAAGGCCGAGGAACTCGATTAAGCGGCGGGCGTTAGGTTCCAGGTCCTGTACCGTATCTTCGTATGAAATATCAATAAATCGATCGCCGAAACGTTTGCGCCAGACGGCCATCAAATGCAGATAGCGGGCATGATGGCGCGCCATTTCCTGCTGGTCATAGGAGTGTAGATAAGCGTCAGCAAACAATTGTTTAAAGCTGGCAAAGCAGGCGTCCATGGGGTCTCGTTGAACATGTACAATTTTTGCGTTAGGTAATGCCGCCAGGATCAGCGGAATCATCAAATAGTTTTGTGGCAACTTATCCACAAACCAGTCGGCGTCACCCCTTTGTTTGCGCGTGGTGTCGAGATACAGCTGGCCCAATTTAGCGGGATCAAGCTCGGCAGCGCTGGCAAAAAAGGCGCTGGAGAAACGTTTGGGATCTCGATAATCGCTGAGCCGGCGAACGGCCAGGCTGAGTTGCTGCAGTTCGCCCGCTGATTTCACCTGGGAGTGACTGCTGATAATGCGTTCGATCAAGGTAGTACCGGTGCGAGGTTGGCCGACCACGAATATTGCCCCCGGTGCCTCGCAGCCTGGCCCGGCTTGGGCGAGCCAATCGGTGGTGAAGGTCTTCTGTAGATCTTCAAACATCTGAACTTCTGCTGCTTCATCAAATTCCACGGTGCTGCGCCGATCCCGTGCACCGATTTCAAAGGCGTCAAAGGCTTCTTCCCATTCCTCCAGGTCTTCGAGCTCTTTGCCGATGGCGTAGGCGTAAAAAGCCCGCGCTCTTGGCGACAACTGGTCGGTGCTAAGGAATTGCCGCATGGTGGCAATATGCGCGTCGTCACGAGCTCGCCGGGTGTTGGCCAGGACCCAGTGTGCTTGTGGACTATTGGGCTGTATCGATAGTAAATGTTCTATGGTGGCGACGGCCTTATCGGTATTGCCTCGATAGACGAGGTTGTTGGCCAGGTTCAGCAGAAAGGGTGGGTGCTTGGGTTGCTGGCTGACGGCAGTCTCAAAACTTTTGCCGGCCGCATCAAACTCGCCGATCAGGGAGTACACGGTGCCGATCAGATCATGCACCATCGGGTCATTGCTGGAAGTCTTAACGGCCTCTGTGAGCGCAGCATCGGCACGCACGACCTGACCTTCATTCATAAACAGGCGGGCCAGCTGTGCCCATGCCGCGCCATGGTTGGGGTCGAGGGTGGTCACAGACCCGAACGCTTGAAACGCGGTCTTGCGATCCTGGGCCTGCAGGGCCGTGAGCCCCACGAGAAAGTGGGCCTGAGGTAGGTCTGGCTGGATCGCGAGGGCTTGTCTGCAACACTGCGATGCCCTGTCAATATTGCCTTGGGTCAGGGCTTGAAAACCCGTACGCAGCAGCTCCCTTAGATCTTGTTCGTTGACAGTCATGGTTGCAACAACCCTTTGTGGGTAAGGCCTGAATCAGGGCATAATGTCATGTTTGATTTTTCCAGACAACGCTATACGACCATAGGGTGACTTCGAAATGACGACTGATATCTCTAGTGCAAAGCTTTCCAGTGAAAAGCTTTCCAGTGCGAAGCTGAAGGAGATGGATCGCGCCACATTATTGCATCCCTTCACTAACTATCAGCAATACGCCAAGACAGGCGGGCGGGTGGTGACTCGAGCGGAACATATCTATGTTACAGACTCTGATAACAAGCAGTTACTCGATGGCATGTCGGGGCTGTGGTGTTGCAGTTTGGGTTACAGCCAACCGACTATCAACAAAGCGATTCAAGAGCAGTTGGAGCGTTTACCCTATTACAACAGTTTCTTTAATTGCAGTAACGATGCCGCGATAAATATGTCTAATGCGCTGGTAGAAATCATGCCGGATCATTTGAACCACATCTTCTTCACCAATTCCGGCAGTGAAGCGAACGACACCAATATCCGTTTAGTACATCGTTACTTCGATGCCTTGGGCAAGCCCGGTAAAAAGAATATTATCGGCCGGCATAACGGTTATCACGGCAGTACCATAGCCGCCGCCAGCCTCGGTGGCATGGGTTATATGCATGAACAGTTTGTTGGTTTGACCTACACCCACCATGTGCAGCAGCCATATTGGTATGAAGAATGCCATGACATGGATGCCGAGGCGTTCGGACTTGTGGCCGCCAATGCCCTGGCAGCGAAGATCGATGAACTGGGCGCAGATACCGTCGCGGCGTTTATTGCCGAGCCTATCCAAGGTGCCGGTGGCGTGATTGTGCCGCCGGCGAGTTACTGGCCAGCGGTTGAGAAAATATGTCGTGAGCGAGATGTTCTGATTATCAGTGATGAAGTGATCTGTGGGTTTGGGCGTACGGGCCAGTGGTTTGGCTGCCAAACCTACGGCTTCACCCCGGATCTATTAACCTTCGCCAAAGGTGTGACTAATGGCTATCAGCCGTTGGGCGGTGTTGCCGTGTCAGACAAGATCGTTGCGGTGTTACAGTCTCAGAGTGTCGAATTTTCTCATGGTTTTACATATTCCGGTCATCCAGTTGCTTGTGCAGCGGGACTGGCGACCTTGGAGATATACAAGCAGACAGACATTGTTGGAACCCTGAGCAAAGACCTCGCCCTTTATTTTAATGAGCGCTGGCGGCAGTTGGGTGATCATCCGATCGTCGGTGAGGCTCGAACCCAGGGCATGTTGGGCGCCCTGGAACTGGTCCGGGACAAGTCTTCTCGCGAACGTCTCGCGCCAGATTCAGCCGCCTCTGGCTTCTGTCGAGATCGGGCAATTGATCATGGGTTGATGGTGCGTGCCGTCAAAGACACGATGATCAGCGCGCCGCCTTATGTGTGTAGCAAAGCGGAAATCGATTTGTTGATCGATCGATTGGCCAAGGCGCTGGATGAAACTGCCCGTCACTATGGTATTAATGAAGCATGAGACCCCTGGTTCTGGTGCCCTGCGATGTCAAACACGTGGAGGGTCACCCCTTTCACGGTGTTGGTGAAAAATATATTAATGCGGTCAGCCATGGTGCTGGTGTTCAAGCCCTGTTGGTGCCTGGCATAGGCGCCGGGCAAGATCTTCTGTCACTGGAGCAGGACACCGATATTGACGGTTTGTTGGATCTTGCCCAGGGACTCTTTTTGACCGGCAGCGTGAGTAACGTTGAACCAGGCAGATACGGCAACTCAGATGCACCCGCTGATATCAAGCAGGACCACCAGCGGGACGCCACAGTTTTTCCATTGCTGGCGCGAGCGATAGCGCGCAAAATCCCTATACTCGCCGTCTGTCGAGGTATCCAGGAGCTGAATGTCGCGATCGGAGGCACGCTCTATCATGCGGTGCATGAGCAACCGGGCTATGCCGATCATCGCGAGCAGGACGGCCTCTCGAGAGAAGAACTGTATGCGCCAGCACATGACGTGGATGTTGTTGCCGGCGGCTTGCTCGAACAAATTGTCGATGCGCCATCCTTTGCAGTGAATTCGTTGCATGCGCAGGCGATAGCGATATTAGCGCCGGGTTTGCGAGCAGAGGCGATTTCTAAAGATGGTGTCATCGAGGCCGTCTCAAAGGATGGTCAGTTCTTGTTGGGTGTGCAGTGGCATCCCGAATGGGCCTTTGCCGACAATCCGCAGTCGAAGGCTATCTTTGCGGCTTTTGGTCAGGCGGTTCGACGCTTGGCTGCAAACCGATAAATTAAGGCGCGATAAAGCAGACAGTTATCCGTCAAATTAACAACCGTTCATACCTTTAACTTATAGGAACTATCCTTATGTCAGCGCTACCAGACCCCATATCAGCCCATGTTGAGTTGCTTTTCTCTGACATGAATGGCGTTCCTCGGGGTAAAGTGATTGATGGCGCCACCTTGAAGCCAGGCTACCGCCCTCATATGGGATTGTCAGTATTGTTTCAGACGATCACCGGTGAGTACGCAGATATTCTTGATCGACTCAATCCGAAAGACGAAGATATGCTGTTAGAGCCAGACTGGTCTACCTACAGAGCAACGCCATGGAAGGAGGATGACCATAGTCAGGTGATCTGCCGTTCCTTGAGCAAGAATGGCCAGCCAACCACTGTCGATTCGAGAAATATTTTAATAGAGGTGCTTAATCAATATGCGCAGGTGGGCTGGTTTCCCATTGTTGCGCCTGAAGTTGAGTTCTATCTGGTGCAGCCCGTGCAAGATCCGCGAAATGCTTTGGTGCCAGCTACTGGCCAGGACGGTCGGCTTGAATCGGGCGGTGAGTCATTCAGTATCGATGCCTTGGATAAGTTTGAAGATTTTTTTGCGACCCTGCGGCAATCCTGTGCGAAAGCGAATATTCAGCTTGAGGGTTTGATTCACGAAATGGGGCCCGGGCAGATAGAGCTTAATGTGGGTCATGGCGATGCGTTGGATAAAGCTGATCAATTATTTCTGTTGAAACGTGCAGTTAAGGCGTGCGCCTTAAAGTGCGGTATGACGGCGACATTTATGGCGAAACCGATTGAAGCGGCGGCTGGTAGTGGCTTGCATATCCACACCAGTATGAACGATGCTGAGGGTAACAATGTGTTTGCTTTGCAGGATGGCCAAGCCACTGCGATGCTCAAGCATTACATTGCTGGTTTGCAGTACTACCTGCCGCGGGCGTTTGCATTGTTTTCACCCACTATTAATAGCTATAAGCGATTCGTGCCTGATCTGTCCGCGCCGGTGAATTTGGAATGGGGTTATGATAATCGAACTACAGGTTTCCGAATTCCCTATGACACCGATGAAAATGGTCGGGTCGAAAATAGAATCGCCGGTGCTGATGCCAATCCTTACTTGTTTACCGCGGCGACACTCGCCTGCGGCCTGTTAGGCGTTCGTGAGAAACTTGAGCCTAGAGAAGCGGTGGAAAGCAATGCTTACTATTTGAATCTGCCAGCGGCATTCCCTCGTGATCTGGGCGCCGCCTTGGTTGAGCTACAAAATTGTCAGCCGATCATTGACCTGATTGGTAAAGATTTCATTGACTCGTTTGTATCGATCAAGCAAATGGAGATTGATCATTTTCAGGCAGAAATCTCCTTGTGGGAGCAACGTTATCTGTGTGAGTCTCTGTAGCCATGGGATCTCGGTGGCAAGGTGGTGATCCTCGTGTTGGTTACGATGAGTCATGGTATTACGCCACCGCCAAAGGACTGGTGCAGCATCCGCAGTTGACGGAATCTATCGATGCAGACGTCTGTATTGTTGGCGCAGGTTACACGGGGTTGTCGGCGGCGATTGAGTTGGCCGAGCAAGGCTTCAAGGTTGTAGTGTTAGAAAGCCATCGAGTCGGGGCGGGTGCCTCAGGGCGCAACGGTGGCGTTCTAGGTATGGGGCAGCGTAAGGATCAAGATGAACTTGAAGCCATGCTCGGCCTCGATGTGGCGAAGCAAATGTGGCAAGTCGCCTGCGATGCCAACGAGTTAGTCAGAGACCGTATCAAGCGCTATGAAATTGACTGTGACCTGACTGATGGCGAACTGCATGTCGCGCATAGGGCGCGCTATGTTGATGACCTGCGGCGTTATAATGATCACCTGGCCGAGCACTACGGGTATACCGACCGCCGCCATGTGAGCCGCGAAGAAGTTCGGGCCATGTTGGGTGTGGACTCATTTTATGGTGGTGCCCTCGATTTTCGCTCAGCCCACATTCATCCCTTGAATCTGGCATTGGGCCTCGCTCGTGCAGCGAAGACATTAGGGGTGCAAATATTTGAGCAGTCAGCCGTGCTCGACTATCAGAATCCGGCGACTGATCAAGTGCTCGCCAAGACGGCAGTCGGCGAGGTCAGGGCGAAATACCTGGTGCTGGCTTGTAATGGTTATTTAGGTAAGCTTGATCGGCAGGCGGGTAAATATCAGATGCCCATTAACAATTTCATTCTGGCCACAGAACCCTTAGATACGACGCGTGCCCAACAACTGAACCGCGATAATGTCGCGGTGGTAGACACCCGGTTTGTGGTCAATTATTTTCACAACTCACCAGACCATCGGTTGATCTTTGGCGGTGGCGAAAATTACTCACCCTTCTTTCCGCGAGACATCAAAGGCTTTGTTCGCCAGCATATGCTTGAGGTTTATCCGCAATTGGCAGATGTGAAGATTGATTATGCCTGGGGTGGAACCTTAGCCATTACCATGCGGCGGATGCCGAGTTTCGGTCGAAGTGGAGCCAACGTTTACTGGGCCCAAGGCTATTCTGGACATGGTATCGCGATGGCAAATATGGGTGGCAAGCTGATTGCCGAGGCGATTGCTGGGCAGGCGTCGCGGTTCGATCTGTTTGCCAATATTCGCCACATACCTTTTCCCGGTGGTCGCTGGCTACGCTGGCCTGGCCTTGTGGCGGGTATGCTTTATTATTCGCTGTTAGACAAGTTTTAGGTGGCTTCACCTTGCAGTTTTTTTAGCGCTAACAGGCCGATAAAGTCGTGAGCAATGGTCGCTGCCGCGATCGCGGTGATCTCTGCATGATCATAGGCGGGTGCAACCTCAACCACGTCCATGCCGACAAAATTCAGTTTGCCAAGACCGCGCAGTATGCCTAGGGCCTGTGCTGACGACAGACCGCCGGCTACCGGTGTGCCGGTGCCGGGTGCAAATGCCGGGTCAAGGCAATCAATATCAAAGGTCAGGTAGGCAGGGTGGTCACCGACAGTATCGAGAATCTGCTGGATCGTTGCCTGTTGGCTCTGCTGGTGCACCGTGGGTGCATCAATGACGGTGAAGCCGTGGCTCTCATCACTGAATGAACGAATACCAATTTGTACCGAGCGAGATACATCGATGAGTCCCTCGCGTTTGGCGCGCAGAAACATAGAGCCATGATCCAGGCGTTTGCCGTCATCTTCCCAGGTGTCGACGTGGGCATCGAAGTGAACCAGAGCCACAGGACCATATTTTTCCGCGTGAGCCCGCAATAGTGGGTAAGTGACAAAGTGATCGCCGCCCAGGGTGACCATCAAGGCACCACTGCTGATGAGCAGCCGCGCATGCGCCTCAACGGTTTCTACCAGGTGCTGCGGGTAACCCGAGTCGAGTAGACAATCGCCGTAGTCAGCCACAGCCAGGAGCTCGACTGGGTTGATGCCAAAGGGAAACGCTCGACCGATGAGCTCTGCGAGCTGCACCGAAGCGGCGCGGATGGCCTGTGGGCCCAGGCGTGCACCGGGCCGAAAGGTGGTGGCCGAATCAAAGGGAATGCCAGAGATGACGACATCTGCGCCGTCGATATCCTGGGTGTATTTGCGCCGCAGGAACGATAACTCGCCGGCAAACGTGTTGCCACCCTGAACGTGCTCGATAAATCGCTGGCGTTTCGGGTTCTGCTGATTCATGGGCCTGGCCTGCGGTGACTGATGGGTGCCGATTTTGGACTGACCGAGTGTTCGGGTCAAATGCTATGACGTAAGTCGCGACGTTGCTCGTGCTTTTTGCTCGTGCTCATTGAGCTTCTGTGACAGGATCGGGCAGGGGCTTGGCGAGGGTGGTTGATTACTGCTTGGTGAAGACCAGTAACTGGTTGTTGGCGGGCATCGGTGTGTCTGACATCAGACTAAAGCCCCGTGATTGGGCGCTAGCTTGCAGGGTCTCAATATCACGAATGCCACTTAGGGGGTTGCGCGCTTTAAGCCATTCATCGAAGGTCGCGTTTGAATCAGCGGTGAACTCGCCCAAGTATTTGAAAGGACCATAAAAACACAGTTTACCGCCTCTTGGCATGGCGCTTGCGGCACCTCGGAACAGGGGTGCCAGCAGTGCTGCGGGCATGATGTGCACGACGTTGGCGGCATAGATATGGTCTGTGGGCGGGAAGTCTGATGTGGCGATGTCCAGATACCGCGGCGGGCTGACATTCAAAGGCGCGAGACGTCCGATGTTTTCAACCAGGCCGGCAAAGTATTCACCTTGGTCAGTGGGCTGCCAGGTGAGGTGTGGTAGCGCTGTCGCCAGATGCACCGCATGTTGTCCAGAGCCACTGCCGATTTCAAGGATTCGCGCAGGTTCCAGGAATAATGACTTGAGCTGCTCAAGGATGGGCGCCTTATTGTTCTCGGCGGCTTGCGAAAACTGGGTAAATTGGTCGATGACAGTGTCCTGTGGTCGTTGGCGGCTGCGCTGCCAGTGGGGCAGATTGTTAGGCTTCCGGTGCGGCGTCCGGGGCCTTGTAGCCTTCTACTCGATCAATCTTTTCACCCGCAAGGAACCGGTCGCGCTGTTCGTTCAAATACTTACGGGCTTCCTTATCCATCAAGTTAAGATGCTTTTCGTTGATCAGCATGGTTTGAATGTGTTGCCATTCGAGCCAGGCCTGTTCGGAGACATTATCGAAGACCTGTTGACCTTTGGCACCGGGGAAGGGTTGTGCATTCAGGCCGGGCAAGTCTTTTTTTAATCGACTGCAAAATACTGTTCTGCTCATGATGGTCCTCGCATAGCATAGTGGTTTTGGGAGCCGCCTTATGGCTTCTGTAAGCCTTTGAGCTGGGCAAATATTCGTGTCACCGGTCGCGTCAGACCAATGGCCTGGGGTGCCTGGAGATCATACCAGATCAGCTTGTCTGGCTCGCCGATCGGGTGACTCGACCGAGAAGATCTTACGTGAAGTGGCGTGATATCTAAATGAAAGTGGGTAAATGTATGCCGAAAGGGCAAAATCACTTGAGCGGCGACCGGCTCCAGTGCTTGGTTTTCCAGCACCGCATCTAGCAGCGCGGGCTCTGTTTCCGGAAAGCCCCACAGGCCGCCCCAAAGACCAAGGCTAGGGCGTTTTTCCAACAAAAATTCCCCCTCACTGTTTTCAATGAGAAGCATATAGGTTGATCTGACCGGAATCGCCTGGCGGGTTTTTTTGCCTGGCAATCGCTCGATCTCATCGGTCTTGTGCGCGACGCAGGTCTCCAGCATGGGACATTGGTCGCAGTCAGGTCGACTTCGTGTGCAGAGCGTCGCGCCGAGATCCATGATGGCCTGGGTGTAATCATTGACTCGCCTCGTCGGGGTCAGGCGTTCTGCAATCTCCCAGAGGGTGTTGGCGACCGGGGTCTGCCCGGGCCAGCCATAAACGCCAAAACAACGAGCCAGTACGCGCTTGACGTTGCCGTCGAGAATAGCGGCTCTGCCACCGCAGGCGATGGAAATAATAGCGCCGGCCGTGGATCTGCCGATACCGGGCAGGGCGACCAGCTGCTCCAGGTTGGTGGGAAATTCTCCATTAAAATCGGCGATGATGCTGCGCGCGGTTTTATGTAGATTGCGGGCGCGGGCGTAATAGCCGAGCCCAGTCCACAAGTGCAGCACTTCGTCTTCGCTCGCATCGGCCAGTTGGTCGATGGTAGGAAAGCGTTGCATGAAACGTTCGAAGTAGCCTATGACGGTAGCCACTTGGGTTTGTTGCAACATGATCTCAGACACCCAGACCCGATACGGGCTAATCTGCTGTTGCCAAGGCAGATGCTTGCGGCCGCTGATGTCAAACCAGCGCAAGAGTCGGTCGCTGAAATCCGTGGTCATGTGCCAAAGAGTCCTTTGAGGAGTTCCTTGGCCTTGTCTTGTAGTTCAGGCAAGCGGGCTTTGAGCTTCTCTTGGCCTTGGCGTTTTAGCTCTTGCTTAATAATATCTGTGACCAGCGCTTGGGTATCCTTGCTGTTCGGCAAGCACAATGTCGCCGGCGAGGCGTCCATGGCGCCGGCACAATGCAGTGGCCAGCGCAGGCCTGCCAAGGGCGGTTTGACGCTGAATTGACTCGTCGCACTCTCTTGTAGCGTGATCCCAAGATCGTAGTCGAGCTGGTTCTGCCAATAGTCGATGCCGCCAGTGCCGACAATCTTCATCGTCTCCAGTTGGACGTTCAATTGCTGGTTGGCTTTGATCCCGTCTGTCAGAGTTAAAGTGCCCATTAATGATTCGAATGGCATTTTGTCTGGCCATTCGCCAATACCTGACGATTGGCCGCGCAGGCTGTCAATCACGCCAGCAATTTTCTTCACTGGGCTAACATCGAGGCTGCCCTGCTTGATCAGAAATTGGTTCGAGCCGTTCATGCTGTCGAGCACTTCACTCAGCATGTGACCCCTGAAGCGAATATCGGACGCGAGTTCCATGCTGCCGGTAAGCCATTCAACGTCAGTCAGTGCCGTGATATCGACGCCGCTGACTGTGAGGCGTGAGGTGCTTGTTGCTGCAGCGTCGGCAGGTATTCGGGCTACCAAGTGATGTTTGATCTGGCCATTGTAACCGTTTGCGGTGGTGGTGACTTCAAGTTGCTCGCGATCGTTAATGACGGTGAAATTGAGGTCGTTGAGTTGATAGGTTTCGTAGTTCAATTGAATGATATGAAATCGTCCATCGAGTGAGTATTGGTTCAGGCTGTCAATGGGTAGCACTTCGCTATCTGTAGGTAGAGGCCCCGCATTGTTTGCCTCAGTATTGTTTTCAGCGTCCGGTGGCAGATAGTCGCTGAGGGTTAGTGTGTCTAGGCTCAGGTCAAAGCGGGCACCGCTGTCCGTACCGAGTGCCGCGCTCGCTGAACCGTTAATAGTCATAGCGTCGAGTTTGGCCTTGATATTGGTCAGGTGTACAGCTGCTGGCGTAGCCTCGATATTGGCCGTCATCTCGAACCTTTTGAGAGCGTCAGGATGACGGGTTTCAATGGTAGGCAATTGCAGTTTCGCCAGCAAAGGTTTGACGGCAAAGGGTTGAATGTTCACCGTGCCCTTGAGGCTGGGGGCGGTCTGCATCTGGCTGATTTGCAGATCGATGATCGCCTGCAGATCAGCCAGCTGGATCTGGCTGGCCTGCAGGTTGGCAGTGCCTTGGCTAAGATCGGCATCGCCGTTCAATGTCATACTGGCTTGTAAGTCACTTGTGTCGGATAAGCGGGTCAGGCTCTTGATGGTCAGTTGGTTAAATTGATATTGGTCGAATTCGCGATTGAACGTGATATTACCAGCGCCTTGAATAGACGAGCTCAGGCCCGCCAGTGTGTCTTCTGCCGACACGTCAAACGCGATAGAGGTCGCCTCATTGGCGCGGACTGCACCTGTCGCCAAGGATTTCAGCTTGATCACATAATCTGTCGCCGGCGCGTGGTAGCGAATGAGCGCGTTGCTGATGTTCATGTGAGCGATGTCGAGATTTAAACTTGCGCTGCGATCACTTGACTCAGCTTCGGTGGCAGCGCTAGTGGTGTCAGCTACCTGCCAGTTGCCTTTGCCATCGGCTGTGACTTCTGCATTCAGTGTCAGCCCATCGATGGTCAAGCCATCGATAGCGAGTTCGCCGCCGAGCAATAGTGGGATCAGCTTGAGATCGACGGCGGCGGTTTCAAGCAAGAGGAATGGTTGGTCGCTGCCTGCTGGTTGAATTTCAATATCGGTGACCTGAATAGCAACAGGTGGCCAGTAGCGCCAACTGACGTCGCCATTGATACTAAGTTCGAAGCCGGTCTCCTGCTTCACCGCGTCGTTGAGCTGCTGGCGGTACAGGTCCGGGTTGTCCAGCAGAAATAATACTGCGCCGAAGAGTAATGCGGGAATCAGGGCGAGTAGGGCAAGGATCAATTTCATGTATTACTTCTCGATCAAAGGGTTGGTTGAGCGGTGAATTTTGCGAGCCTCGATCGAGACAGTGCTGGCTGTCTGCATGTGTCGATAACATCGGCCATATTCGCTAATTACGCCGTGCATTAAGCCGAAAAATAGTCACGAACTTCAGGCTGCGGACCTTCGCAATCGGCAAGTTATTGTGATGCGCTAGGGTGCTATTATGCCAGATTGTGATGCTCGGCGTGCTATCTATCAACCTGCGGCGCGACGGAGCGTGCGGCCGGCTGCATAATGCAGCGGGCGAGACTTGCTGCACCGCTCAAGAGCGAATTGCTGGGCTCAATAAGGGGAGGCTATCGCTGCAACCAAATTATCTGATAGTCTCTGGTAAAAACTAACGAGGAGTGTTTGATGCCGGATATAGGTAGTACTGCAAATCCGTTAAGAGTTGCGATTATTGGCGCCGGCCCAGCGGGCTTCTACACCATCAGCAACTTCCTCAAGTATAAAGAATTGACCGTCGAGATGGACCTGTATGATCGTCTGCCGACCCCCTACGGTCTCGTTAGAGCGGGTGTCGCGCCTGATCACCAGAAAGATAAGTCGGTAACTCGAGCTTATGCCAAAAGCGCAGAACAACCCAATGTGCGATTTTATGGCAATGTGGAGTATGGCAAACATCTGCAATTGACCGATTTACAAGCGCACTATCACCAGGTGATATTTACCAATGGTGCACCGACGGACCGCGATTTAGGTATCCCCGGCGAAGACCTGCAAGGCAGCCATTCAGCGACAGATTTTGTTGCTTGGTATAACGGTCATCCAGATTTCGCGGATTATCAGTTCGATCTCAGTCAGGAAAGTGTTGCCATCGTTGGCGTTGGTAATGTGGCGATGGATGTCGCCCGTATTCTTTGCAAATCCTATGCAGAGCTGGCAGAGACGGATATTGCCGATCATGCGTTGGCTGCCCTGAAGAATAGCCAGGTTAAGCGGGTATATTTACTGGGTCGTCGCGGACCGGCACAAGCCGCGTTTACGCCGCCAGAAATCAAGGAGATGGGCGAATTAGCCGAGGCGGAAGTCACCGTATCCGCCGATGAGGCCCGGGTTGATGCCATCAGCCAACAGTTCCTCGATGCCAACCCGGATAAAAATGTAGAAAAAAACATCGGGTTCATCACAGATTATAGTCAGCGGGTCATTATGGGCAAAGCTAAGCTGCTGACGCTGCGATTTTTAGTATCGCCAATAGAAATTATCGGCGAGGCTGGGCATGTGGTGGCGCTAAAGCTGGCTAAAAATGCAATAACTGCCGGCAAAGATGGAGCTATTCGACCCAGACCAACAGGCGAAGAAGAGGTGCTTGAAGCGGGTTTGGTGTTTCGCTCGGTGGGGTATCAAGGCATACCAGTCTCGAATGTGCCCTTCGACGCCAAGCAAGGCACGATTCGGAATGTTGAGGGCCGGGTGGTTGATGAGTCTGGCCAACCAGTGACTGGTTTGTACACTGCAGGCTGGATTAAGCGCGGGCCCAGCGGTGTCATTGGTACCAACAAAACCTGTGCTCAGGAAACGGTGGCCCGCATGGTTGAAGACATCGCCGCTGGAAATTGCTTCATGCCCGTCGCGCCAGGAGTCGATGCGGCGAGTGCCTTAGTGCATGAGCGCCAGCCGCAAACAGTGAGCTATGCCGATTGGCTCAAGATCGATGCCGCCGAGATCCAAAAGGGCGAGGCACAACAACGTCCGCGGGTTAAATTCACCCGCATCAAGGACATGTTGGCCGTTCTTGGCGACTAGCTCGGCAACTAGACTGTGACGGGGTTTACCGCCGTTCGGGTCTCGGCGTCATAATCGGAAAACGGCGCTCAAATTGATCGAACAAGCCGCCAAGTTGCGCGAGCGCGCCGATGTCCCCGTCAATGGCTAAGGCGCCGCTGCCCATCAGTTGTGGGGCATCGGCCAGGCGCAGCATCAAGCGTTTGAAATCGAGGCCGCTGATTGTCATGGTAGCCGTCGCTTGGGCGTGAGATTTGCCGGGAAAGGCGTGCAGTACGGAATTTTCGATGGTCAGTAGTTGGTGTTCAGCATCGGTGAATGCCAGGTTAATGTGTAACACCAATCCGTCCACCTTGTCGCTATTGAGTCTCACTGCCAGGGTCTGAAACAGATTTTCCAAAGGCATGGCTTGGGCCATGCTCTCGGTGGCCTCGAAGCGTGAGCCGCTGGGCAGGCCTTCACGGAGTTCGAATGCGCCGCAGAGATAGAAGTTTCTCCAGGGTGCTGATTCTGATTGGTAGCCCATTTGTTCAAGGGTATCTGCCAGCAGCGCCCGGCCGGCAATATGTTCCGGTTCAGCCATGACCACATGGTTGAGTACCTCTGCGACAAATCGATAGTCACCGCGGGCAAAGTAATCCTGGGCGCGGGCAACAACCGCATCACTGCCCCCCATGAAATCCAGGTACCGTTTGCCAGCCTCAACGGGCGGCAGTTGATAGAGATGGGCGGGGTTGCCATCGAAAAACCCGAGATATTTCACATAGACAGCACGGGTATTATGGTGAACTGTGCCGTAATAGCCCCGATTGTAAAATTCCTTGCCGAGGCTGTCTGGAAGGGTCACGAGCTCGGCGATTTCTTCTTTGGTGTAGCCATGGTTGGCCATGCGCAGAGTCTGGTCGTGGATGTATTTGTACAGATCCCGTTGTTTCTTCATATAGTCGACGGCCGCATCACGGCCCCAGGTGGGCCAGTGGTGGCTGGCGAACTGAACCTCGAGATCACCCCCAAACAACTCGATGGATTCGTTGATCTGTGCCGCCCAGGCCAGTGCGTCACGTACCTGCGCACCGCGAGGCGTATAGACATTGTGTAGATGATGCGAGGTGATCTCGGACATGCACAGAGCTTTAAATTGCGGGAAGTAAAATACCATTTCTGCAGGCGCTTCGGTGCCCATGGTCATTTGAAAGACAATCTCGATGCCATCAATGGTGCGGGTCTCACCGGTCTTGCTGATGATGTCGTTCGGGATGACAAAGCCTGTAGTGCCCATGGACAAAGCGGCGCCCAGTCCGGTTGTGACGAATGACGTGGGAGATGGCTGGAGTAAATTGCCATACATATAGGTGGCGCGGCGGCTCATGGCATTACCGGCCAACACGTTTTCCGCAAGACATTCTTGCACATAATCTATGGGCGCGATGACAGCGATTTTGCCCGTCTCCACGTCTTTTTGGTCGACCACGCCAAGCACACCGGCGAAGTGGTCGGCGTGGCTGTGGGTATGAATGACCGCGACCACGGGGCGCTCGCCCAGTTGTTCGTTGGCCAGCTTCAGTCCCGCCCTTGAAGTTTCTGAGGAGGTCAGCGGATCAACAATAATCCAGCCAGTGTTGCCCTTGATCAGGGTCATATTGGCGATATCGAAGGACCGAATTTGATAGATGCCCTCGACCACCTCATACAGGCCGTGGTGCTGGGCGTTGAGCTGTGCCTGACGCCAGAGCGACGGGTTGACAGTGTCAGGTGCCTCGGCAGTTAAAAAATCGCTGGTTTCCAGATCATAGGCCGGACGCTTGGCGCGATCATGGGCGATGGTCATGGGGCTCAACGTCGCGATAAAACCGCGGCTTGCATTGTCGAAGCTCTTTCGGTCAGAGAAGTCCAGCTGCGTATACACCGCCTGATTGGCGCGGCTGGTGATGTTGCTGGCGGGCTTTGCCTGTTTGAGGTCTTCCGGCAGTGGTGCATAGGTCATGATGACGCCATCCTGTTTGAATTTTTACTTAGCATAGCGACTTCTCACGAAACGGCAAACAAGCGCAGGGTGCGCAATCGGGTTCGAGGTGCTACCTTGCAACTCTGAATTCAAGTGAGAAAGCATCTGCCGTGTTGTACCTGACTTTATTGGCCGAAACCTTTGCGGTGACGGGCCCGATCTTTATCCTCGTATTATTGGGTTTGGTGCTCAAACGCCTGGGCTTTATCGACGATCAATTCGTCACAATGTCCTCGCGTTTGGTGTTTTCTCTGTGTTTGCCCGTGCTGCTGTTTACGACGATCACCGGTGTCGACCTGGCCAATACACCGGCTTTTGCGCTGTTGGGTTTCAGTGCTGTGGGCGCCGGTTTAACCTTTGTCATCAGTTGGCTGGTGGCGATCACCCTGGTGCAACCCAAGGTCGACCGCGGCGTATTCGTGCAGGCGAGTTTTCGCAGCAATCTGGGGGTCGTCGGTCTGGCTCTATGTGCGAATGCTTATGGCACGCAAGGGCTGGTGCTGGCGTCGCTACTGATGGCGGTGATGACGGTCATCTATAATATTTTGAGCGTAGTGGTGTTGAGTTATTACAATGTCGCTCGAGCAATTTCTTGGCGCGGTGTGGTGGTGGATATCGCCACGAATCCACTTATTGTCGCCATTGTTTTAGCGTTGTTGGTGGGTAGCCTGCGGCTGCCGATTCCGGTGGTGCTGGAGCGTACCGGCGCTTACTTGGGGAGTCTCGCGTTACCCTTGGCGCTGCTGGGAACAGGGGCGAGCATGAATCTCAAGGCGTTGCGTCATTCTTCCTCGGTGACGTTGCTGTGTATCGCCTTAAAGACCATGATTCTGCCCGCGCTGATTACCTGGCTGGCCTGGCTGCTAGGCTATCGAGATCTCTCCTTGGGTGTGCTGTTCTTGCTGTTTATGAGTCCGACGGCGACCGCGAGCTTTATCATGGTCAAATCCATGGGCGGGAATGCCGCGCTCGCCGCAAATCTGATCATGACAACGACGTTGGTGTCGCTGCTGACAGCGAGCCTCGGTCTGTTTTTGCTGCGAGTTCTGGCGTTAGCCTGATCTGGCGGCCGCCGCTCTCGAGCGCTGTCGACTTAATCCCGATGAATTGTATGGTTGAACTTAATAGGCGTTCAGGGGAGACTTGCGCAGGCTAATTCAATGATTTGAACAATGACTCGCGGAGTAGACAATGACAGTGAAAGTAGGCGATAAAGTACCAAGCGCTACCATGAAGATGATGGGCGAGAAAGGCCCTCAGGATATTTCCACAGCCGACTTGTTTAACGGCAAAAAAGTCGTGCTGTTTGCGGTGCCAGGTGCATTCACGCCGACCTGTAGCGCGGCGCACTTGCCGGGTTTCGTGGTTAATGCGGACAAGATCAAGGCCAAGGGTGTCGATTCGATTGTCTGCGTGTCCGTGAATGATGCTTTTGTGATGGATGCTTGGTCGAAAGATAAGAATGCTGAAGAGATCATGATGGTCGGCGACGGTAATGGTGACTTCACTGAAGCCATGGGCCTGGTGCTGGATGGTTCTGGTTTTGGTCTCGGCAAGCGATCACAGCGGTACGCGATGATTGTTGAAGACGGCGTCATTACGACGTTGAATGTCGAAACCGGCCCGGCTTTTGAGCTTAGCTCTGCAGAGAAAATCCTCGAGGCGCTATAAGCCTGAGTGCAACGGGCAACCCCTGACTTGTGACGAGCTCAGGGTAGACTCGTCAGGCATGACCCGAATAGGGTGAATGTTATTAGCCGGTGCCTGCCGGCACCAGCTACAATGCCCGGATTGCAATAGCAGGCGGGCATTTTTTTTGGAGTTATTAATTGAACCTTGGGTTCTTTGGACCCTGCTCGCGGCCGTCATGCAGTCGGTGCGCACTGCGGGTCAAAAAATGTTGGTGGCAGACATATCGGCAGTGTCGGCGACCCTGGTCCGGTATCTGTTCGGCTTACCCTTCGCACTATTGTATCTTGCCTGGCTACTCAGTCGGCGTGATTGGCAAATACCCCAACTCAATCTGGATTTTCTGATCTGTGGCCTGCTGGCAGGTGGGTTGCAGATTATCGCAACGGTATTACTGATTCAGTTGTTTACCCTGCGAAATTTTGCCGTGGGTAGCACCTTCGTTCGAACTGAGATTGTGTTGACGGCTTTGATTGGTTTCTGGTGGTTTACCGAAGAGGTCTCGTTTTTTGGTTGGCTTGCGATTCTGGTGTGTGTGGCTGGGCTGGTGATGATCAGTCTGGCAAAGACCGGCCGGATCAACAGTCTGTGGAACCGGTCAGCGGTGTATGGTTTGGGCGCTGGCCTGAGCTTCGCGCTGACATCCCTGCTCCTGCGCAGAGCGAGTTTGTCTTTGAGCCTCGATGACCCAATGTTCAGTGCGGCCGTGACTCTGGTGTATATGGTCGTCTTGCAAACGCTGATAACGCTGGTGTGGGTTGGTTGGCGACAGCCCCGAGAGTTCAAAATCATTGGGGCCAAGTGGCGACCTTGCCTGTTTGTTGGTGCCACTGCGGTTGCCGGGTCAATTGGTTGGTTTACTGCGATGACGCTCGAGTTGGCGGCCTATGTAAAGACGTTGGGGCAGATCGAGTTTCTAATTAGTTTGCTGATCGCGGTGTATCTCTTCAAAGAGCGCCCGTCTGGGCTTGAGCTGCTGGGCATGTTACTGATTGTCGGTGGTGCCGTAGGCATACTGCTGGCCTGAAGCGAATGGGTGCCGCGTCAGATAACGACGTTCATTCCCGCCTGTTGGAGGCCAGACTTCACTGTGTTAGGCGACCCGATCAAATATCTATAGCGAGCTGGTGCGCAGCGACTGAGGCCGACTATCGGCGAGAAGAATTTTAGTCGAAGCTAGTCTGCCTTAATAATTCGCAATCTGTTTGGTTTCGATATTCAGCCAATAGCAGGGTTAGCCGGCTAAAACAGCTGTCGAGGACTGCGCCGTTCATCGCGGCTGGTGTGCCTTTAGTGCGACTAAGTGCCCAGTGAGTGCCTCAGATCAACCTTTAGTCGCGTCCTCTATTCTATATTCCCCAAGTTCGTGCTGCCGGCGCAATTTCACTCGTTCAGTGTTCGCGCACCGATTTGTGAGCCGCCGACGGTTCAATTCACTAATGTGAGATTTCTTTGGCAGCCCTTGTTTTTAGCCATTGTTTATAGCCCTTGATCGGGCGGTTTGCGGAACTGGTTAGTTCCTTGGAACTCGGCTAATCAATGCTTGGGTAGTTGGGTTCTGAGCGCTGAAGACGCAATTGCAAAAGAGACCTGAAAACTTGTAGTAGGAGCTTGCCTAGGGGGTTAATGACCGAATGGGCAGTACAAATAAAGCGAAAAAATACGAGGAAAGACTCATGCCATGGAAGGCGCCTAAGTGTTACCGCATACTATCAATAATTTTGCTTTACCTCTCATTCGGATCAGCAACGACTTATGCCGCTGTCGAAATTCATGAAGTGCAGGTACTTAATGATGCCAGTGATCAGCCAGTTTCCTTGGTGATCTACGGTACAGATTTCGGCACTGTTAGTGCTGGTGGTCCCGGCGTTGGCACGCCGGTTGTGTATATCGGCACTCAAGTGCCGGCACTGACGATTGCTAGTGACCAAAGCGCCTGTATTCCGTCGTTGAATCCACCGCCCCTCGACCAAACGGGCATGGACTGTGTGGTAACTGACTTGCCGTATTTAATTCCCAATGGCGATTATCTTCTGTGGCTAGAGGGCGAGGTGCCTGATGCCTCTTGTGATGTTAATGGCAAACCGACGGAATTAACGTTCATCTATAGCGCCGGTTATAACTGTTTGAATTCAACCTATGCTCCCTATGGGGATGATACGAAGCATGAATGTGTAGACTCCGGCAGCATGGTGGAGCCGGTTGATTTTGTGTTGACGGGTAAAGATGCTGCCAAATTCATTATGGTGCCTGATAGCAATATCTCGTTTGGCGATTCGGTGACGGTTATGTCAACGACCCTAGGCGCTAATCTATCGAAAAATTTGGATATTGAGATTTACGGCGGTGGCAGTCTAACTGAGTTTGTTTCGGTTCATACATCATGTTCAAGCCCTCTTGAAACGGGAGACTATATCGGTTCGTTGTACCTTGATAAATTTGTCGCGGTAGGCTCAGGTTCTGTAAGGGGTCACTATGACCTGACCATTGGGGCAATTGGTCCAATGGGTCCAGAGGGTGATGCTGGCCCACAAGGTGATAAAGGTGATCAGGGCGACCAAGGTAAGATTGGTCTGACTGGTGATACCGGCGCCCAAGGTGATACGGGTGCTCAAGGTGTTCAGGGCAAGATCGGTGTGACGGGTGATACCGGCGCCCAAGGTGATACGGGTGCTCAAGGTGTCCAGGGCAAGATCGGTGTGACGGGTGATACCGGCGCCCAGGGTGATAAAGGTGATACCGGTGCTCAAGGTGTCCAGGGCAAGATC
>JABBAY010000013.1 GCA_018607725.1 K189A clade bacterium
GAGATACAAAGTGAGAATCGTTGGACTGACCTATTTATCGTTCCGGTTATCGTTCCGGTTATCGTTCTGGTTATCGTTCTGCTTATCTTTCTGGGCCCTGTTTCCGGCCTCGGCATTCGCATGGGGAAAACCCGGCCATCAGCTGGTTTGCAGCGTTGCCGAGACCCAGCTTGATGCTACTAGCCGCCAATGGCTGAAAAAAAATTTGGCGCTCGGTGAATTTCTCGACGGCAACGGCAGTGACAATTTTGCCGATGCCTGTCTGTGGGCTGATGTGGCAAAGTATAGTTCCCATCGAGACAGCTATGAACTGCACTTTATCAATATGCCAGCAGGGGTCGAGGTCATTGACCTGGCTCGAGACTGCGCGGCCATGGACTGCCTAACAGTCGGCATCCGTCGCAGTCTGGTGTACCTGTCCCAGGCCAGTCACGGTAAACGCGAAGATGCCAGAAAAGCGGCGGCACTACGATATCTCGGACATTTAGTTGGCGATCTGCACCAACCCTTGCATGTCAGTCATGGGGAAGACTGGGGGGGTAATAAGATTAAAATCAGCGGCTTTAGCGTACCGACTAATCTACATGGTCTTTGGGATGTGATACTCGTAAACCAGGCAGGCCTGACTTATCCGGCCAGCATCAACCGCTTAAAACCCGTGGGACCTAGAGCACCTGCGACGGATTCTGTACAAATCATGCCTTGGCTACATCATTCATTCGAGCTGGCTCGCACGACGGCCTACCGTCATACCAATGGGCAGCCTATCGCCAGTGGCGACGGTCTCAACGCAGCTTATATTGCGCGGGCGTTACCCATGGTCGAGGGACAACTCACGAGTGCCGCCCACCACTTGGCGAGTCTTCTGACCCAATTAGCCAACGGCCGCCTAACTGTCGATACGATCGACTCGCTGGTTTTCAAACCTTAGTCACGGCTCACGACCGTGACTCGATCAGGTTTCCTCGCGAATTGCCCGAGCTCGTTGCGTCAATGGAAAAATCAGGGCCAACCACAGCGCCGTGCCCGCAAATGCCAAGGCCAAATAGTAGTTGCTCATCAACACGCCCGCATTTTGCAGACCCACAATCACAACCGATGATGCGCCCTTCCCCGTTCGGTAACCAAACACATCAATAATTTCCTTGGCGCGATAACGTTCATCAAAAGACAGCGGCACATAGAGCACTTCTTTTGCGGCTCGAAAGATTGAATAGTCGAAGGCTTTAAACAGAAAAAATGCCAGCCCAACACTCCAGACAGACGGCTCGATGAGCGCCATGCTAATGGCCACCAGATGCACGAGCGGCAGAAGAATATGAATCCAGCGCAACCCGATGAAACTTAAAGCCAATGGTGTGATGATAAATTGCAGGGCCAAAACACTGGTGTTCAAAGTACCAAAGAACCAGCCTTGAAAAGCAGTTTCAGCATTCGGGTCGCCAGCAAATTGAACCGACAACAGTCCCTGAAACTTGTAGTCCAACACCGCCGAGACGAGTTGCGAGGTGAGCACAATCCCGAGCAGATATGCCAGCGTCGGATTATCTTTGAGTAAATGCCACCCCATAGGATCTGAAGTGACTGGGCGCGCAGGCATTTCTGGCTCACCAAACAAAACATAGCCTGCATTTGACACCAGGGCCGCTGGCAAGCAGGCAATGGCTGCAAATAACACCATGGTTTCGGCGCCATACTCGCCGGCCGTCGCCCCGACCAAGGTACCTCCGATGGCACCGCCAAGCCCTGCAATACCTGTCACTGGACCATTTACCTGCTTTGCGGTTTTCGACGATAAGGACGAGTTGATATAGCTCCAGTATTGTTCGATGAGTAACACGATGTAGAATTCTTTCAGCAGAAACAGTACTGGCGTGATCCATTTGACGCCCGTAAGCAGTATCAGGTAACAAGCCAGGATAGACAGCCCGGAACCCAGGGATGTCACCAGCAAGGTTCGACGGGGGCCAAGTAAACTTAGTAACCTGCTATACAGCCAGACGCCGAAAAACACCACGATGGGCATGGCGGCCATGACCAGTGGCAATTTATCAGCGCCATAGGCCGACTTGAACAACACGGTAGACGCCGAGCGAATAAATTCATACCCCGTCAGGGTAAACATCGCGGACAGGGCCATAAAGGCTGCGACCTTATAGTCTCTCAGAATTACCATCTAGTACCTCTTACTCACGCCGATCAAGCCAGGATCTTCTGAACCTAGCAAGGCTCCCACAATTTGCAGTTTGTTTCGGCCGCACCAGGCGAGCGGCGGTCTATTGTAGCCAAACTTGGACCACCCGGCACCTTTGTTAGCGGCAACGATAATTGAACCCCTTATCGCCCTGATTTTGCGCAACAGGAGTCTATTTGGCGAAAATCACGCCATGAATTGATCTTGACAACGTCACCCTAACCCCGCACATTGCGTTTTTTTCTCCTTTTAGGAATTCCCTGTCATCATGAACCCACCAGCAGTTAAACCGGCAAACCCTCGCTTTTCCTCTGGCCCCACATCAAAACGCCCGGGATGGTCTATAGCGACCTTGCCTACTGCCAGCCTCGGCCGGTCGCATCGAGCAAAAGCCGAAAAAGCAAAGCTCAACAAGGTCATTGAGGACAGCAAACGCCTGTTAGGTATGCCCGCCGACTATTTGCTGGGTATCGTCCCCGGATCAGACAGTGGTGCTTTCGAGATGGCAATGTGGACCATGCTCGGCGCCCGTGGTGTTGATGTATTGTCCTGGGAGAGCTTCGGCCAGGGTTGGTTATCAGACGCGCAGAAACAATTAAAACTGGATAACGTTCGCGATCTAGGCGCTGACTATGGTGAATTACCAGACCTGACGGCGGTGAACTTTGATCATGATGTTATCTTCACTTGGAACGGCACAACTTCTGGCGTGCGAGTGCCTAATGCCGACTGGATTCCCGCCGACCGCGCAGGGCTGACGTTCTGTGACGCCACTTCGGCGACGTTTGCGATGGAAATCGACTGGCCTAAGCTCGACGTCGTCACCTGGTCCTGGCAAAAGGTCCTGGGTGGCGAAGCGGGTCAGGGCATGATTGCCTTGTCACCGCGCGCTGTCGCGCGGCTCGAATCTTATACACCTACTTGGCCGCTGCCGAAAATCTTTCGCCTGACCAAAGGCGGTAAACTTATTTCTGATATATTCGCGGGCGCCACTATCAATACGCCATCGATGATGGCCGTTGAAGACCAACTTGACGCGCTTAACTGGGCAACCCAAATTGGCGGTTTACCGGCCTTGATTGAGCGCAGTGAAGCGAACCTGAATGTGATCGCCAAATGGCTGTCCACTTCCGACTGGGCTGCTTTTCTCGCCACAGACGAGGCTACGCGCTCTAGCACTTCGATCTGTATGAAGATCATAGACCCGTGGTTTAACGCCCAAGATGCAGCCAGTCAGGCCGAGATTATCAAACAGCTGGTTGCACTACTGGCATCAGAGAACGTCGCCTATGACATCGGTGCTTATCGCGATGCCCCCCCGGGCCTGCGTATCTGGGGTGGTGCCACTGTCGAGAGCGAGGATATTGAGAAGCTTCTACCTTGGCTCGACTGGGCCTTTCAACACGTTAAAGCGGGTTAACAAATCGTGTCAGGGCGCTTATAGTAGCAGGCAAATCAACGCAGGTATCTGACATGAGCGAGCTAACGGAGATCACCACTGGCCTGGAATTCCCCGAGGGTCCCATTGCCATGGCAGATGGCACTATCATCCTCGTTGAGATTAAACGCGGCACCCTGAGCCGAGTTCAACTGGATGGCACTGTTGAGGTGATTGCGCAGTTGGATGGCGGTCCCAATGGCGCCGCTATCGGGCCCGATGGTCACTGTTATATCTGCAACAATGGTGGGTTTATCTGGCATGATAGAAATGGCCTGACATTCCCCGGCGATCAACCCGAAAATTATTCCGGCGGCCGCATTGAACGGGTGAATCTCGCCACCGGCGCAGTAGAGACGTTATATACTCACTGTGCCGGCAACCCATTGCGCGGCCCAAACGATATCGTCTTCGATCAACAAGGTGGTTTCTGGTTTACTGATCACGGCAAAAATAGACCACGAGACAAAGATCGTACGGGGGTTTACTACGCATCCATCGATGGCCAACAGATTAAAGAGGTCATTTTCCCATTAGAGGCACCTAACGGCATTGGTTTGTCGCCAGATGAAGCCACCTTGTATGTGGCAGAAACCCCGACGGGCCGTGTTTGGGCCTTTGATATCAAAGCGCCCGGAGAACTCGGCGGAAGCCGGCGCATGCTCGCCCAGCTACCTGACTACCATATGTTTGACTCACTGGCGGTCGACAGTGCCGGTAATGTCTGTGTCGCTACTCTGATCACAGGAGGCATCACGGTCCACTCAGCTGATGGCGCAACCGCAAGACTCATCGACATGCCAGATATTTTAACAACTAATATCTGCTTTGGCGGCGATAACCTGCAGACGGCTTATATCACGCTCTCAGCCACGGGCAAACTGGTATCCATGCCATGGCACTGTCCTGGTTTGCCACTTAACTTTTTGAATCGCTAGCAGATGTTCATGCCGCTACTGAAAAGTTTTATCGCAACCGCTGGCTTACTGTTAAGCCTGGCGGCGCCTGCTGAACTCCTGCCGAAAACCCACTTTCTCATCCCCGCAGGGCCTGGCGGCGGTTGGGACGGCACGGCTCGCGGCATTGGTGAGGCACTGGTAAAGTCGGGCCTAGTCAAGGATGTCTCATTTGAGAATCTGTCAGGCGGTGGTGGCGGCCGAGCGATCGCCAAACTGATCGAGTCTGCCGAGCGCCAGCCTTACACGCTGTTAATGAATTCGACACCCATGGTGGTGAGGTCACTCCAGAAAGTCTTTCCACAATCCTTTCGCGATCTTGTACCCATCGCCGCGGTCATCGCGGACTATAGTGTTTTCGTCGTCCCTAAGGACTCGAAATTCATGAATTTCAGCGACGTTGTCCAAGCCTTCAACGCTAACCCCCGGTCGGTGAAGGTTGCAGGCGGTTCAGTTCGAGGCAGTACCGATCACTTTATTTTCGCGCGTGCCATTGAGATGGCAGGCGGTGACCCGCGCAAGGTGGTTTATATTGCTTACGACGGCGGCGGGAAGGCGATGGCAGGCATTCTCTCGCACGAGTCCCACTTGCTCTCTACGGGGCTAAGTGAGGCCATCGATATGGCTCGCGCCGGTGAAGTCCGGGTGATCGCCATCACCGCATTACAGCGCCTGATTGATGCACCGGACTTTCCAACCCTGGCTGAGCAGGGCTACGCCCTTGAATTTTCCAATTGGCGTGGGGTCTTTGCGGCTAAGGGCCTGCCGCCACAACGCTATCTGGATATGATGGAGACCATCGAAAGCGTCGTTGCGACGCCGGCCTTCGAAGAGGTTAGACGCAGGAATAGCTGGACCCTGCAACTCAAACAGGGCGATGATTTCTATCATTTCCTTGAACAGCAGGAACTTGAAATTGGCACCTTGATGCGCCAACTAGGGTTTTTGCGCCCCCTGCCCCCATCGGGACAGTAAGCAATATGGTGTCCATAACCAGTGCCCGACTTGGCGGCATCTTATTTCTTATCTTGTGTGTCGCTTACGGCATTTATGCTGATGACATTCACTTGGACTACTGGTCCGAGCAAGAGGTGTTTAACGCTCGGTCCATGCCCTATTTTATCGCGATCGCGGGCAGCTTCTGCGCGATTTTACTGATACTGGTTCCGGCACCTAAGACCGACTGGTCTGCCGTCCTGGGTCTCAACTGGTTACCGGCCTGCCTGTTGCTGGTGATAATGAGCGGTTATGGGATACTGTTGGAGCCACTGGGTTTCGTCATCGCCACCATTTTGTTGCTGATTACCGCCTTCCTAGTCCTGGGTGTCAGGTCATTTCGAGCACCGTTATTGGTCGCTGCCACAATTGCCATGGCCTTTTGGTTATTGATGGATAAATTGGGTATTTATCTGGCGCCCGGTGTACTCCCCGAGCAGTTATTCCAGTATCTTGGAGTCACAGGATAATGCTCGATGGCTTATTTATCGGCTTGCAAACAGTCCTGACGTTCCACAATCTGATATTGGTGTTCGCCGGGTGTGCTACGGGGACTCTGATCGGCATGTTGCCCGGTCTGGGACCAATCACCGCCATCGCCCTGATGATACCTATTACTTATGGCTTTGACCCGAGCAGTGGCATGATTCTACTCGCCGGCGTCTATTACGGCGCCATCTTTGGCGGCAGCACCTCATCGATTCTGATCAACGCGCCCGGTGTGGCCGGTACCGTTGCCACGGCCTTCGATGGCTATCCCATCGCCCGCAATGGCCAGCCCGGCAAAGCCCTCGCCATTGCTGCCTATTCGTCTTTCGCGGGGGGCACGCTCGCGGCCCTGCTTCTCGCCGGGACAGCACCTTTCCTGGCAGATTTGTCTCTCGGATTTCAATCCGCAGACTATTTTGCCTTGATGCTCTTGGGTCTGACGCTGGTTTCTGCCTTTTCTAGCCAAGGTGAGTATCTCAAGGCCCTGATGATGACATGCTTTGGGTTGATGTTATCCACCGTCGGCACCGACCTCTCTGCTGGTGTTCAACGTTTTACCTTCGGGCGTATGGACCTAATCGATGGGATTTCGTTTTTGATGCTGGCGATGGCCACATTCGCGCTATCCGAGGCGATCATGATGGTTCTGAAGCCAACTCATGCCAATGAACCGGCAATACGTCTCGACAAGACCAGTCTGCACCTGTCTCTACCCGAGCTGAGGTCAATTGTTCCAACTATTTCCCGATCTTCGGTCCTTGGTTTTTTCGTAGGTGTTCTGCCGGGCGCGGGTGCGACCATCGCTTCGTTCCTGGCTTATGGCGTTGAACGTAATCTGGCAACTAGTGAGGATCGAAAACAATTCGGCCAAGGCTCTCTCAAGGGACTTGCGGCACCTGAAGCCGCTAACAACGCCGCCTGCACTGGTTCATTCGTACCACTGCTGACACTGGGCATTCCAGGCTCTGGCACGACGGCCATTCTGCTCGGCGCCCTGCTCGCTTACGGCATCCAGCCAGGACCGCGGCTGTTCATTGATGAACCGGAAATATTCTGGTCGGTGATCGTCTCCATGTACTTTGGCAACTTGATGCTGTTAGTCCTGAATCTACCCTTAATACCCTATATCGCTCGCCTGCTACTGGTGCCACGGCAGTATCTCATCCCAATTATCATGTTTTTTTCCCTGATGGGGGTTTATCTGGTCTCCTTCAATGTCTTCGACATTCAGATGATGGTTTTTATCGCCATCTGTGCGGTGTTATTGCGACTGTTGGAATTCCCGATGGCGCCCTTACTCCTCGGCTTTATCCTCGGTGGTATGCTTGAAGATAATCTACGCCGAGCGCTTGCCGTGGCCGATGGACAATTTAGCTTTTTGTGGGACCGCCCAACTACTGTCGTCTTGATGAGTCTGGTAGTGATCGCCATTCTGATCCCCATGATACGTGCACTATGGCCAAAACCCAGCCGTTAATCTAAGCCAAGCACTTGTTCTGGGGTCATGCACACAGTATCGTAGCGGCTTTACTGTTCACTGCTAAAGAGAGCTTCCTGTCGCTGCAACTTAAAATCCAACAGCCCGTCTTTCTCCTTTCCTTGCAGGCGCGGCTCAGCGCGGTGAGCCAAACTACGCAGTCAGTCGAGAACCCTCTTTGGTGAGCGCCAACGCCATCACCCGGGATAATCTCGAACGCTTGGGCTGGGATATATTCTTCAGTGCACAAGCCGCCGACCACCCGCAACTGATACCGGCTCGAGTCAGTCGGCCTGACCTTAACCGATACCACCTAATGTCAGCGACAGGACCACTGGTTGGGCTGTTACCGGGTCGTGCGCGCACCGCCGGTCAATCCAAAGCTGACTTACCCACGGTGGGAGATTGGGTACTGGTGAGCCCGATTGAAGCGGAACAAGGGGATGCCGATGCGGTTCCAACCGTATTGATCGAGGTGACCCTTAATCGCAAGAGTAAGTTCTCTCGAAAAGAAGCCGGAGAACGCTACGACGAACAGGTGGTCGCCGCTAACATTGACACCGTCTTTCTAGTCACTGGCCTCGACGATAATTTCAATGTGAAACGCATAGAACGCTATCTGCTGTTGGCCTGGACCAGCGGCGCGAGTCCGGTCATCGTTCTGAGTAAAGTCGACTTGTGCGAGAACCTGCCGCCAAAATTGGATAAGGTCGAAAAAATCGCCATGAAAACTCCCATCCACGTGGTCAGCGCCACGAATGGCCAAGGAATGGAGGGCCTGCGCGAATACGTCACACGGGGTAAAACCGTGGCTCTGCTCGGGTCTTCCGGCGTCGGCAAATCAACGATCACTAATTATCTACTGGGACACGATCATTTTGACACCGGCGCGGTGCGCGAAGGTGACAGTCGCGGCCGGCATACCACCACGTTCCGAGAGCTGTGTCAGCTTGATAGCGGTGGGATGCTCATCGATACGCCTGGCATGCGCGAAATCCAGATATGGGCAGACCAGGAAACGTTAACTGCCAGTTTCAGTGATATCGCTGATTTGGCACTCACCTGTAAGTTTAATGACTGCCAGCACCAGACGGAACCTCACTGCGCTGTCAGCAACGCCATTGCTGCCGGCGATTTACCGCAAGGCCGCTTGGATACCTTTCGTAAATTTAAAGCCGAGCTCGCTATCCTCACCGCTCGCAATAGCAATCAAAACAAGGCGTCAAAACGCCCGGTAAAAAAATAGCCGCCTGATACGCTATTGATCAATACCGCCACTTATTGGCCCAGTGACGGCCGTCGAGACATTAACATCGAGCATAAAAAAAGAGGCTAATAGCCTCTTTTTTATGGGTAAACTATTAAAAACCTGGCTGTCAGGCCTCCAACATCTTCCTCAGTTCTTCCTGTCGATACTTCTCACCCGCGATATACTTCAGATACCGCTTCGCGCTCTTCGCCATATCCTTGTCTTTAGCCGCTTCTCTAAAAGACTTTGACGCCGAATCCCAACGTTCCAACTGCATCTGGGAAATTCCCAGCCAAAAGTAGGCGTTAGTCATGCTTTTCACGTCATTATCCAACGCCTTCTCATAGGCTACTATGGCTTCTTTGTGTCGATCTTCATTGGCCAGTGCCTGTGCCAGGCGATAGTAATTATCGCCCTCTTCAGATATTTTCGCCGCTTCGCTCCAGGCATCAATCGCCTTATCCATATCCTGAGACATCGTATAAGAGGTGCCCAAGAGCTTCATATTCTTTTCGTCTTTAGTGACCAACTTCTCTTTGATGCCCTTTTCAAGCACCACTGCTGCCTCATAGGGTACTTCTGCATTCAATAACCGTTGCGCCAGCATCACGACTTCACTTTCTTTAGCCAGCATACCCTGACTATAGGCTGCGTAATAAGCAGACAGCGACTTGTCATCCCAACCCTTTTCAGAATACATACCGGCCAAGTGCATCCAGTACTGCTTCTTCGGATAGACGGTGATGAGCCTTTCAAGCACGTTAATCACATTGTCGTAATCCTTCAGCTCGTTATAAATAACGACCTGAATGTACCACCAGTTTTCTTTCACTGGCCGACATTCTGGGACTGCTGTTTGTTCAGCTATCGCAACGGCCTTGCTTTGCTGGCACTCAAGGGCAACGATTTTCTCAACTGCCAGCGCATCTTTGAGCGCACTCTCGAACTCTTCCAGCTGATAGTACGCTGTTGCGCGAATGAACGTGACGCCAGCATCAGGGTTACCACGAAGTTCTTCCCAGCGATTCATATAACCGATCGCCTTGCGGTACTCTTCTTTAGAATAGTATAACTGGAACAAAGACCGCAGCGTTGACAACTCCAAGGCTTCAGTAATTTCCTGTTTCAACACCATCTCATAGGCATTTAACGTATTCGTAATATCATCAAGCGTGTAGTACGCAAACGCCAATGTATTCCAGATTTGGGCCATCTCATAGCTGTTGACCCCACGTCGCCCCATAAGATCCTTGAGAATCTCAATCGCTTTAAGCGGGTCTGCCACCACGTCTGGCTTGACCTCGCCTTCCGCTAGAGGAATCGAATCTGGATCAATAAGAATTTGCGCTTCAGACAGCGTTTTATAAGTCCGTTCGCGCATCGCAGGCACCCTGCGAGTTTCCTTTTTCTTGTCAGCTGCCTGCACAGTGCCCATGGACATGAGCCCTTGGGAAACACCAGTCAACATGACTGGCGCGCTCCAGAGCGCACACATGGCTACGAGAAAACCAATATTTAAAGATAATTTCTTCATCGTATGCACCTAACCCTCAGTCAATTGGAAGGTGATTTTGTTCCGGACACCAGCGGTCTCAACCGGCTCTCCATCGACAATCTTCGGCTTGTATTTAAACTTCGTCGCTGCCTGTTCTGCAGCGCGGTCAAATACACTGTTTGGGCTATCAACACACTCATCTTCACTACGCGCATTCTGTACTCGCGCACAGTTCTCGATAGTGACCGCATCTCTTACTGTGCCCTGCGCGGTGACGGTAAATTCAACAATCGCCCAACCAGTCAGGCCTCGCTGTAATGCCCGTCGCGGATACTGTGGCTGGACCTTAACGATTGGCAGATATTCGCCATCACTAATACCAAAACCGCCGCCAGAGACATTCACGTTGACGCTCATATCCACGTTGGACATGGAAAATCCTGCATTATCGACAGCCACATTAAAGTTCTGCGGCGGTGTTTCAGGTGGTGGCTCATCTGGTGGTGGTGGCTTCTTCGGCTTACGGTCCTTAACATTGACCTCAGCGTCTTGTTTAACGCGAACAAAATCGACTAAGTTACCGATCTTGTCATCGGTCAAGGCACTGTCGGCACCAGCAATCAACGCCTGCATAAGATAAAACAATGACAAGGTGACAAACACCCCGACAATGATTGAAAGACCTACTCTAATGACCATCGACCGTCCTCCTACTTGTCTTCTGAGGCGATAGCAACCTGGCTGATGCCAATGACTCTGGCAGCCTCCATGATTGCGAGTACCTTTTCGACTTTCGATTCACTATCAGCCTGGATAACCAGCCCGCCCTTAGGATTTTCCGCGTGTAGCCTCTCCATAAGAGGCCTCACATTGCGAATGTCGACTTTCTTCTTGTCGATCCAAATAGAACTATCAGCACCAACACCAACCAATAGCGATACAGTTTTCTTCATTTCAGCAGTTTTAGTATCAGGGCGGTTAATCTCAACGCCCGTCTCTTTTATAAAAGTTGCCGTCACAATAAAGAAGATCAACATGATAAACACCACGTCGAGCATGGGCGTTAAATCCGCAACCTTCTCATCCGACTCTTGAGTTCTTCTACGCATTGTACGTATCCTGATCTAACGTTACCGCCGTGACTTCAGACGATGAAATCTATCTTTTTGAAAAGGCCAGTCTTCGATGAACCCGTACTTAATGGTCCATCGTCAAGGCATCTTCCATATAATCTGATTCTGTTTGAATCTTGGAAGTAATAAAAGTATTGGCAAGCACGCCTGATAGGGTCGCAACCATCCCCGACATTGTCGGTATCGTCGCCATAGACACACCAGCAGCCATTGATCTTGCATTACCGCCGGAGTAGGTCATGGCTTCAAACACCTGAACCATACCGGTCACCGTTCCCAGCAAACCTAACAGAGGCAACAGCGAAATCAGCGTCTTAATAAAGTGCATGTTCGACGCCAGTTTCAGGTTCACCTCTGAGATCAACCGCAGCCGAATCATATGCGCATTCCAAGACGTACGCTCTGATCGCCCTTCCCAATAGCTCAACGCCTTACCAACATCTAACTTGTGCTCAGTATTGATGAACATCGCTCGCTCAAAAATCAAAGCCCACATAATGAAGGTCGCACCGGCGATGAGAAAAAGCACATCACCACCGGCTTCAAAAAACGTTCGAATAGCAACAAATATTGCATCCATGGATTACTTACCTGCTTTCTCAGCGTGTTCGGCTATCAAACCAGCACTTTGCTCGGTCAATATATGTAAGACCCCAGAGCTACGTGACTGCACAATAGAATGAAGCAGTACCGTTGGGATGGCGACAACCAGACCCAATACTGTTGTGATCAAGGCCTGTGAGATACCACCAGCCATTGTCTTCGGATCGCCAGTACCAAACAGCGTGATCGCCTGGAAGGTAATAATCATACCGATTACTGTACCCAGCAGACCCAGCAGCGGTGCTACCATCGAGATAATCTTAATAAACGAGATGCGCGCCTGCAGAGCGGGTTGCTCCTTCAAAATCGCTTCGTCTAGTTTCAGCTGCAGGGTTTCTGCTTCGATACTCAAGTTGTCATGATAAACAGCCAAAACACGACCTAATGGATTATTCAGGTTCGCAGTAGCGGTCTTCATCTGGGCTCGTACGCGAGATGCGACGATGTTGAGCGTTGTGAATCGTTCAGCTGACAGCAATAATGCGATAATACCCAGAGCTATAATGACATAACCTGGAGTACCACCCTGATGAACTCGCTCTTCAAGCGTCGGCACTTGAACCTGCAGCGCTAATAGCTGGCCGCGAGTCGGGTCAAGTCCAAATGGCACAAAACCACTGGTAGCGGCTTCCAGCTCACCCGTTGAATCTACAAATCGGGCCGCTGGCTGACGTGCCAGTTCCTTAATAATGCCATTTTCAATGTCGTAGCTGACGTACTCGCCGTTACTGATTAGGTTGAATGTACCGATCCGAACGATTTCCTGCTCGACAACTTCACCATCCAACTTGTTAACCTTGGCAGTAAACTTACTAACTTTCGAAGATTCGGTCATTTCGCGCTGCAATTCGAACCACAGACGCTCAATCTCTTCGATCGTCGCCAGCTTTGAGCTTTTGCCCATAGACTGCGCAAATTCACCTAGCCACTCGCCACGACCGGGGAACTCGGCTGAAACAATCGAGCCTTCAAACACGCCTTGCGTGTCGCCACTGACCTGCTGAAGAACACCAAACAGCTCACGTAACGAACCTAAGCGTTTCGACAGTACTTCTGTCAGGCTGGCCAGCGCCTGCTCATTTTTTTCAAATGTGGACTCAAGCTGCTCGCTTCGTGCTTCCTCATCTCGCTGCATTTTGCGCGCGTTGTTAAGTGCCTGTTGCTGCTTGCTCTTGTCAGCCAGGAACGACTTTTCACGTCGCTCGTTGGCTTCCTTATTGATCAGCTTGCCTTCCTTAACCAGTTGCAATAACTCGGCAAGGCTCTTCGCCTGGATCTCGTCTTCTGCCCGTGCAGTCAACGTAAACGTCAGCGCCAGGGTGATTAATGCTAGTGTTATCTTCTTCATTCTTATTCTCCAGGCGCCGGTACGGGTAACTTGACGAGGTCAGCAGTTTGAGTCTTTCGAGCGATACGAATACCATCTCTGACACCACTCCGAAACTCATCCGGTAGGATTGCCCAGCTAGATGTGTCGTTATCCCATACACCGGTTACTTCACCGTCGGGAGATTGAAACACCAGAGATACCCGGCCCCACTTCAACAAATCAACTTGTCGTGACTTGCCGTCAAGCTCGATCACATCAGCATAGGCCTCAATGGTAGAACCGTACGAGTTCTCTAGCTGATAGGCCTGAAGCACCTGGCTAAATTTCTCGGCGACGCTGACGTCAGGTCGATCTAATGTTTCTTTCAAAAATTCGATCCGCTCACGACGCTCGGTAATGAGGAAAGGCGTGTCGAGTTCGATATATTTGTCTAGGTTATCAATCATCCGTTCGATCAGTGGCCCGATCTGACGTTCAATGACGGTGACATTATCGATAGAAGCATTGAGCTCAGTCATTTCAGTTTCTTGGCCAGCAATAAGTCGCTCTTGCTGTTTGTTATAAACCCGTAAGCCGTCAACGACTTTCATGACCTGCTTGTACTGGGACAGAAGATCGCGAGTGTTATCCGCAATTTCATCAATCTTGTTCTGTGACTTTCGACCATCCTGCGTTGTCGTGGCTCGAACACCGAGCACTTCATCAAGGGATTGTGCGTTGACCATGCCGGTCGAGAGGATAGACAGGATGCTTACCGCGGAGGCGACAAGGAAGTGTCTCATGTGATGTTCATTCATGTTTATACCTATTCGGAAAAGGTTCTTTTTGTATGTTGCTCCAATCGCCCGTCGGTCCATGTCGCATCAACATATGATACGCATTTCCCGGTTGAACAATCAACGACCACAGGATGCAGACGCCCCGCGAGTTTGTCAAGACGCGACCCCGCTTTTAATTGAAGTCTGCGCATTTAATCTAGGTACTTCCGTCTACGCTCTTGGTGTGTTACGCCGGTCCGAATTTCAAGGATTGGGGCTGACGCAATAGCCCTCGTCACTGATCGTCGGTTCGGGCGATACTCGCAATGAGTTAACATAGTTCGCTTCAGACTCCAGCCCCCGAATGTGAAGGCCGTATGTTCTCAGCCAATAAATCTAGTGTTCTCTGCAGCGCCTGATTGGCCGCCGCTTCGCTGTAGCTTGCCCGATGGTCACAGTTAAAACCATGATCAGCCGCGTAGATGTGTGTCTGCACCCGCGGCTGCGCTGCCTTAATTTTATTAACTTCTGCTAAGGGAATGTGGGCATCCATATCGCCAAAATGCAAAATGGTCGGAACCTTGGGCGTGACGTCCAGGGCCTGAGTAATACCACCACCATAGTAGCCTGATGCGCAGCGAATACCTTGCGCTTGACCCGCGCAAAGCCAGGTCAACATACCGCCAAAACAATAACCAACGACCGCGACATCACCAAACTGTTGTAGATAATTAATCCCGGCTTGCAGGTCCTTCATTGTCAGCTTTAGGTCGAGCTTGCCACGGGCAATAGCCGCGCCTCGAGCAATATCTTCAGGCTTATAACCTAGCTCGACGTGTTTTTCTGCGCGATCGAATATCGCCGGTGCGAGTGCCGCATAGCCGTGACGCGCATAACCATCACAGACCTCACGGATATGCTGATTGACACCAAATATTTCCTGAATGACAAGCACTGCCCCTTTACAATCAGCCGTGGGCTCTGCCAAATAGGCATCAAACTCAAACCCATCGTTGGCGGTTAAAAGTACCTGTTTTCCCATAACAATCTCCTTGATTAGCCAATAGACCGACTCAAATTGACCTGACGATAAACTCGGCGCTTAACTCCCGCGCACTATCCTCATGACAGACTACCGCGCGAGCCCCGGGGCCCTGCAGGTATTGCTGCGCGACGCGCTTCACATCATCAGCGCTAACACCGAGAATCGCTTGCCTGACCTTGTGGCGATGCTCAACACTACGACCGAACAGCTGATTATGATAAGCCTGACGCGCAACCCCCGCCGGCGAACCCGGCGCATCTAGGCTGCTGATGATACCCAAAATGGACTCTTCAATAAGGTCGCCACTAATATCTGTGCGCAGCAACCAGGCGACGGACTCCTCGAAAGCATCGAAGGTCGATAGCAGGTTGGGATCTCTGAAGGAATAAAAGCGAAAGATTCCATTGCCGCTATCATGGCCGGCACCACCGCCGTAGGCACCCCCTTGCTCGCGCAGCACTTTATGCAAAAAGCCATTACGCAGTACGCCGGCTAGCACCGATAGTGCTGGCGCGTCCTCGTGGGCCTCGGCGACGGTGGCAAAGGCGCTGGCACAGAAGTTGACCTGACTCGTCGTAATCCATGCTTGCGAAGCCTGAGGTGTGTCAAAATCACAAGCAAACCGTTCCACTTGAGATTGCCCTTGAAACCCCTGCCATACTTGCTCGACTCGCTGATTGGCAGATGCCAGCTCGGCTCTATCACAGACCACTAGCAGGCGCGGTTGCCCCCCCAGGACAATAGATTGCAAGGATTCCAGGTCAACAATCAGCTGTTCCAGCCTGGCCTCATCATCTAGGGCACTATCCAGCCCCTTCAGCTGTTCAATACCTGCCAGCCCAGTCAACTGATGATTGAGGCGTGACACGGGTCTCAGGTAGCTGGATGCGGCGGTCATGGCCAACGTATGACCGCTACTGGTAATACCACCCTCGCGGCGCACTCGCATGTGCTTGACGATTTCCCGAACCCGAGCCGTTTCTCTGAAATCCGGCGTGACAAAAGTTTCTTTGAGTAACACTATCATGTCGTCACTCTTCGAATTCAAAGTACGACTCGACAATACCAAGTGTGCCAGCAACGCATCTGGATCAGACACCTCTCCACGGACGGCAGTGTAGGCGCTCAGACCACCCGTCATGCCATGCTGTAAATGCTGGGTCTCAAGATAATCCCGGCCCCCGGAACCGACCTCGGTCAGCAGATTGGTATACAGGGGCAACAACTGCAGCAAGTGAGCCGGCAAGGCGGGCAGGTCTAGTACCACCTGGTGGTAGGTCAGACCATTGGTGCCTGCTGCGTAACTACTGAGTTTCAGGCCATTACCGAGCGTGGTATGTACCCCCTGCGGCGCCGCTGCCTTCGGTGAGATATCAGCCAGACTGACTTTAGGCAACAGCTCTAGTGGCTCTTCCTGGTCTTGGCGTGCCTGCAGCGCCTGTGCCTGGGCGACGATATCAGCCTTTTGCGCCTCGCTTAAGGACTGCTTAATAGCAGCCAGGCGTGCAATTTCAGCTTCCCGCATTGCCTGATTCAGTTTCGCATCAGGATTTAATGCCAAGGACACTCTGTGGGTATTGTCCAGCAACAATTGCCGTACCAGTTTTTGAAAAAAGTCAGGCGCTGCAACCTCCACTCGCAGTTGCACCAGCGCCGCGTCGAGGTCCAGTAGCGCGATAGGATCACCGCGATGGATGATCGCTGACATCGTAGAGAAGATCAGCTGTAATCCATAGGGATAGCCGTCGCCGCCTATCTCACGCTGATTGAGCTCCAATTGATGCAAGCAGGCTTCAATATTTTCCTTCGGCACCCCGTCCTTGGCGACCCGCTCCAGGGTCTCCAGAATCAACGCTTCCACCGCTGCTTGTTGATCGGGATTGCTGCCTTCCACACCGCAGAAGAAACTCATCTCAAAGTTGGATTCCTCCAGGCCACACAGGGGTGATGCGTTGGCGCCCAAACCACTGGACTCGAGCGCCCGACGCAATGGTGAGGCACTGGTATCGAGCAGCACATCCGACAGCAGATTACACTTGAGCAAGAGACCAAGATCTGTGTTGGGACCCAGCAGCCAGCCCATCACGATATGGGTCTTATCACTGAGTTCAGTGACGTCGTCCACCGCGTAGCTACCCTGGATACGCTGGGTTTCGGTGTAACGTTGTTCTGGGCGTATCTCTATTTTCTCGTCCAGTCGACCAAATCGGCTGAGCACCTTGGTTTCGAAACTTTCTTGCAAGGTCTCTGCAGGGATATCGCCAAAAGTCATGAAGATGGCGTTACTGGGATGGTAATGACGGCGATAGAATTGCATCAACTGGTCGTAGGTTAACTCGGGAATATGTGCCGGATCGCCCCCACTATTAAAATGATAGGTACTGGTAGGAAACAAATAGGACTTCAACGTGTCGTAAAGCACGGATAACGGCGAGCTCGTGTCACCTTTCATCTCATTATAAACCACACCCTTGTAGGCTAACCGCGACTCAGGATCATCAGGAATCTCAAACTCGAGTCGATGGCCTTCCTGCGCAAAATCTAACGGATCAAGACGGGGAAAAAATACCGCATCCAGGTAGATATCCAGCAGATTATCAAAGTCCTTACGATTCTGACTCGCGAAGGGATAGGCCGTGTAGTCGCTCGCCGTAAACGCATTCATGAAGGTATTTAACGAGCGCCGGATCATCAGGAAAAACGGGTCCCGCACGGGAAATCGTTCGCTGCCGCACAAAACCGTGTGTTCGAGAATATGCGCGACGCCGCTTGAGTCTGTGGGCACAGTGCGGAGCGCTACCATAAAAACATTTTCCTGGTAGCTACTTTCGAGATGCAGATGCATCGCACCAGTACCACGATGCTCAAACTCGTGCACCGTCAGGTTAAGGGTATCGATCCGTCGGCTGCGCTTGTGTTCAAACGCTTGATGGCACGGAACCTGTTCGCTCATATGAGGTGTGCACCCCCATCTAAAATAATGTGCTCACCGGTAATGATGCCAAGCCCACTGATAAAAGCAACGATCACCTCAGCCACCGATTCAGCCGTACAGGTCTGCTTTAACGGTGCCCGAGCTTCGAGGGCAGCTAAAGTCCGCTGGTAGTTTTCCTTACCTAAACCTGCCTCTAACCATTCGCCTTGGATGAATCCGGGACAAACCGCGTTGATTCGAATTTCTGGGCCCATGACCCGCGCCAGCGAACGCGTCATGGTCAGCAGTGCACCCTTCGACGCTGCATACGCGACGGAACTGCCAATGCCCTGCACGCCGGCAATCGACGCGACATTGACCACAGAGGCCTCACCCGCGGCACGCATGCCAGCCTCAGCCGCTCTGATCATTTGATACGGACCCACCACATTAACGCCATACAGATGAAAAAAGTCATCTTTTTCCAAGCCGTCGAGTTGATGATGAGGATTAAACTTAGTGGTTCCGGCGTTATTCACCAAGGCATTAATTTTGCCCCACTTCGCCATCGCCTGGTCCACCATTGATCGACATGCCTTGTCATCACTGACGTCTGCCTGGCAGACCAGCGTCTCGACGCCAAATTCCCGACAGGCCTCGGCCGTCGCCTCTGCTCCACCCTGGCTATGCGCGTAGTTAATCACCACATGGCAGCCTTTGCTGGCCAGTAATTTCGCTGTGGCCGCACCCACACCAGAAGACGAGCCCGTCACTATTGCCACCGCACCCTTCAACTCCATGATTGACTCCTAAATAGTCATTTTTCCGTTTTAATTAATTTTACGTTGCCGACGCATTCGTCAATAAAGACGCCTCAAGCACTCTCCTGGCGACGCCAGTCGCCTAAGGCAGCTGCTTGAGGCACTATACAATGCGACAATGCGAGCGAGAGGGATTAGACGCCCTCAGGATGCTCGCGATGAAACTTTTCCCAATACTCTGCGATAGTACTTTTCATTTCGCGGTGTAGCATCAGCATGGAAAACAAATTGGGTAATGTCATCATGGCCAAAGTAATCGCCGAGATCAGCCATATCAGCGAGGTATCGGCGATAGAAGCCAAGAAAAAACACCCAACATAGACTATCCGGTAAGGCGTCACTGACCGGACCCCAAACAGGTAAGTCATGGCTCGGTCACCATAGTAAGACCACGCCACTGCCGTGGAAAAGGCAAACAGTACCAGACCGACGGAGACTATATATTTACCGAATTCACCAAATATTCCGCGCGTAAATGCTTTGGTCGTCAATTCAACGGAATGGATGAGGGATTTTCCCGTGACGTCGATATTTCCGGCTAGCTTGCCTTGTTCAACCGTGATAGTACCATTAAAGGGTGCACCTTCCTGGTAAAACCGGACATCCTCGGCGACGGATCGATTGTGAATCACAGTAATGTCCTGGCTAGCCGCGATACCATTGAAGACAGTGATCTCGCCGGAAAATGCTTGCACTGGGTCATCTTCCAGGCTGAAGCTCAAGTGCTTGAACAAATCCTGACGTTGCACGGGGTCTGACTCAGCGTAGACCCCCTGAATCACTTCCATATCGAATGTCTGGAAATTATTTTCAAACTTCTCGGTCCAGACGCCCGATGACAAAATAACCAGACCGGTCACCGTGCAAATCACAATGGTGTCAATAAAGGGCTCCAGGATAGAGACCATCCCTTCGGAAACAGGCTCGTCGGCTCTCGCCGCAGCATGAGCTATGGGCGCGGAGCCCTGCCCGGCTTCGTTCGAAAACAAACCACGGTTAACGCCACGATTAAACGCGTAAGCAAAGGTGGCGCCCAGAAACCCACCCGTAGCAGCACTGCCGGTGAAGGCATCACTGAAGACGGCTACAAAGGAGGGAATGACATTATCGTAATTGGTAATAATCACGCCGGCCGCGCCCACCAGATAAATCAATGCCATCAGGGGTACGATTTTCTCAGCCACTTTAACGATGCGACTAATACCGCCAAGAATGACCATCGCCAAGATAATGGCTAACACCAGGCCAGTGACCCACTCAGGCACCCCGAATGTCGCCTGCACGCCGCTAGCAATATTGTTGCTCTGCGGCATATTACCGCTGCCAAAGGAGCTGATCACTGTGGCGCTGGCAAAGGCCACTGCCAACCACTTCATGTTCAAGCGTCGTTCCATTACATACATGGGACCACCGACGATAAAGCCATTTTCGTCCTTAGTACGGTACTTGTGCGACAAGGTCACTTCGACAAATTTCGTCGCCATGCCAAAGAATGCCGTCATCCACATCCAGAACAGCGCAGCTGGGCCGCCCAGAAAGATAGCCAGCGCCACGCCGCCGATGTTGCCAGTCCCCACCGTCCCGGAAATCGCAGTGGTCAGCGCCTGAAAATGAGTTGCATCGCCCTCGTCACTCTTCTTGTCATATTTACCGCGGACGACGCGCAGAGCATGGCGAAAGAATTGCACCTGAGGGAATTTCAAATAGACTGTAAAAAGTAGGCCGGTGCCAAGTAACACAAACGGAAAGTACTGGGCAGAGCCCAGAAAACTGTCGAGCAGGTCGAGAAAACCAGTAAGCGATTCCAATGTGTCCCCTTGTTATTTTAAATAGCGTATTAATCGACTTATCGAAACTACGGATCTGAGGCCGCCGACGATAGCAAATTACACCGGTGAGGCATAGCCCACAGGCACTATCAGGTTAATGGCCAGGCCCCGTTGATCACGCTGACTGGTATCCAACAACGTCGCCCAACTACCCCGCAGGGTCAAAAGCAGCACCATTGCATCCAGAATATCGTCACGTTGGACCTCACTGCGTCGCCAGCGCCCCAAGGCCTGATGGTAAACATCGGTGACCGCCGGCCAGTATCCGCCGAGAATGGCCAATCGCTCCATCTCTCCAGCTGGGTGTTTCTTGCCGTGGATTAAGGGTTGCCCTTTAACCCTCGCGAATGCCAGTTCCGGGTGCGACTCTAACATTCGCTCGCGAGCCTCAGGACAATTTTGCAGAAAACGATCTAGCTGGCGAATTTTTGGACAGATATGCCACGCCTGAATCGACAAGCGTTTGCCCAAGTGTTGCGCATTGATTTCACAAGCCTGTTCATAGCTACCGGCATAGACCGCCTGCCTACAAGGCACCGAGAACACACTCGCCGTTCTACCTCGCAGCCCCTTGCGGGCGGCGGGTTCCACCTGTCGCGGCTCGTCCTCAAGCAGACCGATCGGCATATCCACCAGCAACAGGCTGGCATCGTGATGCGCTAGCCAGAGTGCCTCGATAGTCGCAAAGACTTGGATATCGATAGACTGGGGCTCAGCACCCATCTTCAGATCGTTGCTGTCACAGCTGACGGCCAGCCAGCCGGCACGACAGCCATCGATCCCGACAATTTTGCCGGCCAGCACCTAACCTACCCTAATCACCCACCGCTTCGCGCATGGTAACAAATTCCTCAGCAGTCGTCGGGTGAATCCCGATGGTTGAATCAAATACTGCCTTTGTAGCCCCCGCCTTCAACGCGATTGCGATCCCCTGAATGATTTCACCCGCCTCAGGCCCAACCATATGCACACCTAAAATCTTGTCGGTCTGTCGATCGACTATGAGTTTCATCAGGGTTTTCTCATCACTGCCGCTCAATGTGTGTTTCATTGCTCGAAACGTCGAGCGATAGATATCCACTTCACCATGGGCATCCCGGGCCTGGTGCTCAGTGAGACCGACCGTACCAATATTCGGCTGGCAAAATACGGCCGTGGCGATATTGGTATAATCCATCCGCCCGGGCTGCTGCAGGAACTGACCCCGAGCAAAGACCATGGCCTCGGCAATCGCCACTGGCGTGAGCTGCACCCGGTCGGTGACATCACCCAGCGCAAAAATCGAGGGTTCAGAGGTACGAAAATGATCATCAACAATAATCGCACCGTTATCCCGACAGTTGACATTAACGTGCTCAAGCCCGAGATCGTCAACCGCCGGCGCGCGGCCCGTCGCATACATGACACAGTCGGTTTCGAGCGTGGTACCGTCAGCAAAAAACACTTGGAGACTATCGTCGAGCTGTTTCTCAATATGGGTAACCGTTGAGTTGAAATGCAGATTGACCCCCTTCTTGGCAATCTCGGTGGCAACGGTCTGGCGCACGTCCTCATCAAAGTTACGCAGAAACAGCGGCCCACGATAAGACAGATGACTATCGCAACCCAACCCCGCAAAAATACCAGCGAACTCTACAGCGATATAACCACCACCCACTACCAGGGTACGCGGTGGCAACGTCGGTAAATGAAACACCTCATTGGAGGTGATCACCAGGTCGTTGCCCGGAAAATGTGGCACTGACGGCCAGCCACCAGTGGCGATGAGGATCTTCTCGGTAGAGATCACTCGATCACGAACCACCACATGGTGGGCATCTTTAATCCGGGCTCGACCATCAAAATGAGTCACGCCGGCATTATCAAGCAAACCCTGATAGATGCCATTCAGCCGGCTGATCTCTTTATCTTTGTTACTGATCAATGTTGGCCAGTCAAAGTCGGGTTTTACCGCTGACCAACCAAAGCCCTGGGCATTTTCGAAGTCTTCCGCATAGTGGGAGGCGTAAACCAACAATTTCTTCGGTACGCACCCGACATTGACGCAGGTACCGCCCATATACTTGTCTTCCGCCGTGGCGACTCGCGCACCATAAGCTGCACTCATCCTCGCCGCGCGGACACCGCCCGAGCCAACGCCGATGACAAAGAGATCAAATTCATAATCCGACATGCAACGCGAGCCTCACCTGTTATTGAAAAACCGTAACCTAGCATAACCGGGATGACGAAGCCCGATTCTCTGACAGATTTCCGCTGCTAAGTTCAACGACGAACCGCGGTTTCGCGTTATCATGCCTCCCGCAGACCTGCCCCAGATGATACAGTCAACTCATGCTTATTGCCCTGCACGCCTTCAGCCCTACCTCCCTGATTCAGTCATTGCACTGCGATGTGCGCTGGACGCAGCAGAAGCTCCAACTTGAGTATCAACTTGTGGCTGAGCGAGCGGCGCTGAATTGGCCGGCACCAGCGGCCAACCCGCAACGCCGCATGGCGCTATGGGAACACACTTGCTTTGAGTGCTTTGTGGCAGATCCCACGGCCACCGGCTACACAGAAGTGAATGTCGCACCCAGCGGCGACTGGAACTGCTTTGACTTTCAGGCTTATCGTCTTGGCATGCAGGCGTCCTCAAGGGCCAGTTTGCATTCGATGTCTGTTAAACTCGATGGCGAGCAACAAGCGTGGATTCACGTTGAATTGGATTTACCCGGTTGGTCAGAGCGGGCCGGCAGTTTGCAGCTGGGCTTGTCCGCTGTCATCGAAGACAATCAAGGACAACGCCACTATTATGCTTTGCGGCATATTGACGGCAACCCGGATTTCCATCACCGTGACACCCACATCCTGACGATCACCCGGGGCATTGAATGACATTTCGGTTCGGTATCGACGAGCTTCTCGGCAGCGCTGAGCTCCTGCACTCATTACACTCGCGGCAAGTCGCGCTGGTGGCCCATCCCGCATCTGTAACTTGCGACTTGCAGCACTCCCTGGATGATCTGATTCAGCGCGGTGTTAACGTATGCCGAGCATTCGGCCCACAGCATGGCATGCGCGGCGACAAGCAAGACAATATGATTGAATCTGCGGATTATTTGGATCCAACCCACGGCATTCCCGTCATCAGCCTCTACGGTGAACATCGCTTTCCAACCCGGGACATGCTCGCTGATCTTGATGTCGTGCTCTTCGACCTGCAGGACGTTGGCTGTCGTATCTACACCTATATCACCACATTGAAATACTTTCTGGAGGCCTGCGGGACGGCCGACGTTGAACTTTGGGTGCTGGACCGACCCAACCCCGCAGGCCGACCCATAGATGGCTTACGTCTGGAAGTGGGCCACGAAAGCTTTGTCGGCTGCGATACACTACCCACCCGACATGGGCTCACCACCGCTGAGCTGGCGCAATGGCTGGTGGCAAAACATCAGCTGCCTGTCCGCCTGAAGACCATCAAAATGGCCGGCTATCAACCGACGGTTGGGCCGGGTTACGGCTGGCCGTTACACCAACGGCCCTGGATTAATCCAAGCCCGAATGCCAGCAGCTTGAATATGAGTCGCTGCTTCCCAGGCACCGTGCTGCTGGAGGGCACCCAATTGTCTGAGGGTCGGGGCACTACCGTACCACTGGAGATTATTGGTGCACCGGACTTTCCGGCGCTGGAAATCCTCGACTATCTGCAAAGCCAACGTCCAGACTGGCTGCAGGGTGCCTTTTTACGCCCCTGTTTTTTCTCGCCGACCTTTCACAAGCACCAGGGTGAGCTCTGCGAGGGCATTCAGATTCATACTGATTTCGCTGACTACCAGCACGAGCAGTTCAAGCCCTACCGACTGATCGCGGGCCTGCTCAAATCCCTGCGCCATATCCGTCCGGATTACCCATTATGGCGCCATCACGAGTACGAATATGAACCTCATAGGGTTCCTATCGATGTCATCAACGGCGGGACCTTTTTACGCCAGTGGGTGGACGATGCGACCCTGGGCTTTGACGCACTCGAGACTCGATTGCACGCCGAAGAACAACCATGGCTCAATGAGCGCGCGCCGCACTTGCTTTACTAGCGATTATTAGCCAGCGACGACCGGGCTGAACCCGTCGCGCCAAACCATAAAATTTTGGCATAGTCGGCATAACCCGGCAGGAACTAAAATCTGCGTGTTAGACTTGCCCCTCACATATGTACATCACAGGACAACGCGGACCTAATGACAACACCAACGACGAACAAGACCAACGCCTACAAAATCGCGATCCTCGCTGGGGATGCCATCGGTCCCGAGATCATGGCCCAGGCCGTCAGAGTCTTCGACCTGGTCAGTAAACACCGTGACGTTGAATTTGAACTGACTGCGGCCCCCTTCGGCGCCCATGCCTATTTCGAACATGGCAAAGCCTTTCCCGATGAAACCAAGGCTGTGTGCGATGCCGCTGATGCCATTCTCAAAGGGCCGGTTGGCTTGAGCCATGCGGAATCACAGAAAATTCCAGTCGCAGAGCAAGCCGAGCGCGGCGCTATCTTGCCGTTGCGCGCCCGCTACAACACCTTCGCCAACTTTCGCCCGATCTATTTAAGCCGAGATATGGCGCACTTCTCGCCCCTGAAACGCGAAGTCATCCAGGACGGCATCGATATTCTGCTGATTAGAGAACTGGTCGGCGGCTTATACTTCGGCGAGAAAGAGCGCGGCGTGAATGCTGACGGCAAGCGTTATGTGAAAGAGACCCTTGAATACAACGAAGACCAGGTGCGCCAGATACTGATCGTGGGTTTTGAACAGGCCAGATTACGCAAAGGCGTACTCCACAACATTCACAAGAGTAATGTCTTGATGTCCAGCGTCTTCTGGAATGAGATTCTTGATGAGGTGCATCAGGATTATGCGGACATCAAGGTGGTCCATTTGCTGGTTGATGCCGCGGCGACCGCCTTGTGCCTTAACCCTGGACAGTTTGACGTCATGGTCATGGAGAATATGTTTGGCGATATTCTCAGCGACCAAGGCGGTGGCATTTTGGGCAGCCTCGGTCTGATGCCGTCGGCCTGTGTTGGCCCGGAGAAAGCCTATTATGAGCCTTCACACGGCAGCGCTCCGGATATTGCAGGTAAGAATATCGCCAATCCTTACTCGATGATCGGCTCGGTTGCCATGATGCTGGATATGAGTTTTGGTCTGAAAGCCGAGTCTGCTGCCGTCTGGACAGCAATGAAAAGTGTCTTTGAGTCGGGTTACTCAACTGCCGATTTGTTATCCACGGACACGAACCCAAAGATCCTATCGACCACGGAATTCGGTGATTTGGTAATGCAGGAACTGGATCGATTGCTCGCCATCTAGGCGAGCTGAATCCAGCCACTTGGCGAAATACCGACTCAGTACCGGCGGACGTCAACAGCGTACGGATTAAGCCAATTCAGCGCTAGGGCAGCGCTGAAGATTGCGCCTAAGTGACCTGCCCTGCCTAGCGCCGGGTCAATTCTAACCGGCTTCGGCAGACACCACCTGTGGCGGATTTTTCTGTTCTAGACTTCTGTTCTAGACTAAAGCGCAGCAATCTGACTGGCGATGCT
>JABBAY010000004.1:0-21917 GCA_018607725.1 K189A clade bacterium
TGAACAATCGTAGAGTTGTAATCACGGGTATGGGGATGTTGACCCCTTTGGGCGCTGCTATGGGCTCGTCTTGGGCGGGACTGGTTGCTGGTAATAGCGGCATAGGGCCCATCAAGGCCTTCGATACCACCGACTTCCCTGTCAGGTTTGGCGGGGCGGTGCCTGATTTCAACATGGACGACTATATCTCCAGGAAGGACGCGCGCCGAATGGATGGTTTTATCCAATTTGGTCTTGTTGCTGGCATTCAAGCGATGCAGGATGCGGGTCTTGAAGTCACCGATGAGAATCGCCACCGAATTGGCGTCGCAGTCGGTTCTGGAATTGGTGGTATCGTGACGATAGAAACCTGTCATGACATTGTCACGAACCGCGGGCCGACGAAGGTGACGCCATTTTTCGTGCCCTCTTGCATCATTAATATGGTCGCGGGCCACCTGTCAATCCTCTATGGCATGCAAGGCCCCAATATTGCCATTACGACGGCTTGCACAACGGGGACCCACAATATTGGCTTCGCGGCCCGTATGATCGCCGCCGGTGATGCCGACGCCATGCTTGCTGGTGGTGCAGAAAAATCAACTTCACCGACCACTATGGCCGGCTTCGCGGCGATGAAGGCATTATCAACCCGCAATGATGACCCAACGGCTGCCAGTCGACCTTGGGACAAAGACCGTGATGGCTTCGTCCTGAGTGATGGCGCGGGGGTACTGATGTTAGAGGAGTATGAACACGCCAAAGCTCGAGGTGCGCAAATCTACTGTGAGATCGTGGGGTTCGGCATGAGTGCCGATGCCAGCCATATGACCTCACCCTCAGAAAACGGCGCTGGCGCGGCCATGTCCATGCAAAATGCCTTGCGCGACGCGGGGCTTAACGGCACCGATATTGATTACATCAATGCCCACGGTACCTCAACTCCTCTTGGCGATATCGCCGAGACGTTGGCGGTCAAGACCGTGACACAAGGTCATAGCAATAAAGTCGCTGTGAGTTCAACCAAATCAATGATTGGTCACCTATTGGGCGCCTCTGGTGCTGTCGAGGCGGTCATTTCTGCCTTGGCCATCAAACATCAGGTCGCACCACCAACGATCAACCTCGATAACCCTAGCGAGGGCTGTGATCTGGACTATGTACCCCACCAGGCGCGGGATATGAAGATTGAAGTCGCCTTATCGAACTCCTTTGGTTTTGGTGGCACCAACGGTACCTTGATCTTCAAAAAGCTCCATTAGCGCGCTGCTGGTGCGTTCGCTGATTAATGGCCTGCCTGGCGACTCTGTCTCCGCCGCCGACCGTGGACTAGCCTACGGCGATGGCCTGTTCGAGACGGTCCGGGTTATTGATGGACAGCCAATTTTACTCGATTTGCACTTAGCGAGATTAAACCAGGGTTGTGAACGCCTTGGCCTTGATCTGGACGCTCAATGTCTACAGAAAGAGCTGCAGACGCTCTGTAGTGGCTCTGCTGACAGGGACCAGGTACTGAAAATCATCGTCACCCGCGCTATGGGGGGGCGTGGCTACCAACCTGATAATACCCAACAGGCTAATCGCTATATCAGTATTAATAAATATGTGGCTGATCCTCAGTTGACCGAGGCAGGGTGCGCTCTGCATCTATGCGAGACAAGGCTGGCGCGCCAGCCATTACTGGCGGGTATCAAACACCTGAACCGCTTGGAGCAGGTACTTGCCGCAGCTGAGCTACCGGTGGGTTACCCGGAAGGTTTGATGCGGGATACGCAAGGCCATATGATTGAGGGGATTCGGAGTAATCTGTTTATCATCGTGGCGGGTGAATTAATAACCCCTGATTTATCCCATAGTGGTGTCAGCGGCGTGATGCGGGAATTGATCTGTCAGTTGCAGAGGGTTCGAATCAAGGAACTGGACCTTTCTGCAGTATTGGCTGCCGAGGAGGTATTTGTCTGTAATAGTGTTTTTGGTATCTATCCGGTAACTCGAATAGATGCCGCGGGACAGTCCTTGGCGACTTTCCCGGTGGGGGTTGTAACGCAGGCTTGTCAGCGCCAAGTCAGCGAATTAATAGGGGTAAACCGTTAAATGAAAACCCGCTTGACACTTATTCTGCTGGTGGCGATCCTGCCGATGTTGGTTTGTGTGGGCTATGTATTCCTGCAGCTGAATAAATCGATCGTCCTGCCGACTGAGTCAGTGCTTTACGAAGTAACGCCTGGAACGCCGCTGACAGTGGTGACCAGCGACCTTGTTGCCCGTGGTATCGTGGTCGTGCCCACCTGGATGTATCGTCTTTATGGGACATTGAGCCAGACGCAGGGTAGTCTCAAAGCCGGTGAGTTTGAAATCACGCATTCCATGAATGCCTTGACGCTGTTAAAAAAATTGCGTCAGGGGCCCGTCGTAGAGCATCAGTTGACCTTCCCTGAGGGCTGGCGATTTCGAGATTGGCGCGAACTACTGGCCAGTCAGCCATTGATTCGGCAGTCGATTAATGGGGTGCCTGACGATGAGATCATGGCTCTGCTGGGTGATGCTCAGGTGGATCCTGAGGGTCAATTTTTCCCGGATACTTATCATTATGTTAAAGGTGAAACAGATATTGCGATTTTACGCCGGGCCCACCGGCGCATGGCTGAGGCATTGAACAGGGCCTGGCGAAATCGCACAGATACGACCTTAGCTTCTCCTTACGAAGCGCTGGTGCTGGCGTCAATCGTGGAAAAGGAGACCGGCTTCAGTCTAGACCGAGGCAAGATTGCCAGGGTGTTTATCAACCGCTTGGAAATGGGGATGCGGTTGCAGACTGACCCAACAGTCATTTACGGCCTGTCAGACTTTGATGGCGATTTGACCCGCAGTCATTTGCGTCAGGCATCAGCCTATAATACCTATCTCAACAAGGGGTTGCCGCCGACGCCGATCTGTAATCCCGGTTTAGCCGCTATCGAGGCGGTGTTTGATCCGGCGCCCGGCGACTACTTGTTCTTCGTCGCCCAGGGCGACGGGCGAAGTTTTTTTTCGACAACGCTGGATCAGCATAATCAGGCTGTTAGTAAGTTTCAGCGTGGCGTTCGGACTGAAGCGTATCAGAGTGCGCCACCAACGACGGTGCCGCTCACCAAAGAGGTACCATGAGCGGACAATTTGTCACCATCGAAGGGGCTGAAGGCGTCGGTAAATCTACCAATATTGCGTATATTGGGGAGCTGCTCGATGTCGCCGGCATTGAATATATCGCGACCCGTGAGCCCGGAGGAACCCCTTTGGCAGAACGGATCAGGCACTTACTGCTAGATAAGGCTGAGCAAAATGTCGATCCACTGGCTGAATTGTTGCTGATGTTCGCGGCGCGACGGCAGCACCTGCAGGAACTGATCTGGCCAGCCTTAGCAAGGGGCCAGTGGGTAATCTGTGATCGGTTTACAGATTCAACCTATGCCTATCAGGGTGCGGGTCGCGGCTTGGATCTGACAGTGATCAATGGTCTTGAACAGCTGTGTTTGGGCGATTTTCGACCAGATTTAACCTTGATACTTGATCTGCCTATCGAAGCGGGTATGGCGCGGGCTGCCGAGCGGGGTGAGTTGGATCGCTTCGAGTCTGAAGACATTGCCTTCTTTCAGCGCGTTCGCCAAGGGTTTTTAGACCGTGCAGCCACCGCTGACCGATATCGGGTAATCGATGCGAGTCAGTCTCTGGTTCAAGTTCAAGCCCAAGTCAGACAGATTATTACTAGCTTACCGGGCTATAAAGGGGGCTCTGATGGCACAAGTTGATCTCGCGCAACCTGAACTGGTGACCAGGCCGGAATTTTATCCGTGGCAGACACTGCCACGACAGCAGATCGCACGCCAATATCGCCAAGATAAATTGCCTCATGCGTTGCTGCTTTGTGGGCAGGCGGACCTGGGGAAACGTGGTTTTGCCAGTGCGATGGCACAATTGCTGTTATGCCGTGCACCTGTTGCTGAGAAGGCCTGTGGCGAGTGCCCCGAGTGTGCGTTGATTGGTGCTGGCACCCACCCGGATTTGCGAATCGTGCAGCCAGAAGCGCCCTCTAAACAGATCAAAATTGATCAGATTCGAGCTCTGATCGAGTGGTCCGGTCACACAGCCCAGCGCAACGGCTTGAAAATCGCGATCATTCATCCGGCTGAGACCATGAATAACGCTACCTCCAACGCGCTACTAAAATGCCTTGAAGAGCCGGCAGGTAGTACCTTGATGATGCTCGTCACCCGCCAACCTGCGAGGCTATTACCCACCATTCGGAGTCGCTGCCAGCGGGTCAATTTTGCGCTGCCGAGCCCTGAATTGGTGCTGCCATGGCTTGCTGAACGGCTACCCGATAATCAGAACCTGGCGCTATTGCTCAATATCGCTGGCGGTGCGCCGCTGGCGGTGCTCAATCATCATGATGAGCAGTACCTGGAGCGGCGACAGGTTATCGCTAAGAGCCTGGCGGCGTTGCTGACCGCTGAATCGTCGGCAGCAGAGGCCTATTCAAGACTGGCAGCAGATGAGCCAGTGATGGTGGTCAACTTGATGCTGGAGGTGGTTGCAGATGCTCTTCGTTGGCAGGTGTCCGAAGTTGATGGGACAGTTAAAAATCAAGATTTAGCGGGCAATGTCAAAGTGATCGGCCAGTCTGTCAGTAAAGACTTTTTGTTTCGCCTGTTGGACCGACTGATGCAAGAAGCGCGACAACTTTCCAGTACGTCTAATCCAAGTCCGCAACTGCTCCTGGAAGCGCTGCTGGATGCCGTGAGTCACCGGCAGTTAGAGGTTTTTTAGCGATAGGTGGATTTCTACCTTGTAGATTGGTAGGTCATGATGCAAGATTTCGAGACTAACTAGAATGGAAATATTAAATGGGCAGTTTAGCAAGGGGCGGTGCCAAAAAGACCATGATCGCGTTGACGATCAAGGATAAAGTCGTGTTGCACAACTGCTACATGCCGTTTATCAGAAACGGTGGGTTGTTTATTGCTAATCGAACAGAGTATGAACTGGGTGATGATGTTTTTATTCTGTTGAATTTGATGGATGAATCTGAAAAAGTCCCGGTTGCCGGCAAGGTCGTCTGGGTTGCTAAAAAAGGCGTCAAGAGCCCCCATACGCCCGGTGTTGGTATTCAATTTACTGATCCGGACAATATGGCGAAAGATAAGATAGAAACTTACCTGGCGGGATCCTTCGGCTCTGCAAATGCGACAGCGACGATGTGACCTTAGAAAAATATTGAGTAGTTAAAGTGTTCAGGCCTCATTTACTATCAGTGAGTGCCAGTGGTTTTGCTCGTGGTTCGAATATCTGCGGGTGATTTTAATTTGATCAAGTGGTGTTTTCCTGCTGGTGCCTAATGCCTAGGGATCCCACAGTAAGCGGTTCGATTGAACCTCAGGAATGTAAATGACCTATTGTGTTGCCATCTCGGTGGACGCTGGGATTTGTTTTATTGCAGATTCGCGCACAAATGCGGGCGTGGATAATGTCAGCACCTACTCTAAGATGCATATCTTCGGTGTCGATGGTGAGCGTCAGATTGTGGTGTTGTCAGCGGGAAATCTGGCCACAACGCAGGGCGTGATCAGCCAGTTGAAAAAAGACATCAAGATGGGCGCCGGGCAGCATCTGCTCAATGTGCCGCACTTGACGGATGCGGCTGACTATTTGGGCGAGGTCAGTGTTGCCCAACAGGCTAAATATACGGGTGGTGGCGCGAACTACGAGGCATCCTTTATTCTCGGTGGCCAAATTATCGGACAGAATTCCAATGCCTATTTGGTCTACCCGCAGGGTAATCATATAACAACCTCGGCGGACACCCCATTTTTGCAAATAGGTGAAAGTAAATACGGTAAGCCGATCCTGGATCGTATTCTAACGCTGGACTCCACCCTGGAAACAGCAGCCCTTTGTGGTCTTGTGTCCATGGACTCGACGATCCGGAGTAATTTGACGGTTGGCCCGCCGATCGAGGTCCTGATTTATGAACAGGCAAGCTTTTCTGCGGAGCGTTACTATCGCTTCGAGGAGAGCAGCGAATATTTACGGGCGCTGAGCCGTAGTTGGGATATCAAGCTCAAGGAGGCATTTTCGAGTTTACCGCCCATCGCCTGGAGTGCTAACTGGGATGATATTGAGCATCGGCAGAACTGATTTTGCTGTTTGAAAAAACCGATTAACCCAGCGACCAGGGTAATGAGTCGCCACTCAAATATCTGTTCGTTATGAGGAGTCTGTCAGCTTGACGATTCGCGTAGCTATCAATCACATCACTGAATACAGATTCGACCGCCCGATTACCTTGCATCCTCATGTTGTGCGCTTGCGGCCTTCGCCTCACTGTCGTACGGCTATTGAATCGTATTCGTTGAAGGTCTCGCCAACGAATCACTTTTTGAATTGGCAGCAGGATCCATTTGGCAATTATCTGGCCCGCTATGTGTTTCCTGAAAAGACTCGTGAGCTCCTGATTCATGTTGAATTGATTGCTGACCTGACGGTCATTAATCCCTTCGATTTTTTTCTCGAAGAAAACGCGGAAACCATTCCATTCCAATACGAAAGTCAATTACGCCGTGACCTCGATCCCTATTTGGAGGTGAAGGAAAATGGCCCGCTGTTGACTCAATGGTTAGCGCAAGTCGATCGCAGTAAGACGCCCACGGTGAATTTTTTGGTGGCATTGAATCAGCGCTTGATGGCAGACGTCGGCTACTTGATTCGGATGGAGCCTGGTGTCCAGAGCTGTGAGCAAACTCTGTCAACCCACTCGGGCTCCTGTCGTGACAGTGCCTGGCTGATGGTGCAGGTGCTGCGTCACTTAGGCTTGGCGGCGCGCTTTGTCTCCGGTTATCTCGTTCAGTTAAAGTCTGACCAGAAGTCTCTAGATGGACCTTCAGGCCCGGCAGAGGACTTCACGGATCTGCACGCATGGGCCGAGGTCTATCTGCCTGGTGCCGGCTGGATTGGCTTGGATGCCACATCGGGTCTGTTCGCGGGAGAGGGGCATATTCCACTAGCCTGCACACCTGATCCGATATCCGCAGCGCCGGTGACGGGCGCGACCGAGCGGGCCGAAGTAACATTCCATTTCGAGAACAGCGTGACCCGTATTTTTGAAGATGCACGGGTGACCAAACCCTACACTGACACGCAGTGGCGTAAGGTGGAAAAATTAGCGCTAAAAATTGATCAACAGCTGGCGCTGGATGACGTCCGCCTGACGATGGGTGGCGAGCCGACCTTCGTCTCTATCGACAATATGGATGGTGCGCAGTGGAATACTGAGGCACTCGGCGATGAAAAGCGCAAGCTCGCGGACAGCTTGTTCTGGCGTCTGAAAAAGCACTATGCACCTCAGGGTTTGATGCACATTGGTCAAGGAAAATGGTATCCGGGCGAACAGATACCGCGCTGGGCTTTGTCGCTCTATTGGCGCAAAGACCGTAAGCCCTTGTGGCTTGATGAACGGCTGTTAGCCAATGAAAGTTCTTTAGGTCAACAACCGGCGACGGCAGGAAAAGAGTTTGTCGACGCGCTGGCGATGCAATTAGGCCTATCGCCTGAGCTGGTAGTGCCGGGTTTTGAGGATGTTGGCTATTACCTTTGGAAGGAAGGGCAGTTGCCTGAGAACCTGGATCCGGGCAATAACAAGCTGGATGATCCTTTGGAGCGCGCGCGTTTTCGACGCCTGTTTGCCACTGGTCTGACAGCCACGGTGGGCTATGCGCTGCCGCTGAAATGGCAAACCATCAATGAGCAGCAGGGACGTTGGCGCTCTAGTCGTTGGCCATTTCGGAGTCAGCATATGTTACTGGTGCCTGGTGACTCACCCATGGGGCTGCGCCTGCCGTTAAACTCTTTGCCATGGCAGCAGCCTAACCCGCTTGAATTTGACGCCGAGGCCGACCCGTTTGCGCCGGTTTCCGCCGAGCTGACAAGTTTGGACGCGGTGGAGTCTAAAGAGGTGATACACACCGCCCTTTGTGTGCAAGTCAGAGCAGGGCATTTGTATGTTTTCATGCCACCTCAAACCGAGTTTGATGTTTACACGCTGCTGTTGGCAAAGATTGAAGCGACCGCTAAACAATTAGAGATGCCGGTGATTATCGAAGGCTATGAACCGCCATCAGACAGTCGTGTCCAGGTCTTGCAGGTAACGCCTGATCCTGGAGTGATCGAGGTCAATGTCCATCCCGCGAGTAATTGGGATGAGCTCACAGAGATCGCTGAAAGTGTCTATGCCCAGGCCCGAGAGTGTCGCCTGGGAACCGAAAAATTCATGCTGGATGGACGACATTCCGGTACGGGGGGTGGGAATCATATCACCCTGGGTGGCGTGACGCCGATGGACAGCCCGTTCCTGCGCCGACCAGACCTGCTGAAGAGTTTGATCATCTACTGGCAGAACCACCCCAGCCTGTCGTATTTGTTTTCAGGCCTGTTTATTGGTCCTACCAGCCAATCACCACGAGTCGATGAGGCGCGAGATGACAATCTTTATGAACTTGAGATGGCATTGGCGCGGATACCTGCCGGTGACGTAGAGCAGCCGTGGTTGGTGGATCGCTTGTTGCGAAACTTTTTGGTGGACCTGACCGGAAACACCCACAGAGCGGAATTTTGCATCGACAAATTGTATTCGCCAGATTCGGCGGGCGGTCGTCGCGGCCTCGTCGAGTTCAGAGCTTTTGAAATGCCACCGCACGAGCGCATGGGACTGGTTCAGATATTGTTGATCCGGGGCTTGATCGCGATGTTTTGGCGTCGCCCATATGATCGACCCTTGGTACGTTGGGGCACTGAATTGCACGATAAATTCATGCTGCGCCACTTCATTGACGCTGATTTTCAGACGGTGATCGATGATTTATGTAAGTCAGGCTACTACTTCGAACGCGCTTGGTTTGACGCCTTTATGGAATTTCGCTTTCCGCGGATTGGTGGCGTCAACGTCGCGGGGCTGGAACTGCAGTTATTTGCGGCGCTGGAGCCTTGGCATGTGTTGGGCGAGGAGTCGTCAACCCAAGGCACTTCGCGTTTTGTTGATTCCACTCTGGAGCGAATACAGGTGACCCTGGATAACGCCACGAGTAATCGGTATATCGTGACTTGCAATGGTCGCAAGGTGCCATTGCGCAATACCGGCACCCGGGGCCGACAGGTGGCTGCTGTGCGCTATAAAGCCTGGGAGCAACCTTCGAGTTTGCACCCCAGTGTTGCGCCGCATAATCCTCTGGTGTTTGACGTCATTGACGTGGACAACCAGCGTTCATTGGGTGGCTGTACCTATTATGTTTCCCACCCAGGCGGCCGAAATTACGACAGCTTTCCCGTCAATGCGGCGGAAGCTGAGGCGCGTCGGCATGCGCGGTTTTGGGAGATCGGTAAGACCCAAGGAAGAATCAGGATTCCGCCTGATGAGCAGCACCCTGAGCAGCCACTGACGCTAGATTTAAGGTGGCCCGACCCACGCTAACGGCTGAAGACTCAGGTCTGTCGAATATGAGTCCAGACGCTCTCAGGCGTCAGTTGTTACGCCGCTACCGTTGAGGTTTGGGGGTTCTCAACGCCATGACCAAACCACGTATTGGCAACTTGGGTGTGGATGTCGGCGAACGCAAGTTGCACAACGTCCACAAAGTCGTGCAGGCCAGATTCGTTGAGTAGCTTGATGACATCATTGCCTTCTATGGTCCTCAGCGCCTGAGTGATACTGCGCAGTGGCAGATCGTTCTGCGGTAGCTCGCCACAGCATTGATTAACCTCGTTGAGGCAATGCGCCACAGCCCGCGGAAATTTGCGATTTTTGAGCAGAAAATCGACGACATCCTCACCGTTTACTCTATCCTTTACGTGTTGGCGATACATCTGATAGGCAGTGAGTGAGCGCAGTACATTCATCCACAAGATATTGTCGTACTCTACCTGTTTATCTTTCAGCGTAATCAGATTGAGGCTGCCCACATCAACGATGCGTGATGACATGTCGGCGCGCTCAAGGTTGCGACCAATCTTGATAAAGTTATAGGCGGTGTCAGCGCTCATAGACCCGGCCAACAGCCCTGTTAGCTGGTGGCATCGACCGATAATTTCGCCAAGGAAGTTGTGTCTGCCTTCGCGCTTGAGTCCCTCACCGATATTTTTTTGGAGGAACAGGTAGAGTTCGTTAATACGCTCCCAGGCCTCTGATGGCATGATCTCACGAGTCGTTCTGGCATTTTCGCGGGCGAGGCGCACAGCGCTGCGGATCGAGCAGGTGTCGTCTTCTAGCAAAAACTTAACGACGTTACGCTCATCGACTCGAGTGAAGCGACGTTGAAACTCCAGGCTATTACCAGTGATATCCAAGGTGCTTGCCCAGATATGGTCAACCCTGGGCAAATCCATCACCAGATTCGTATTGACACTAATCAGACGTGCGGTATTTTCGACGCGCTCGACGTAGCGCCCAAACCAATACATTTTTTCTGCAACTCTCGATAGCATTGATGTATCTCCTCAGGTTGCTTGCCGGTCGGCGATAATCCAGGTGTCTTTACTACCGCCACCTTGGGAAGAATTCACGATCAGAGAACCCTTGACGAGGGCGACCCGGGTTAATCCGCCGGCACTAATCGTGGTTTTGTTACCCTGCAATATAAAGGGTCTGAGATCCACGTGGCGCGCTTCGATCGCGTTCTCACACAAGGTCGGGACTGTCGACAGGTCGATAATGGGCTGGGCAATATAGTTTCTCGGGTTCGCCTTGATTAAACTCTTTATTTCAGCAGTTCTGCGCTTAGTTTCACGGGGACCGATGTACATGCCATAACCACCGGATTCGTTCGCAGGCTTAACCACCAGGTTCTCAATGTTAGCCAGGACATGCTGGCGGTGGACATCGTCGGAGCAGATGAAACTGGGAACGTTGGGGAGTATCGGTTCTTCACCCAGGTAATAGCGGATCATTTCGGGCACGTAGGTGTAAACAAGCTTATCATCGGCGACGCCGGCACCGGGTGCATTCGCCAGTGCGACATTACCTTTGCGCCAGGCGCGCATTAATCCCGGTACACCGAGCATCGAGTGCTTGTCGAAGACTTCAGGGTCGAGAAACAGGTCGTCAATCCGTCGATAAATGACGTCGACTCGTGATAGCCCCTCGACGGTTTTCATATACACACAGTCATCGTCACCAACGATCAGATCAGGCCCCTCGACGAGTTCGGCGCCCATGCGTTGAGCCAGGAAGGAGTGTTCAAAATAGGCCGAATTGTAGGTGCCGGGTGTTAGAACCACGACCTCAGGGTAATCCAGCGGTCGAGGTGAAATGGAACTTAAGGTGTCGAACAGATTAGTAGGATAGTCATCCATGGGCAGGATGTCATACATCTCAAACAATTCAGGCAAGACCTGCTTACTGATCTTGCGGTTTTCAAGCATGTAAGACACGCCGGAAGGGACTCGCAAATTATCTTCCAACACATACATGGTGCCGTCGCCACCGCGCACCAGATCGCTACCGCAAATGTGCGCCCAGGTGTTGTAGAGAGGCTTCATGCCTTCGCATTCTTTTCGATAGTCTTTTGAGCTGCGCAATAAGTCGCGCGGTACGCGTTTATCCTTGAGTATTTTTTCGTCGTTATAAATGTCGGTGATAAACAGGTTGAGCGCCATCAGGCGTTGTTCCAACCCTTTTTCGATATGTTCCCACTCTTTTTGACGAATCATTCGGGGAATGATATCGAAAGGCCAATTGCGATCAATATTCTCTCCTTCGCTGTAGACAGTGAAGGTGATGCCCATCGTGCGTATGGCCAGTTCAGCATTATGCTGGCGCTCTTTAAGCTCTTTGAGTGAACTTTTTTTGAGGAAATTGGTGAGCTCGGTAAAGCCTGGCCGCGCTCTGTTGTTTGGCGTCAGAAGCTCATCATAAAAACCGGATTGGGTCGTGTATTGCTTAAGGTCCATGCAGTTGAGGTCGCCAGAATTTTAGTAGGTTTATATTAACTCAATGTCCGCTTGAAATCAGAACTCAACTTCGAGAAGTTTGTAGTGAGTTTCTGCCATGCCGAGGGATAAATAGGTCTGCTGAGCGTTAGTATTGTCGTGCTCGACATATAAACGAATGCCGCAGACATCAGTGGCATTTTTTGCCAGTTCGGTGACATGAGCGTAGAGTCCGCCAAAGACGCCCTGGCGACGATAATTGGGGTCGATATAGACGCTCTGAATCCACCAGAATAACCCATTACGCCAGTCGCTCCACTCAAAAGTGATGCCCAGGCAGCCGACTGGGCCGCCATCGGCTTCGGCAACGAGATAAAAGCCCAGGCTCGAGTCGCCGATCATACGCTCGACGCCGGCCAGGATAGTCCCACTGGGTAGTGCTTTGTTTTCAGTTTCCTGAGCCATCGCTTGGTTGAAGGCCGCAATAGCGGCGACATCAGCCGGGGTCGCTCGACGAAAAATAGTCGTCATGTTCATTTGCCTCTTAAAAATTAATTATTTGTTAGTGCCTGTGCCGTCGTTGGCGTCAGATGTTGATCGAAAAATTGATCCATCATGCCGTAGCGATGGAGGTTGACCTTGCGCCCGCTGAGACCATGTTTTGCACCGGGATAATTCATGATTTCAAAGGCTATATTTTCATCCTGAAGCGCCTGGTAAAGTTTCGTGCTGTTAGTAAACAGGACGTTATCGTCAGCCATGCCATGAATGACGAGCAGTTTGCCGCGCAAGTTCTGCACATAGGGGAACACACTACTAGACAGATAGCCATCAGGGTTCTGGCTCGGTAGACCCAGATAGCGTTCGGTGTAATGGGTGTCGTACAAACGCCAATCGGTTACCGGCGCCACACTGACGCCTGCTATGAATGTCTGCGGGGCTTTCATCATCAGCATCAGCGTCATGTAGCCACCATAGCTATGCCCAAATACGCCCACCCGACGAGCGTCAATCCAGGGCAGGCTGGTGGCATAGTTGACGCCAGCCAGTTGATCACTCACTTCAACCTCGCCGAGTCTGCCAAAGATGGGGTCCTCAAAAGCTTTGCCGCGATTGCTGCTGCCACGGTTGTCGAGCTGCAGCAGGGCATAGCCCCGACTCGCCATATAATGATGCCAGGGTGGAATCCATTCATTGGTGACGCGCTGCACGCCTGGCCCGCCATATACAGTGACAATCAGCGGGCATTGCACGCCTGCCGCGAGGTCCTTGGGCTTGATCAGGCGGTAATGGAGTGTCTGGCCATCTTCGGCGCTCAATTGCCCAAATTCCACCGTGCCGCCGCTGTCACGGTAGGGGTAAAATGGATGACGGGCGTCGACTTTGTTAGATTCCAGATCGTGCAGGACTTCGCCGTTGATAGTCTGGATCGAGACCGCCGGTGGCTGCGATGCCGAAGAGTAACTGTCAATGTAGTGCTGCAGGCTGCGACTCAGTTCTAGCTGATGACTTTGTCCCGGTGCGCTGATTCTGACGGGCTCGAGGTTGTCGTTTAGGCTGCCTCGATATAGATGTTTTTCCAAGGGGGTGTCGAAGAACCCGTCAAAATAAACCGTCTCTTGGGCTTCATCAACGCCATGCAGATTGGCGACTACCCAGTCGCCACTAGTGATCGTGTTTAATAACTGGCCTTCAATATTGTAACGATACAGGTGTCGGTAGCCACTGCGCTCTGACGCCCAGATGAATTCACGACCATCTCGTAGAGAGTGAAAGCAATCATGCAGATTGATCCAGGTTGCCGCGGTCTCGGTGAGCAAAGTGGTCACCTTGTCATGAGTTTTGTCCCACAAGACCAAATCCAGTTGTTGCTGATTTCGAGACTGAATTTGAATTGCCAATCGCGCACTGTCGGCAAGCCAGTTAACGCGAGCGAGATAGGCGTCTGGCTCACGCTCAATAACTGGCCAATGAATTTGTGAGTCCGTTATGTTGATAATGCCTAACCGCGTGCTGGCATTAGGTTTGCCGGCATAAGGATAGCGTTGGTCAAAGACACCAAAGTGATCGGCATCGATTTCATAACGTTGGGAAAGTTCGACCGTGCTTTCGTCAACCTGAATGAATGCGATTGACTGGCTGTCGGGTGACCACCAGTAGCCATCAAACCGGTGCATTTCCTCCTGCGCGATAAATTCAGCCACACCATTACTGATAGTGCCGGAACCATCAAGGGTGAGTTGCCGTTCCGCCCCGGTTGTCACTTCAATACAGAACAGGTTTTGATCACGGACAAAGCTCAGGAAGCGCCCATCAGGGGAGAAGTGCAGGTCGGTTTCAAAAGTTACATCAGAGGTTAGCTGTTGTAGCGTCTCAGCTTGATCGAGATGGTATAGAAACAGGTTGCCATTGACAGGAAACAGGATAGCGTTCGACTTTGGCGACCAGAAGTACTCGACGATGCCGGTCTGAGTAATACGCTTACGCTCACGTCGGGCTTTCTCCTCGTCGGACAAGATCCGTTGGCCGTCGATCAGTTCGCTGGCATCTACCAACAGGCGAGTCTGTTGGGTTGCGATATTGAATTCCCACAGATCCAGACGTTCAAAGTTTTCCTGACCTGGCTTGAGATAAGTGACTCGAGAGCCGTCAGGAGAAAATTTCAGAGCGACGGGTGATGAGCCATTGAGGTCAGGGTCGTTAAATATCCGGTGCAGTGTCAGTTGGGTCATGAGTTTTGAGGCCTGATTCGCGCTGGGTTGGTGATGTTGTTGATTTAATAATCAGAAATTCAATAACTAAGGTTGTCGATGTTCCGCCATTGCGAGCCGGGTCAGGTTCACCGGAAGGTTGTCCTGTATGACAATGTTGTCTTCAATCCGGATCCCGCCATAGGGTAGCAGTTCGTCAATCATCGACCAGTTAATCTTGGATTGATGGGGTCCTTGCTTGAGTTTTTCCAGAAGCATGGGGATAAAATACAGTCCCGGTTCGATGGTAAACACCTGTTGGTTTTGGATGTCGCGTGTCAATCTTAGGGCTGGATATTTGTCCGGCGCCGCTTTTTCTTCGCCTTGCCTGGATTGCTGAAATCCGCCGACATCATGGGTTTGTAAACCGAGGAAGTGACCGAGGCCGTGGGGTAGAAAACTAAAGGTCAAGTTAGTCTCAAGCATCTCATCCACAGACATACTGACACAGCCGGACTCAAGCAGTATCTGGCCAATTCTGCGATGCATTTTTTCGTGCAGATCAGCATAGTTCATACCGATCTGGATATCGCTGATGATGCCCAAATGATGCTGGTCGAGGCTCGACACCAGGTCTTGAAAGATGCCCGATCGGGCGGCGTAGGTACGGGTAATATCTGCCGCATAGCCATGAAAGCTCGCGCCGGCGTCGATGAGCAGTGAATTCAGGTCGGCACTAGCCAGGCGCTGCTGAGCGTAAAATTGATAGTGGAGTACTGCGCAATGTTCATTCTGCGCGACGATGGCACCATAGGGTGCCTGTTGCTCACGATGCTGGATAGCGCCGAGATAAGCGTGGGCAATTTCGAATTCTGATTGGCCGGCGCGGAAGCCGGACTCTGCGACGCGATGGCCCTTGACGGCGATCTGGTTGGCGCGGCGTAAACAGGCGATTTCATAGTTAGTCTTGTAAGCGCGTTCGTAATGCAGAGCACTCAAGGCCGCCGGGGTGTTGATGGCTGACATACCCCATTCGTGCGCAAGATCAACTTGCTCGCCGATAAACAGCAGGGTTTGCGGATCACTGATCAAGCGCTGAGCATCTTGCAGAGACTGGATCGACTGGATTTCCCAATGATCGACCCAAAAGCCCTGTGGCGCAGCGGGCGTCATGTGCCAATAATCCTCTGGCTGGCTATACAACAAGCGTGGTTTTTGGCCATTGCGAATCAGCAGAAAGGAATCGGGCACGTCCATCAGCGGTAACCAGGCCTTGAAGTGAGGATTGACCACAAAAGGGTAATGGTGATCGTCCAAAAAGCAGGGCTGCAATGTGCCTGAGGCAATCAAAACGCCAGCGCAGCCGGCGAGAATCGCGGCCTCGCTGTAGTATCGCTGCAGTCGCGCCAGATGTTCCGGGTAAAGTCCGGCTAAGTCGGTGGAAATCATCGTCATGCCTTGATCCTTGTTCGCAAGTAGGCCGGGAGTCAGTCGCGCGGCATGACAGTATAATACCATAGGGTTTGGGATTGGCGGGTGAAGCTGGACAGGAGTCTGGCGATGTTCATAATGGGTCCAAAGTTCACTCAACGCAGAGGTTGTACATAAAATGGGCACGCATGGCTTTGAATATCTAACGATTGTGACACTGTTGGCGTTAATCCAATTTATCTGGCTTGGTGCACGCGTCGGAGCTGCTCGGGGGAAGTACGGGATCAGCGCGCCAGCGACAACGGGGCATGACCTATTCGAGCGTCACTATCGAGTGCATTACAACACTCTTGAGGCCTTGGTGGTGTTTCTTCCCGCGCTGTGGGCATTTGGTTACTATATCGACCAATATGGGGCGGCGGGTCTCGGTGTGATTTATTTAATAGGGCGTGTTATCTATGCCATCAGTTACGTAAAAGACCCGAAAGCGCGCGGTATGGGCATGCTTTTATCGTCATTGCCCGTCTATGTTTTGTTGCTGGGCGGCCTTGGGGCTGCGGTCTGGGATCTGTTGGTTGGTTGACGCGTGTCGGCTAGTGGCTGACCCGAGACGTGGTTGGCGCTGCATCGCGACACCCAGAAAGACACGTTTAGAAAGAGGTTCTGGCTGCCGATAGGGGTAATACTGTTGCGGGCTTACTTGGCGCAGGTGGAGATGCCGTGGTATACAGGTTCTGATATCAATAGCATGGGGCTCGAGACGTGGCTGATGTTCTACCAGACCAGGTGGGCCGAGTTTGATTCAAAAATTTTTCGATAAATTCATTAGGGCCAGCATCCTACCGTCAAGCAGCGCTAGGAATGTGACGACCTCACAGGAGTGAACGATGGCTGTAGTTGATTACAATGCCCCACAGTCTGTCCAGGAAGCGGTTGCATTGCTCTCCGGATCCGACATTAAGACGAAAGTGATGGCAGGTGGTACAGACTTAATTATTCAATCGAAGAGCCAGGCGGTTGAACCGTTGCGAGTGGTGGATCTTAAACATATCGCTGAGATGATGTCTTATAGCCTCGATGATGGCGGATTGTCTCTAGGTCCCTGCATGTGTTGCGCGGAATTTACTGCCCTGCATGACGTTGAAACGCTGTACCCAGGTTTGGTCGAAGCCGCTTATCTCATCGGCTCAACCCAGGTTCAGGGGCGGGCCAGTATTGGTGGCAACCTCTGTAACTCCTCGCCTGCCGCGGACACGATCCCTGCGCTGATAGCGATCGGTGCCAAATGTCGCATCGTCGGTGCGGGTGGCGAGCGGACAGTGGCCGTTGAAGATTTCGTCACTGGCGTGGGGCGTAACTGCATGCAATCCGGTGAATTATTGCAGCGTATCTTGGTTGCTCGACCCGCGCCTGGTAGCCGTGATGCCTATCTGCGATTTATCCCCCGTACTGAGATGGATATCGCGGTGGCTGGCGCCGGCATCAGTGTTACTCTCGACAGCCAAGGCGTCTGTACCGCCGCTCGGGTTGCCATTGGTGCTGTGGCACAAACGGCACTATTGGTAGCAAGCGCCGCAGATGCTCTTATTGGCACTCAATTAGATGACGCCTCAGTGGCTAAGGCTGCTGCTGCTGCCTCTGCTGCGGCCAGTCCGATCACTGATCGACGGGGAACCATTGAATTCCGCCGCCACATCGTTGGTGTGTTAGTCAAAAGAGCCACCCTCATAGCAAAAGAACGCGCTCAGGCGAGTTTGTAGGAGAATCCGTATGGCAAAGTTACATATCACTACATCGATTAATGGCGAAGCGACAGAGTTTCTCTGTGAGCCTCATGAAACGCTGTTAGACGTTTTGCGTAACGATTTACAGATGACTGGCACCAAAGAAGGCTGTGGTTCCGGTGACTGCGGTGCATGCTCAGTGACGGTGGACGGTCGCCTGACCTGTGCTTGTCTGGTCTTAGGTGTTGAAGCTGCTGGACGTGAGATTGGCACCATCGAAGGCATTGGTGGCAGCGATAAGCTCAGCGTTATTCAGGAAAAATTTCTTGAACATGCAGCTTTACAATGCGGCATTTGTACACCAGGACTGGTGGTTTCTACTCAAGCTTTGCTCGAACAGAACCCCAACCCGACCGAGGCCGAGGCCCGGTATTTTTTAGCGGGGAATCTCTGTCGTTGTACGGGCTACGACAAAATCATTCGCGCGGTGCTAGATGCCGCCGCCACCATGAGAGGAGCAGCTTAAGCCATGAGTGAAGCACGAGAGTTCAAGTACATCGGCCAGAGCACGATCCGTCCAGATGGTTTTGACAAGGTCACGGGACGAGCTAACTATGGCGCTGATCTAAGTTTGCCAGGCATGATTTGGGGGAAAATACTGCGTAGTCCTCATGCCCACGCTATGATAAAGCGCCTCGATACCAGTCGAGCTGAGGCGTTTCCAGGGGTGCTTGCAGTGGCGACTCACAGCGACTTCCCCAGTGTCACTGATCAGGCGATCGAGAGCGGTGAAGGCAGTTTAACGCTGCTCGACCTGGCTCGAAATGTCCTGGCTAAAGATAAAGTTTTGTATCATGGTCACGCGGTTGTCGCGATTGCCGCCAAGACTTCCGCCATTGCCGAGCAGGCGTTAGCGCTGATCGATATTGAGTATGAAGTGCTCAAGCCCGTCATGGATGTCCGTGAAGCCATGGCTGCTGGCGCGCCAATTTTGCATCCCGATATGTTTACCCAAGGTTTGGCCGAAAAGCCGACGACCGCATCCAATGTCGCGACTCGCTTGGAGTATAAGATGGGTGACATTGAAGCGGGTTTTAAGGACGCCGAAGTTGTCGTCGAGCGCGAGTTTTATACGCCAACTGCACACCAGGGTTATATTGAGCCCCATGCCTGCACGGTTCGATACGAGAAAGATGGCCAATCAATGATCTGGTGTTCGACTCAAGGACACTTTGATGTGCGCGCCAGTACTGCCAAGTTACTGGGGCTGGATCTGGGTAAGCTAAAAGTGATTGCCAGTGAAATCGGGGGTGGTTTTGGTGGTAAGACAACGGTTTACCTAGAACCCGTGGCTTTGATTCTGTCGCGCAAGTCGGGTCGTCCAGTGAAGATGATCATGGACCGTGACGAAGTTTTTAAGGCGACCGGGCCTGGCTCGGCGACTCGTTCATGGGTCAAGATCGGTGCCCGTAAAGACGGTACTATCACTGCGATGCAAGGTCGGCTGGCCTACGAGGCGGGGGCCTTTAAGGGTTCGCCAGTCATGATGGGTTGCATGACAGCGTTTACGCCTTACGCTGTGTCTAACATGTACATCGAGGGGTTTGATGTGGTGGTCAATAAAGCCAAGGTAGCGGCTTATCGAGCGCCGGGTGCACCACAGGCGGAATTCGCGGTAGAGATGCTGGTGAATGAGTTGGCAGTGAAGCTAGGCCGCGATCCTATCGATTTGCGTCTGCAAAATGCTGCCAAGGAAGGTACTCAGACCATCTATGGTCCGAAATTCAAGCGGGTTGGATTGGTAGAATGTCTCGAAGCCGCGCGCGACTCAAAGCACTATCAGCAAGCCCTGGCAGCAAATCAGGGTCGTGGTGTTGCTGCAGGTTTTTGGTTCAATGTTGGAGGTCAGTCCAGCGTGCATATTAATATGAATCCGGATGGTACCGGAACGATCGTCGAAGGCTCACCAGATATCGGTGGCTCTCGTGCTTCCATGCAAATGATGGCTGCAGAGGCCATGGGCATTGAGCCAGGGCGACTCAAGCCGATTATCGGCGACACAGAAAACGTGGCATTTAGTGCCGGTACCGGTGGCAGTCGGACGACGTTTGCGACGGGCATGGCGGTCATTGAGGCGGCAGAAGATGTGGTTGCGCAGATGAAGCAGCGCGCGGCATCCATGTGGAATGTGACCGCAGAGCAGGTTGAATGGGTTGACGGCGTGGCGTTGAATACGGCAGGAGAAGATCGTCTGAGTCTCGCAGAAATCTGCGCTGGCGCCGATCGAACCGGTGGCCAAATTTCAGGCCGGGGCAATATCAATGCCCGTGGGGCGGGTCCGAGTTTCGCGGTTCATCTTTGTGACGTCGAGGTAGATAAGGAAACCGGTAAGGTCGATGTTGTGCGTTACACGGCGGTGCAGGACGCCGGTAAGGCGATTCACCCCAAGTATGTTGAAGGTCAATACCAGGGCGGTGCTGTGCAGGGTATCGGTTGGGCGTTAAATGAAGAGTACATCTACGGTGCCGATGGCCTGCTGGAAAATGCTGGGTTTCTTGATTATCGAATCCCTGTCGCATCAGACCTGCCAATGATCGATGCCATTATTGTTGAGGTGCCGAATAAATTTCACCCCTACGGTGTTCGGGGTGTTGGCGAGTCAGGCATTATTCCGCCATTAGCAGCCGTAGGTTATGCGGTAGAGAATGCGATTGGTGTGCCGGTGACCGATCTGCCCTTGTCACCGCCGCGGGTTTTTAATTTGATTCAAGGTAAGGGCTAATTCGCCTTCGGTTCAGTTTGGCTAGCCTGTTTGCTTGGCAAGCAGGCTAGCTGAGGTGCAATAGAGGGTGTTTTAAGGGAAGGTGGATGGCCAGGGTGACGTTTTCGAGTACGCAGCAGCAATTTACCGTCGACGCTGAATGTGAGGTTGACGCGAGCAACTATCGCGAGCTGATCGACGCTATTACGAGTCGCTACCCAGCGCTGGATCGAGCTGAGTTGCTGCAGATGGCTGTGGCTATTGACGGCGAAATTATTCACGAGCCTTTGCTCGAATTAGTCGAACAGGACAGTGAAATTCATTTTTTTCACTTTATTGCTGGCGGATGAACATCAGCAGACGACCAGATGGCCACGACGCAACCGGACAACCACAGTTCGTCTGGCAGCTTGAGAATGATCAGCTTAAAGTAGTTGTTAGCGAGTATGGTGTTCGACTGATGGCGCTCTATGTTCGTGATAAAAATCACGTGCAACGTAATGTCGTGTTGGGGTTAGCTTCCACTGAAGATTATCGTCATGACACAGCGTCACTAGGCGCCGTGGTGGGGCGGTTTGCGAATCGTATTCGTGATGCACGTTATGATAATGGTGGCCAGGAGGTTTGCCTGGATAAAAATCATGGCCTGCATCATTTGCACGGTGGAGAGCTAGGCTTTGAAGATGTCCTGTGGCAGGCAGCGGCAACCTCAACTGGAGTGTGCTTCACCTATCGCAGTGTTGATGGCGAACAGGGCTATCCCGGTGATCTCGATGTTTCAGTGACACTCAACCTTATGGGCGACTCATTGGGTTACCACTATCAGGCCATCAGCAATCGCGACACGATCATCAATTTAACAAATCATACCTACTTTAATCTGGATGGTGCTGCCACTGGCGAGGGGGATATCCGTAACCACGAGCTGCAGATTGCCGCTGGAGCCTATCTGCCCATCGATAAGGAAGTATTGCCCACTGGCGAGATCAAAGCTGCAGCAGACACCGCGTTTGATTTTTCGCAACCCGCAAATATCGGTAGCAGGTTGGCGTTTGCGGATGAACAATTAAGTTTGGGTCTTGGCTTTGATCACTGTTTTGTGTTGAATCAAGCAAGCAAAGATGCTGAAGGCTCGCTAGAGCAACCAGTGGCCAGACTTTCCAGTCCAGATTCTGGCATTGTGCTCGAGATACTAACAACTGAGCCTGGCTTGCAATTTTATACAGGAAACTATCTGCCGAAGCCGCATGCGGGGCTGTGTCTGGAAACTCAACATTTCCCTGATAGTCCGAATATGCCCCACTTTCCCTCGACGCGTTTAGCTGCTGGCGCCGTCTTTGATAGCACCTCGATCTATCGTTTTACTGCTCAATAGTCTCG
>JABBAY010000004.1:22017-26117 GCA_018607725.1 K189A clade bacterium
GGTTGATAATTATTGCTAACAGCCTGGACGGTCTAAAAGTTTCTGCATCAGGAGCGCCGAGGCATGCCTGCGCGCCGAGGTATCAATGTCGTAGCGGAATTTCCGAAGCATGAGAGCTCAGGCTAGATAGCCGTCAGGGTTTTTTTGCTGCCAGCGCCAGGCATCCCGGCAGATATCTTCAAGGCTCTTTTCCGCGCGCCAACCTAATTCGTTCAGTGCTTTGGTCGGGTCAGCATAATATTCGGCGATATCACCTTCGCGGCGTGGACCCACCGCATAGGGTAGTGTCAGGTGATTAGCGGTCTCGAAGGCGTGTATGACATCCAGTACAGAGTGGCCGACGCCGCTGCCGAGATTATAGGTTACTAATCCCGGGTTTTCCGCGAGCTTATTAATGGCCGCCAAGTGGCCGCGGGCCAGGTCCACTACATGAATATAGTCACGAACGCAGGTGCCGTCTGGGGTCGCATAATCCTGGCCAAAAACCACCAGTTGTTTAAGCTTGCCAACGGCGACCTGAGTCACAAAGGGTAACAAATTATTCGGTGTGCCGTGGGGATCCTCGCCGATCTCGCCACTGGCGTGGGCGCCGCCAGGATTAAAATAACGTAATCTGGCCACATTGAACTTGGGGTTAGCCACACAGACATCTTCCAAGATTTTTTCGATAAACAGTTTAGAGCGACTATAGGGGTTCGTGGCGTCGACAATCGGTGCCGATTCATCGATAGGAATCTGTTCGGGTTCACCGTAGACAGTGGCGGATGAGCTGAATACCAATCGATTCACATCGTGGCGCAGCATGCAATCGACCAGGTTAAGGGTCGTATTGATATTGGTGTGATAATAATTCAGCGGTTCACGAACAGACTCGCCCACGGCTTTGAGTCCAGCGAAATGCACGACCGCGTCGAATTGCTGATTGGCAAACAGCTGATCGAGGGCTTTCACTTCAAGCAGATCAATTCTGTGCAAGGCTACCTTGGACTGCGTCAGGGCTTCGACTCTAGCGACCGCTGTGGCCGAGCTGTTAGCAAGATTGTCGACAATAGTGACTTGGTGTCCTGCGAGTATCAGCTCGATCGCGGTGTGCGAGCCGATATAGCCTGCTCCACCAGTTAGCAGTATCTTCATCGAAGGTGCATTTGCAGGTGCGATTCGAGTTCGGCGATGGCTTGCTCGCTGTTGAGTACTTTAATGGTGGTCATGCCCATTGCTTTCGCTGGCTTGAGATTGATACCCAGGTCGTCGAGGAATATGGCTTCGCTAGGCTCGATTTCAAGGGTGTCGCAGGCCAGTTGATAGATCGCGGGGTCTGGTTTGCGAATGCCGGCCTTGCTGGATTCGATGACCGTATCGAATAGCGCCATGACCGCCTCGAATTGCGCAACCCGTTGCGGGTCCCGTGCCATGCCGGCGCCGCTGCCTGCATTTTTTACATTATTGGTAATGCAGCCGACCTTCATTGTCGCTTTGATTAATGTCAGCGCCTTGACCATTTCTGGGCGAATGTCGCCGGATAGTAATGCCAGGATTTGTTGTCCCCTGACAGCATGGCCTTGCATGAGTGCCTCGTCCGCAAACAATTGGTCGAAGGCCGCCACGTCTATTTGAGCACTTTCCAACTGCGCCCAGGCATTGGATTGAGGATTCGTTGAGTTAATGGCACGAATAAAGTCCAAGGGCAGGTTCTCGGCCTGTTCAAAACGGTTGAATGCTTCAAATGGACTCGACGTCATGACGCCACCGAAGTCCCATAACACTGCTTTATACATAATTACTCACTCACATTGATTTCAAACATGGCAGAATCTGGCCGGGCTAAGCCGCGCTGAGAAGAATTAATCGCGTCGATCATCAATCTCACGTTAGGCGAATTTGGGAATTCGTCTATGGCTTGTTGCACTGCAACCTCAAGTCTTAGTTCACGCATGAACAGGATGCGAAATGCTTTTCTGACTTCGGCAATGTCAGCGGCGCTATAGCCGGCACGTTCCATGCCGACCTTGTTGATAACACGCATATGCGCTGGAAATCCCTCTGCGATAGTGAACGGCAGAACATCTTGAATGGTTCGGGACATGCCGCCGACCATTGCGGCTCTGCCGATATGGCAGAATTGATGAATGGCTGAGAGTCCACCGATGTTGGCATGATCGCCGATAGTAACGTGACCGGCGAGGGTCGCGCTATGAGATAGCACCACGTGATTGCCGACTTCACAGTTGTGTGCAACGTGAGCATGGGCCAGTAAGGTACAGTCATCACCGATGCTCGTGATACTGCCGGCTTCAGTACCGCTATGGATACTGACAAATTCTCGGATAATATTTCTGGCACCGATGCGAGTGTAAGTTATGGTGTCAGGAACGTGTTTCTGGTCCTGAGATTGAATGCCTATGGTGGCAAATGGGAATATCTCCGTGTCGTCGCCAATTTCGGTGTAAGGGTCAACAACAACATGGGATCGCAGAATGGTATTAGCGCCGATAGTGACATTGGCCCCAACGGTACAGAAGGGGCCAATGATGCAATTTTCGCCGATTTTCGCCGTTGGATCGACGACTGACATTTTATCGATCTTGATCATGATGTTCTCCTGCGACCCTAGGTCGTCTCACGAGGTGCTGGTCCATCTATTAAAATAATGACTGTCAGCCTGAAAATTCCTCCGTTGGCGGCTGGTTGGATCAACGGAGCTGAAACCTGAGTTCGTATAAGCAGGCATAATACCACTGTCCGCCGTACAGGAAAGCTTATTCCGGTGTAAATCGATAGGTAACAAGTCTAGACGTGAGGTGAGTTTTTTCCCCGTGCGGCGCATAGTTAACCTTCGTAGGGGCGCTGCTTGATGCACAATTGGGCTTGTGGAACGTGCTGATTTTTGCCCATAGTCTCTCAACTAACAACTGATCCCGCCCGCAGTGTAGTCAATCCTTAGCATAATTGGTGGTAGATCCGCAAAGCGCAATAGTGGACGTTTGTCCATTATTGAGTGACCATCGTTAGTTTTCTTTTTAGCGCCCAATGCTATAATTCCAGTCTCATCACATCACAGGCGAGGGCGAACCGGAGCCATTCAAGTACCGGCAGCCCGTTATCTATGCAAGATCAAAAAAACCCAATAAGTCCTCCTCTTGATCGATCACTTGTCGATAAGCATTCGTTCACCCGCGAGGAGTTGCTTGAATGTGGCCATGGCCGGTTGTTTGGGCCAGGTCGGGCACATTTACCGATTGATGAAATGTTGATGGTTGACCGTATCGTTGATATTAACGAAACCGGCGGCACTCATGGTAAGGGTAAGATTCGCGCTGAGCTGGATATCCACCCGGATCTTTGGTTTTTTAAGGTGCACTTTGTGGATGATCCTGTGATGCCTGGATGCCTTGGGCTTGATGCGCTCTGGCAACTGGTAGGTTTCTACCTGGCTTGGAAAGGCAATTGGGGCATCGGTCGGGCGCTGGGTTGTGGTAAAGTGGCGTTCCGCGGTCAGGTATTGCCGACTGCGAAAAAGCTAGAATACGATATTGATTTAACCCGAGTTCGTGAAGGCAAGACAGTGCTTGGCATTGCCAACGCCAGGGTATTGGTGGACGGTGTGCAAATATACGTTGCCGAGGATATTAAGGTCGGATTGTTTTCTTCTCTGGACGAATTTTAGGTGCTCTTATGAAACGTGTTGTCATTAGCGGAATGGGTCTGGTTTCGCCGCTGGGTAATAATAAGATGGAAACCTTAGAGTCTCTTCGAGAAACGCGATCCGGTATCAAGTTTCAGGAAGAATATAAGGAAATGGGGTTGCGAAGCCATGTGGCCGGTAGCATCGATATCGATATCGATGGCTTGATTGACCGCAAGCTCCGCCGGTTTATGGGTGATGCCGCCGCATTTTCTTACATAGCGCTGGTTGAGGCTATTATGGATGCTGGGCTCGAAGAGTCAGAAGTGTCTAACGTACGCACCGGGATAGTCGCCGGATCGGGCGGTGCCTCATCGTCTAATTTGATTGAGGCGTCTGACATCTTGCGTACCAAAGGGCTCAAGCGAATTGGCCCCTATCGTGTAACTCGAACGATGAGTTCTACGGTATCGGCCTG
>JABBAY010000173.1:0-7074 GCA_018607725.1 K189A clade bacterium
ATACTTAAGGCGAGCGCGAGAAACAATACTTCGATCAATTTATCTGCCCCTTAGCTGGGTTTCGGCCCGGCCATTAGCTCTGGGTTGCAAGGAACTGTCGAAGCGACAGGTAGTCAGCATGAAACTGACGAATGCCTTGACTGAGCTTGTCAGTCGCCATGGCATCTTCATTCATCTGCCAGCGAAAGCGCGACTCATCCATGGAGATCTTCTCGATCGGCAGCAATTTAGCAGCATTGGCATCGAGTCGAATTGGCACTAACGCCTCACGCTGACTTAATTGCTCAAGCAGCCCTGGACTGATGGTCAGCCGATCGCAGCCGCTCAAGGCCAAAACTTCCTCGACGTTACGGAAGCTTGCGCCCATGACCACTGTGGCATAGTCAAATTTTTTGTAGTATTCGAAGATCTGCCTGACCGACAGCACACCCGGGTCATTGTCTGCGGAATACTCAAGCCCTGTCTTGGCCTTATGCCAATCCAAAATTCTACCCACGAAAGGCGAAATCAAAAACACACCAGCTTCGGCGCAGGCGACGGCTTGCGCGAACCCAAACAACAACGTCAAATTACACTGAATACCTTCGGTTTCCAGGATTTTCGCCGCCGCAATACCTTCCCACGTGGCGGCGATTTTGATCAGCACTCTGGATTGATCAATCCCCGCCACGGCATACAACGCGATGATCCGCCGCGCTTTTTCTAGGGTCGCCGTTGTATCAAAAGACAATCGCGCGTCTACTTCCGTAGACACTCGACCAGGAATATGGCGCAACAGTTCCACGCCAAAATTGATGGCCAGCCGATCCATGGCTGGATCGAGCCACGCTGCTGCAGCTTGCTGTTTTCCCCAAGTCATCGCGTCATCCACCAGATGCCGATACTGTGGCATCTGCGCGGCGTTCAATAAGAGGGACGGATTGGTCGTCGCGTCCTGCGGATGGTACTGCTTGATCGAATTGATATCGCCGGTATCAGCGACGACTGTGGTAACCCGCTTAAGCTGTTCCAGTTGCGATGGCATCTTGATCTCCGAAGCAAAAACCACAGTGTACACCGACCCGGCGTTCGCTGCCGCTTAACACGAATCACTTTATAGAGCCCGGCCTGCTAGCTAGCCGCACGCTGTGACCGACAAGAGACCCTCTTGAGCACAATCCACTAGATGGGAGATCTTCGAACGTTGCTCGAGCCAGTGACCGATAATCAGGCGGCGTTTGCGTCACAGGAACGGAGCCTCCATACTACCCTCGCGGCAATGGCCGAAACTGTAGAAATCAAAGCAAGGTGCATCCTTAACATGGTCGACAAGATATCCTGGTCAGTGGTCATGACAAAACCCAGGCAGGAGCCTTACGCCGCAGCGCGACTTTCGGAACAGAATTTTGCCACCTACCTGCCGCTAGTCGCTAAACGCGACAAACTCGGCAAGCCCATCGGTACCACACCGATGTTCCCTGGGTATTGCTTCTGTGGCTTTCAACCCGAACAATCCATCGCGCCCGTACGCTCAACACCAGGCATTATCAGCCTTGTGCGCTTCGGTCACGAGGTCGCTATTATCCAAGCCGAGGTCATTGATCGGCTGCAGAAGATGGAAGCCATGTTGCAGGCCAACGCCAATGACGGCGGACTCAAACCGGGCGACCCGGTGCAGGTTATCCAGGGCCCCTTTGCCGGTTATGAGGGTCTCGCGTCGCGGGTATCCGCAACGCGTATCGATGTCTTGATGACTATCATGGGGCAGGCCCAACGGGTCCGGTTTACCCCGGACGATCTAGCCCGCCCGGGCTAGGCGAACAACAAAACAACAATTAAACACGACCCGAAGCAACGGGCTCCGGCGCGAAATGTCGATTTCCTTGCGTTAATGCACTCAAAAGCACTTCAGCAGCACCAGAATAGGCTTACAGGTTTTATTCTGCTGCCGATTGCAGTAATCTGTGTTCAAACAGTGAACGATCAGAGCCGCCGGCACGCCCGCCGCTCTCAAACCTATCAGTTACGGCAAGCTACCCTGTTATAACAAAAGGTATCGCAAAGGGTATCGCAAAGGATATGGCAGAGGATATGGCAGAGGATATAGCAAAAGATATGGCGAAAGACTCTCCAGTTGAAGGTCGAGACGAGCTCAAGTTGCGTGTGATGCGCGTGCTCGAGGGTAACCCCACCGCGAGTCAGCGCCAGATCGCCGCTGAACTCGGCGTCAGCCTCGGCGGCATCAACTTTTGCCTGAAAGCCCTCGCCGAGAAAGGCCTGATCAAGATCGGTAATTTTGCACGTGCTGAACGCAAGTTGGGCTATGCCTATATCCTGACGCCGGCTGGCGTCAACGAGAAAGCGCAGCTGACCGCGAGATTCCTGAAACGCAAACTCAATGAATACGAAGCATTGCGGGAAGAAATCGCCCTGCTACAGCGTGAAATCAACAACAGCAGCGAAGCCTGAGCGCAGGCTTCGCCACTACCGTTCACACTAGTGTCAGGCGAGCTTAAAGCCTTGCTCGCTGAGCGGCATTGATCGAATACGCACACCGGTTGCTGTATAGATGGCGTTGGTAATCGCTGGCGCCAAAGGCGGCAACGCGGGCTCACCCAATCCAGTCGATCGATTGTCGCTCTGCAGGAAGTGCACATCGATCTCTGGCGTCGACGCGATACGCATGACCGGGTAATCATCAAAATTGTTCTGCTGAATCACGCCGTTCTGCATTGTAATCTGCTGCAGTGCCATGGCACTAAGGCCATCAATCACAGCACCCTGAACCTGGCTTGTCGCACCACTCATATTGATAATAGGGCCCACATCAACGGCTACAGTGACTTTGTTGACTCGAAAGTTTCGGTTCTTATCCACAGTGACTTCGGCAATCTCGGCCACATGCGCCGCATGGCAAAAATAGAACGCAAACCCCAGCCCAGTTCCCGCTGGCATAGACCTTCCCCAACCCGCCTTAGCGGCCACCAACTTGATCACATCTATGGCGCGACCGGTGTTCAGTGAATTCACATTGCCCTCTTTAATCCAACGACGGGAGCCTAGGAGCTCAAGCATGAATTCCACGTGGTCGCGATCTGCCAGCACCGCCAACTCATGAATAAAACTTTGCTCAACGAACGCATTCGTATTCGATCCTGGCGCGCGCCAAGCGCCACAGGGAGTATTCACCGGCATCATTGTTTGCGTCACGCGGGCATTGTCCAGCGCTGCCATGGAAAATTCATTGCCCCGCAGACCAGAGCCGATGACTGGCTTGCCGTTATGCGCAAAGCCAATATAGTGCTGATCCCACGCCTTAAGCTTACCGTTAGCGTCCAGTGCAGCTTTCATGTTTTCAAAGCCACCGACTCTGAAAAAATCATTGTGAATATCGTCAGTCCGAGTCCAGGTCAACTTCACCGGCAAACCCGCACGATAGGAAATCGCCATCGCCTCTGCGGCAAAGTCATGCACAGCCCGTCGCCCAAACGCGCCACCCATTCGCGTCAACGTGACATTGACATTGTCCTGCTTGACGCCAAGTAGGTTCTCCGCGATTTCCTTCACTTGGGCTGGAAACTGGCTAGGGATCCATACCGCCAAGGTATCTCCTTTGCCATCACTGCCTTTGCGATAGTCTGCGGTACAATTCATCGGCTCCAGGCAAACATGGGCCACATAAGGAAACTGGTAAAATGCCTCATGAACCTGGTTCGCCTTATCATTCAACTCTAGATCAACCGTGGCCCCATCAAGGCTCACCTCACCCCCACCTGCACTGGCAATTTTTTTCGCCTCGGCGACCATCTGCAACCAATCATCGCTGGAAGCGGAGGTCTCGTCCCAAGCAACTTTGAGCTTACTTTTCGCATCAAAGACTGCCCAGGTATCTTCGCCAATAATGGCAACGCCGCCGCGCAGGACGGCCAGGCCCTCCAGAAATGCTCTCGACGCCAAGCCGGATCTGTCATCAGGCTCAAGAATAAACGCATCAATAATGCCCGGTAGCTGTTTGATTTCTACCTCATTGAAACTGATCGCCCTGCCTCCCACTCGAGGACACCGCGTGTAGGCGGCATACTTCATACCGTCTAGGTCTACATCGATACCAAATTCCGATTGACCGGTGACGATCACGAGATTATCTACGCCGCCGACGGATGTGCCGATGATGGTGTAGGCTCGCGGATCTTTATAGGACAGCGTCGCCGGATCAGGAATAGGCTGGCGCACGGCCAAGGCGGCGAGCTCGCCAAAGGTCAGACTTTGACCTGACGTGTGGACTACAGTGCTCTCTTGAGCCGTGAGGTCCTGACGTTCAACCTCCATCGACTCCGACGCAGCACCAATCAGCATCTCTCGTGCTGATGCACCCATCTGCCGCATCATGTCAAAATTTCGAGGAATCGATGTTGAGCCACCCGCCCCCTGCAAGCCATACTTGCTGGCATTAATGGGCGCCTGAAGCACCACGACATCTTCCCATTTGGCGCCCATCTCTTCGGCGATAATCATCGGCAGTGAGGTTTTTATACCCTGCCCCATTTCTGGATTGGCTGAATAAATAGTGATTTTGCCATCCGACGCGATTTGCACGTAAACATTGAGTTCTTTCGACCCCACGAGCGTACCGAGGTCCTGCCCCAATACAGAAGTCGGCAGAGTCAGCTCCAGCATCAAACCACCACCAGCGAGGGCTGAGGCCTTGAGGAAACCGCGGCGATTCATTTGATTGATATTCATTCGGCAGCTCCTTCGCTTGTCAGGTTGTTGGCCCCTGTCTCGGTCGTACTCGCGGCATTGTAGTAAGCAGCGGCCGTATGAATCGCGGCGCGAATTCTGACATAAGTACCACAGCGACAATAATTGCCGGCCATGGCACCATCAATCTCAGCATCGGTCGGTTGACGGTTGGCGGCCAGCAGCGCGGCCGCGCTCATAATCTGGCCCGATTGGCAGTAGCCACATTGTGGTACATCATGTTCAATCCAGGCGCTCTGCAAGGGATGCAATTCACCACCCTGACTCAGTCCTTCAATAGTCGTCACGGGACCTGACACACCGGCAACAGGCAGCACACAAGAACGCACCGGCTGCCCGTTAATATGCACAGTGCACGCGCCACACTGGGCAATACCGCAACCATATTTTGTGCCCTTTAATTTCAGCTTGTCGCGTAACACCCACAACAGCGGCATATCAGGGCTCACCTCAACCTCACGTGCCTGACCGTTAACTATCAATTGGTATTTAGACATGGATTTCTCCTTCTCCTGAAGGCCGGCGTCGCCGACGGGATAAAAGTGACTCGACCGCCCTCGACCATCGACAACAAGCCACCTGGCAGCACAGCCACTGGCCTACAATAGCTTACACCAGCTCGCGGCGCTTGAACGAGCGACCAGCGGGTGTCTCGCTATTGCGGGACTAAAATGTTTCGGACTAGGGCTTTACGCGGATCAGCTTGCCGGTCTCACTATCTGTCAGCAGATACAGAAAGCCATCGGGTCCGACCCTGACGTCGCGAATTCGCGCGTCCAGCTCTGAGAACAAGGGCTCTTCTGCCACGGCCTGGCCATCCTCCATGTCCACTCGTCTAACTTCTTTATTTACCAATGCGCCGACAAGGAAATCACCCCGCCAGGCGGGAAATGCATCACCCTGATACAGGGCAAAACCGGACGGTCCGATACTGGGCACCCAGTACTTCAACGGCTGTTCCATGCCCGGCGCTGATTGAAATGGTGAAACATAGGCACCGGAATAATTAATACCGTAGGTGATAGCTGGCCAGCCATAGTTCTTGCCCTTTTCTACCCGATTGATTTCATCGCCGCCTTGGGGGCCATGTTCATGGTTATAGATCGTGTTGGTCGCCACATCAACCACAAGCCCCTGGGTGTTCCGGTGACCGTAAGACCACACATACGGATTGCCGGTTTTACCATCTGCAAAAGGGTTGTCGGTGGGGGCAGACCCGTCCTTGTTCAGGCGCAGGATCTTGCCCAGTTGGCTGAAGGTATCCTGAGCGGCTTCACGATAGTCGAAACCATCACCTGTCGAGAGCATAATCGTACCATCGGCTAGCTGAATCATTTTGCCACCAAAGTGTGCGCCTGCAGCTTTGGTCGGCGATACCGTGAATAGCACTTCCGCATTTTCCAATCCCTGCTCACCTAGGGTGGCCTTCACAATGCGCGTCGCATTAGCGTCAACGGTGCCCCAGGCGAATGACAGATATACCGTTTGATTATCCGCAAAATCTTGATCCAACATAATGTCAAAATAGCCACCTTGGCTTTCCACCAAGGCTTCGGGTGTGCCACTGAGAGGCGCGCTCACTTCACCCGCATTAGAGATACGAAGCAGCTGACCCGGGCGCGTGGCCACGAGATAATTTCCATCGGGCAGAAAAGCCACAGACCACGGAAAGTTGAGCCCCTCAGCCACAGTTTCCAGCTGATACTCAGCCTGTGCAGGTAGCATTGATAGTGCCAATAGCGGTGTCATTAACAGGGCGACAAGGTAGCGAGATATCATTTAGTCTGTCTCTAACGTAGAATTTACCCCATTATACGCAGTCACAACCACATCAGGACAGAAAAATGACAAGAACTATTGGCGCCTTCATCGTGGCAGTTATCGGCACCTATATATTAGGTGTTTTCTTCATCGGCCAAGGAAATCTGGCCAACGTTGCTGAAATGGGGCTGACCGTCGAATTCAGCGATCGAATAGCCACCCTGATTCATGATTTGACTCACATGACAGCTATTTACTTACCCCTGGTGACAGTCAGCTCTATTATCGCTTTCTCGGTCGCCGCTGGCGTCATTCACTTCACCCCGAATCTGCGCCGCATTGGCTATGTATCCGCCGGCTTCGTTGCGCTTATTGCACTGCATCTCATCATGAAAATGACTCTAGGCCTCACCGGTGTTGCACCGACTCGAACGCTAATGGGCTTAATTGCTCAAGGTGCAGCGGGTGCTTTCGGTGGTTATCTGTTTCATATCCTGACGCAGAAAAAGACCTCACTGGTTTAAGTTCAACCCTGCCCTAAGAGGTCTGTGTCTGCGGTCTGTGTCTGCGGTC
>JABBAY010000173.1:7174-26034 GCA_018607725.1 K189A clade bacterium
AAGTTCAACCCTGCCCTAAGAGGTCTGTGTCTGCGGTCTGTGTCTGCGGTCAGTGTCTGCGGTCAGTGCCAGACGAGGCCCTGTCTCGGCTGGCCTGGCGACTCGCGGTTGCGTTGATTCAACCGATCTCCATTCAATCCCCTATCAATGCTTGATAGACCCGGCTTCGAAGCTCGCGCCGAATGGGATAAGTGGATGAAGGGATCAGCTGGGTCAGAAATATCACATATAAGTCTTCCACTGGATCTATCCAGAAGAATGTACTCGCGGCACCACCCCAATGGTGCTCACCAACGGAAGTGATAATGTGGGCCTTAACCGGGTCGAGAACCACAGCAAAGCCCAAGCCAAAGCCAATACCGTCGTAGCTGGTTTCGCTCCAGACGGGCTGGCCCATATCCGCCATGTCGCCATTGTTCGGCAATTGGTTTGTGCGCATATACTCCACGGTTTTTCGACCGAGTAGACGCTTACCGTCGAGCTCGCCTTTGTTGAGCAACATCTGACAGAACCGGGCATAGTCAGCCATGGAAGACACCAAGCCACCGCCACCGGAAAACAAAGATGCGGGTTCGAAGTAGCTACTTTTCGCTGAACCTTCCTGCAACTTAATGCCCGGCGGCTTGACCACAGCGAGCGCATCACCGGATTTCGCCACATGACTCATGTCGGCACCGGACAAGGGCGAATAAAGCGCAGCAAATCGCGCCTGATTTTCTGCTGTCACGTGAAACCCTGTGTCGAGCATTTGTAGCGGATTGAATATTCGTTGTTGAAAAAAATCCTCCAGTGACAACCCAGACCAGACTTCTACCAATCGACCCAACACATCGGTGGAAATGCTGTAGTTCCATTGCGAACCGGGCTGACAGATCAGTGGTAACGCTGCAGCGCGCTGCACCCATTCTTCGAGATCTTTGACATCACTCGGCTGCTCGACACCAGCTTGACGATAGGCCGCATCCACAACATTCGCCTGCATAAAGCCATAGGTTAAGCCGGAAGTGTGTGTCATCAGATGCCGCACGGTCATGGGTGTTTCTTGAGGAGTAGTTTCCTCAAGACTCGCATTCCCGCCCGCCCATACCCTGGTCTGGAGGAACTCGGGCAAATACAGTGCAACCGGGTCATCAAGCTGGAAGCAGCCTTCTTCGTACAGCATCATGGCGGCCATCGTCGTGATCGGCTTGGTCATAGAATAGGCGCGAACGATGGTATCGTTGGCAAAGGGCTTCGCCGTTTCCAAGTCGGCATGCCCGACAGATTGCTGATAAACAACCTCACCATGGCGAGCGACCAAGGCACTGCAACCGGCCAACCGATTAGTCCCCACTTGCTGCTCAAGCCAGGCAGTAATTCTGCTGAGTCGTTCTGATGACAGACCCACTGCTTCTGCTTTTTTAATAGGTTTCTCCTACGCATAAATAGAGTTTCAAACGCCATTATTCATGCCAAACTCTTGCCAGACAAGGAGTAATTCCCAAGGAGGGGAAAGATGAGCAAAACCAAAATCTACACCAGCGATCTGTATTACACGGGCACCAACAAGACCATCCTGGTGTTTCTCGATGGCACTTGGAATGACGAGAATGGTCATGACGGCGATGGGGTCACCACCAACATCTTTCGCCTGTTCGGCTCGATAGCCGGTAACCTCGACACGTCTAATCCCCCTTTCGTCAAAACCCATGGGGCACATACGGCGCTGTACTTCCGCGGCGTCGGCAACGATGAAGACCATGGGATTGTCGGAACGTTTTATGGCGGCATCTTCGGCGCAGGAGAAAAACGCATCCGAGACAACGCCTACTGTGAGATTCTGCGCCATTACAAACGCGGCGATCGGATCGTGATTATTGCCTTTAGTCGCGGTGCCGCCTGCGCCAGATTACTCGCCTCAAAACTTGAAAAACACGGTATCAAACGTCAGCTGAAAGTCACTTATAAAAAACATCTTGGTGAAAATTTCTTCCTGAAGTATGAGCATCTTGATGAAGATCATGTCGAGGTTGATGTGGCATTTTTGGGCCTGTTCGACACTGTCGGTGCCTTTGGCATTCCATTGAACCTGCCGGGCCTACCCTTCCAGAAGCTCAATCTGTTCAAGAACCTGGAACTCGCCAGGAACGTCAAGCAGGCTGTACATTGCGTCGCCATTGATGAAAGCCGAGAACCGTTTATCCCGACGCTCTGCAACAAAGCGGCCCACGTCGACGAAGTTTGGTTTGCCGGCGTTCATGCAGATATTGGCGGCGGCTACCAATATGCGGAACTGGGTAAGATCGCCTTGGCGTATATGGTCGACAGGCTCAACACCGTACTGATAAACACGCCCATCAGTTATAACGAGCCAGAACTAAAAAAACACACCGACTACGTCCTGGAGACGGATGACATTCGCATGCACTACCACGGCGATGGGATCAAACATCAACCCAGAGACATTTACGTCTCGGTGAATAATCAACAGTCCACGTATAAACCCAAGGTTCATCACTCTGTGGCGCAGCTGCTGACGTCAAGCAAGATCTGTGTCGCAGAGCAATTCGCAAGCTTTACCACAGTGACTCCCATCATTTATGCACCCACTAACTTGAAGGCACTGGCACAGCCACTGAAGCTGGTAAAGTAGCGTCGAACAACCGGCCGACATCCATCCAACGGCCAGCTTTGAATCGATTATGAATCAGGCATACTCGACGGCGGAACAAGGTATCGAGACCATCTATTGCCTCAGACTGAATGGCGGTTTTACCCCGGCACTTTACTCCGACCCCATCAATGATGAATTAGGTATACTGCTAGCTTTAGGCACTACATCGAGCGACATGTGACAGACTTGCAGGACTTTGAACAATCTCTAATGACGGCGCTACGAGCGGCAGTAACATTTCGCGATGAGGCACCGGCGATTCCAGCATTCCCAGCCAGCAGCGCCACAGAGTTGCGCGCTCGATTCGATATACCCCTCGACGACAGCGGCCGACCGGGACCAGCGGTCATCAGTGACCTGATTGACGCAGCAAAGGGCGGCCTGGCCGGCAACACCCAACCCAACTTCTATGCCTGGGTACAGGGTAGCTCACACCCAACGGGGGTTGCCGCCGACTTGCTGACGTCAGCCTGGGGCCAAAATGCCGGCTTGTACCAGACCGCACCGGCGGCTGCCATCGCCGAAGAAGTTGCCAGCAAGTGGCTTCTGGACCTATTGCACCTGCCGGCAACCGCGTCTGTCGCGTTCACCACGGGCGCCACCATGGCCAATTTTATTGGTCTGGCCGTGGCCCGCAGCGAGGTCCTGAGACGTATTGGCTATGACTTGGAAATGGAAGGCATGATCGGTGCGCCACACGTTACGATCATTGTTGGCGCCGAGGCGCACTCTACCGTGATGGCTGACCTGCGCCATCTTGGCTTCGGCACACGGCACCTGGTCATCATTACCAGTGATGCTCAGGGCCGAATGTCAGTCGCCGATCTAGCTGATCAGCTAGCCAAAATCAGTGGACCCATCATTCTCGTGGCTCAGGCAGGACATATTAATTCTGGGTCTTTTGATCCTTTCAACGAGATCATACCGTTAGCACACGAGCACGGCGCTTGGGTGCATGTGGATGGCGCCTTTGGATTATGGGCCAATGCCGTGGAACCACTCAGGCAGCTCAGTCAAGGTGTCGAACTGGCTGACTCCTGGTCGGTAGACGGGCATAAATGGTTACAGGTACCGTACGATGCCGGCTTCGGTATTGTCAGAGATGCCGAGGCACACCAACGCGTGATGAGTATTACGGCGAGCTACCTGACTGCCGGCGCTGACGATGGCCGGAGTCCATCGGCCTACGTACCAGAGCTATCTCGACGCGCCAGGGGCTTTGCTGTCTGGGCGACGTTGCAGGCTTTGGGCCGCCAGGGTGTGCGTGACATGGTCTTGAGGCACTGCCAATGCGCTACGCATCTTGCTGCACGGTTGAGTGAAGTCGCAGGCATTCACGTGCTAAATGACGTGGTGCTAAACCAAGTAGCCATCGCTTTCGGCCATAACGGACCTGACGACGAAGTGACAAAAGCCATCATCGATCACCTACAAGAAGAGAATCGACACTTCGTCCTTAGTGCCCGCTGGCGCTCTCACACGATACTGCGGATTTCCATCATCTCGATGCTTACCCAAATTGTCGATATCGACTCATTAGCAGATGGGATTATTCGCGCCTGGCAAGGCCAAAATCAAGCACTCTCAGGCAGGTGAACAAAGGCTTTCGGTCTATTACGGCCGAAACCTGTGCTGTCGCCATAACAGCGTGGCTCTCGTCTGTAAGATCGATAGCGCTTTGGTCCACTGGCTTCCACAGGCTAATCCGGACAACCCATCTGATTTGAGCTGGCGCCGTTATGCTGACCACGTGATAACGCTGGGCAACATAGATTTGGCAATCCTTCAGACCCTGCTACACTGCAATGGGAAAAGAGTCATGCGCGAGTCACTGAGATGAAACCTAAGCTGCAAACCAGACTAAACAATCTATTCAACCAGATCTTCAAACCGAGCATTAAACGCGATCATCTGGCCGCCTCTCGCCACCTGAACCGTACGCTGATAGACAGCCCCCAGGGCACTAAAAGCTTGCTGAAAATTATTTTTCAAGGGCCTACTGCCGTTCTATGTATTGCGTTCTTGTCTGCCTGTGGTGGAGGCGGTGGCGGTGGCGGTCCAGCAGTGCCCGTGAACCGCTCACCGGTATTTAATCTGGCGACCAGCCTCAGCGTCGCTGAAGGCACGACCAGTATCACCACTATTTCTGTCTCTGACCCTGACCGTGACCCAGTAACATTGAGCTTTTTCGGGCCTGATGCTTCCCAACTCAGTTTAACGGCCAACCAATTATCTTTCAAAATCCCACCTTCTTTCGCTGCGCCAACGGATGCTGACCGGGATGGCACTTACGAAATCAGCATCAGCGCGGCCGATGGCCTGGGTGGCGCTACGACTGTTGCAACCCAAATTACTGTCTACAACCGGCTGGATGGACGCATTGTCGACGGTCCGGTAGCCGGCAGCCAAGTATTTCTGGACGCCAACGCCAACAGACGTCGGGATGCCAACGAACCGACTTTCACCTCAGATGCATCGGGTTATTTTTCTGTTACTGATGTCGGTTCAGTGTGTCCGGCAACAGGCCTGTGTGATGCCCTCTTGGTCGCTCTAGGCGGCAGCGATACCGCTACTGGCCAGGAATTGCCGGGACTGGCTTTGTTTGGCGATTCTCTGGGCGACGAAGACTTCATTATCAGCCCTGTCTCAACGTTGCTAACCTTGAGCAGCACACCCGCCGCCGTATTAACCGCCTTGGATTTAAACATTAACCCGGCAGCAATCACCCGCACTGACCCTTGGGAAACAGCCACTGCGGATAATTTAGCGGGACAAAAACTGTTACGAATCAACCAGCAATTAGGTTTATTCATGACCTCTACACTCGCCCTGAACCTCAACGCGACCGCTGCCGCGAATACTATTGCCGTCGCTAACGCCTTCGATACCCTTATCGCCACTGACGCACTTATTGACCTAACAGTTTCAGATACCCTCAACACTCTGCTCGCCAGCGCATTGGGCGCTTCTGATGCCAGTACCAACGCCGTCGCTCAAACAATGGCTGACTTCAACACTGTGATCAATAGCAGCACTATCGATCCCCGCGGGGCCCAAGCGTCAGCAATTTTGACCACCATCCAAGCCAACTTTCTGGAAGGCATCAAGCAGCTGAGTCAAGGTACACAATCAGCAGCTCAATTTAACGCACAATTTAGCGCCCAAACTCTTGTGACAGCGATAGGCGCAGACGTTGGCTTACCGGATCAGGACAGCGACGGCACGCCTGACCTTGTCGACGACGATGATGATGGTGACGGCGTGCCAGATTCTACCGATGCATTCCCGCTGGATTCAACGGAGACCATCGATACTGATGGCGATGGTACCGGTAACAATACCGACACCGACGATGACGGTGATGGTGCGCTCGACGTTAACGATGCCTTCCCTCTCGATGCCACAGAAAGTCTTGATACGGACAATGATGGCCAGGGCAATAATGCTGATGAAGACGACGACGGTGACGGCGTGCCAGATTCTACCGATGCATTCCCGCTGGATTCAACGGAGACCATCGATACTGATGGCGATGGTACCGGTAACAATACCGACACCGACGATGACGGTGATGGTGTTGATGACACCAGAGACACGAACCCTCTCGACAGTTCGCTCACGCCGCCCACCGCTGTATTAACGTTGGATATTAGCGAGGGATTCAGTCCCTTACTGGTTTCTGTCAACGCATCCAGCAGCATCGCCGGGTTTGGCGATGATACCATCACAAGCTATACCTGGAATTTTGGCGATGGCGACTCGTCCACAGAAGAAGCGACATCACACATTTATACCCAGGTGGGCAGCTTTGAGATATCACTGACTCTAACCAACAGCGACGGCTTCTCCCATACGGCGACGCAGACCGTCACCACGAGCCTGGTGACCGACCCTCTGATCATAGAAGGCACGATCTTTGTCTCCAGTTCAGTCACTGTCGACAGCGATGTAAATGACTCAGGCAGCACGCCCGTCAGCAACAACACACGGGCAACTGCGCAGTTTGTCACTAATCCCGTGACTATCGGTGGCTTTGCCAATGAAGCGGGCACTGGCCCCAACTTCGATGGCCTCTCAAATCTAACTGCGTCCGGCGATGAATTTGATGCGTACCGGATCAATGCGCTGGGCGGCGAAGTCATCAACCTGCGAATCGCAACTCGCGGTGACGGCGACCTAGACCTCTTACTGTACGATCTCGACGGTCAGCTCATCGACTTCTCGGTTTCAGCCACGGATAATGAGTCCATCACTATACCTGCCGGCGCCGCCACCTATGACGTTGTCGTCGAATCCTTTGCTGGCTATTCTAATTACGTTTTGTCTGTGGGCCTGGATCCCGCGATAGCCAGTCTCTCAACAGCCACCGGCTCGGCCTCTGTGTTCATCGGTGATCTGATCGTCCAGCCGAAAAATGATCATCAGGCACCTCGTATGCTCGCCCAGGCCAATCGAGTCATCGGCGAACAAGCCAGTGCGCGTGCAAACGCACGCCTTTATCAATTTGGCAACAATATCACCGAGATGCTTGCACCCCGCATCCGCACGCGGATGCTACCCAGAATGGCCACTGGCAAGCCGACCATGACCGAGTTGAAATTGGCAACAATTCTCGCCGCAAAGCAGCTCAACCGACAGAACGATGTGGAATACGCCGAACCAAACTATCGGCTTACTGCACAAATTGAACCTAATGATGAATTCTATGAGAGACAATGGCACTATCAAAAACTTAACTTGCCAGCCGCCTGGAACCAGTCGACCGGTGCCAATAACGTCAAAATCGCAGTGCTCGATACGGGCGTTGTGGCCAATCATCCAGATTTAGAAGCGCGGCTGTCCGCCGATAGCTACGACTTCATTTCGAACGCCAGTAACGCAGGTGACGGCGACGGCGTCGACAGCGACGCCCGGGATCCCGGCGATGGCCAGGACAATTCGGCCTGTTCAACCGCAAGTAGCCGCAGTAGCTCCTTCCATGGCACCCATGTCGCGGGCACGATTGGCGCGTCGACCAACAACAATATCGGCACCGCAGGTGTCACTTGGGCAGGTGAAATCATGAACCTTCGCGTCCTGGGGTGCGAAGGCGGCAGCACCTTTGATATCGCGCAAGCATTGCTTTACGCTGCCGGCGTTGACAACGCCTACGGCTTAAGCCCGACCAAAACAGCTGACGTGGCCAATCTGAGCTTAGGCGGGGGGCCTCCAAACAATGTCATGGATGACGCAGTTCAGGCCGCGCGCGCAGCTGGAATGATTATCATTGCAGCCGCAGGCAATAGCGGCGACGCAACGCTGTCTTATCCTGCTTCATATGACGGTGTGGTTTCAGTTGCCGCCACTGACCTTAGCGATCAACGGGCATTTTATTCGCAATTCAATGCTTTTGTAGATATCGCAGCACCTGGCGGCGATACCTCGGCGGATGTAGACGGGGACGGGTTCCCCGATGGTGTTCTAAGCACACTCGCGAATCGTCCAAGTAGCACACAAATCGATTTCAACTATGGGTTTTATGACGGTACATCCATGGCTACACCTCACGTCGCTGGGATCACTGCATTGATGAAGTCCGTCAATCCAGGCCTGACACCTGCCTTGCTGGATCAACTACTCAGCAGTGGCGCTATCACAGTCGATCTAGGCGCGCCGGGTCGCGATGATGATTTTGGCCACGGTAGAATTGATGCGCTGTTGGCCGTGCAGGCCGCACAGCAACTTGCCGACGGCACTATACCCATCACTGACACACCAGCCCTGGGCGTAAGTCCCGGACGCGTCAGTTTTGGTGCGACTCTTACCGAACGCAATATTACCCTGTTCAATGCGGGAACCGGCGCCCTCTCCATTACAGCTGTTACGCCATCATCTTCGCGTATTACCGTGACACCACCCTCTGATTCTGCCGGCGTAGGCGCTTATAGACTGACATTAAATCGGGAGGGTGCGACCGCCGGGCAATATATGGAAAGCATCAGCGTTACCTCCAATGGCGGCAATTCCCTTGTAAATGTGCAATATGAAATCCCCAGCATCAACCAACAAGTTGCTGGCTCAGTGGGTGAGCTGTACGCCTTTCTCGTTGACTGGGACTCGGGCGAATTCACGGTCCAACAATATCAATCTAATGCGGGCCAGTACGAATATCGTTTTACCGGCGTTGAACCCGGCGTATACTTTATCATCGCTGGATCCGATCCCGACAACGACGGCTTTGTGGGTGGCTCAGGTGAAGCACTGGGCACCTACCCGACGGAAGATGCTCCCCAGTTAATCATCGCCAACCAAAGTTTTGATCAGTTGGACTTTAGAGTCGCCTACGAAATTCCGCTGGAGGCAAACTTAGCCACCCAAGCAGATTCCACAAACAAAGGCATACCCGCTGCTTGTGCGCCTTTGCCACCGGAGCGCATTCGCTTGCCTTGTATACCACGCATCAGGCGCTAAGGATTATTAGTAAGCAACGGATTCAGTAGATGTCACTCCGAGTACTGAACCCGTTGCTGTATATGACCTCTTAGCAGTTCAACTTACAGTTCAACTTACAGTTCAACTTACAGCTCGACTAACAGCGCGACTCAAAGCGCGACTCAAAACGCGACTAAAGACGCGACTAAAAGCTCAACTTCAGACCGAGCGACACTAGATCAACATCGCTTTCGCCGGTTTTTTCATCATCGCCCAGTTTGTTGAAACGCTCCCAAGCGAGATGCAGACCTAACTGCTTGTTAAAGTTATAAGCCGCACCTACTCCCCAGTAGCCTTTCACCTTCGTCTCACTAATATTTTCACTTAACGTGACGCCGCCACCTGAGGCCGTAGCACTGGCCTCCACTTTCGCATTGATAATGCCGAGCTTACCGAATATTTCGAACTGATCGCTCATCGGATAGCTCGCAACAGCCGCGACGTTAAGGCCGGCTACTTTGACTTCAGCAACGGCGCTTCCCGCAGTGGGACCCGTAAAGGCCGCGCTATATTGGAATTTTCCCAAGTCGATGTAACCACCCTCTACGGCCCAGTTTGGGGTAAAACTATATCCCATTTGTAATTTATAACCTGTGTCCTTGTCATCAAAAGACGATGATAAACCTGTCACACCCAAATCAATAAGGTCACTATTAACGTCCCTTTCGGCCTGGTCATCTACCTTCGTTTGTCCAAGTGCACCAACCGCATACCAATCACCGGCAAAGGCAGAACTAGTAGCGACAGCAAGTACGGACACCAATGTCATTTGTTTCATTTTCATTTCTGATTCCTCCTCAAAAGTTCGCGAATTCTAGTCTCCCAGACCTTAATAAAATTGATTCGAATCAACGTTTCACAAGATTCCCGCGCTGACTTCAAGAGTGCTGGCAACGCCTACAACACGGCTTTTGATTGCATTGATACTTGGTCAGGCACCGGCACAGAGTGGCGAATTCGGACTACCTCGACGATCGATCATTGCCGACCGTTATAGTGCGATCAATCTAACTTGAGCACACTCACAAGCGGCCTTTTGAGCACCTGGATTGACCCATAAAATGCCTAGCCAATGAGCGCCTCGACTCGATGAACACCTTGATTTTCAGGTAACAATGATCGGGCTTCGTCAATCGGTAGCAGTCCCCCGATGGCTAACCCCAGACGCGCGTGATCGTGAGCCGAAACCTGGCCCGAATCGACAGAAAGTTAATTAGCACTCAGAATTTGGCACAATCTGTCGGGGACACACCGGATCGACTTGACAAAAAAACTGACGAACATTCCGGCATCACGCCGAGCTAAACTGACCCCACGCCCTAACCAACACGCCAGACGATGCAAAATTTCGAGCCGTCAAGTCCACTGGCTCGGTGTTGCGGTATAGCGACAACATTATCTATAACCGCCACGACAACACCACAGCTAGTGAATGGCGAGTCGCACTAACGTGATTTTTTAGCCAGCTGATTAAGCCTCGAAAAAGATTATCAGCCTAACGGTTCCACTCGACCGCGATCGAAAGATGCTTAAGGATTTACAACACTTATTGAGCTAGCGCTTTTACTTTCTAAAAATATCCGCGTTGGCCTCTTTGACTCCGACGACGCCAGGTCCATTCTCATCAAGCGACTAACTCGACCGTGAAACTCACTCGCTCCACGCTCTAGTTACCGCACAGAAACAACCTGGCAATCAGCTCGCAAGGGCCTGATTGATATCGCTGAGAATATCCTCAATATGCTCGATACCGATACTCAGCCGAATCATCCCAGGCGTTACGCCAGCACGCGCCTGCTCCTCAGCACTCATCTGCCGATGTGTCGTCGATGCGGGATGGCATGCCAGTGATTTGGCATCACCAATGTTCACTAAGCGCTTAATCAGGTTGAGCTTGTCATAGAACCTAACGGCAGACTCATAGCCACCCTTGACCTCAAAGGTCAGTAACGAAGCCGGTGTTCCAGAGCAGTACTTCTGCGCCAACTCATGGTGCGGGTGACTTGCCAATCCAGCATAACTAACCGACGCAATCCCATCATGTGACTGCAGATGATCAGCAACCAACAGCGCATTCTCGCAGTGCCGCTCCATTCGCAGCGCCAGAGTCTCGAGACCCTGAAGTAATAGAAAGGCATTAAATGGCGATAGCGTCGCACCGGTATTGCGCAGCGCAACGGTTCTGGCTCGGCCAATAAAAGCCGCAGGACCAAAGGCCTCGGTGTAAACCACACCATGATAGGAGGGCTCAGGATTAACCATCATCGGAAACTTGTCACCGTACTCGGCCCAAGGAAAGCCCCCAGAATCAACAATAATACCGCCCAAAGAATTACCGTGACCACCCATATACTTGGTCAAGGAATGCACAACAATATCGGCGCCGTAGAGAAACGGTTTAGTCAGCATCGGCGTGGCAACCGTGTTATCTACAATCAAGGGGACGCCATGCTTATGGGCAACTTGGGCTACAGCCTCTAGATCGACGATATTGCCAGCCGGGTTGCCAATGGATTCACAGAAAACGCCACGGGTGTTTTCATCAATCTGCGCCTCTATGTCAGCCGCACTGTCACTGGCTGCAAATTTTACCGTAACACCTTGGTTCGGCAACATATGGGCAAACAAGGTATAGGTGCCACCATACAACTGAGGAGTGGCGACAATGTTGGTGCCCAACTGGGTAATATTGCTGATCGCGTACGTGATTGCTGCACTGCCGGCACTGACAACCAAGGCGCCGACCCCGCCCTCTAGTTGCGCAACTCGTTGCTCGAGAACGTCATTCGTCGGATTCATGATGCGTGTATAAATATTACCCGGTACCGCAAGATCAAAAAGATCGGCTCCATGTTGAGCGCTATCAAACTCATAAGCCACGGTCTGATAAATGGGCACTGCCACTGACTTGGTGGTTGGGTCAGTGGTGTAACCCGCATGGATCAATTTTGTTTCATCTCTCATTAACGATTCCTTGATTAAAAATATTATCTATTTGCCTCAATCAGGCGCGATTCACCCGATGCATTCAAAGGTGCATATCTGACAACGTCAACACACGCGTTATCTGCCCGAATGTGTGGACAGAGCCCCGGCAGAATCGCAGCTTCTGGCGTCAGAGTAAAGTGCCGGAGTAAAGGGTCGGAGTAAAGTGCCGGGGTAAATGTGCCGCTAATAGGCCGATATCTCAGCGGGTCTCTGTACTCGGCCCTGGCATTAATTGACTAGAGGCACCACGATCGGACGCACCATCGCGACGACCCTGATGGCGTGCAACGTCGACGACTCGAGCTGCCCCCCCACACGCAACGGAAGGTCTGGTCCTGAATTCACGCCACCAACCTCTTTATCACCATAAAGTCACCACTGGTCGGACAAGCCTCAAGCGGCCCTGCAAAGTCACCGACAAATCTGGCAGGCTAGCATTCAAACAGTTGATTTGACTTGCAAATCAATCACATAAAACCACGACAACCATCTATCTCGGCGCTACCCGCGCCACTAAAATACAAATTATCCACTGCCAGGTTCATACCCATTGTCATCTGCATCGATGCCATCATCCAAGCACTCATCCTACCCCAACCGATCTCCGGTTGAACCCCTGCGGGTCCACCGCGCTGTTGTAGCTCTGCAACTTCTGATCCTGGTGCTGTTGTGGCTCATGCCAGCGTTGATGGCGAGCGCCGCTACCGACGTTGATCTGCGTAAGACTTACTCGGGCAAAATTAACTATATCGCCACCGGCAAAAGTTTCAGAGACCAAAACAACACTGGCGGCACTTCCAGCTGCAGCTTTTATAACCCCCTGGCACGCAGCGCCAGTATCAATTTACCACCGGGCGCCATTGTCCGGGATGCATTTTTGTATTTTGGCGCCTCTGGCACCCTTGCCACTAATCTGGTCAACGGCATCACGTTTAATAACTCACCCATTAGTACCATCACAGGATTTGGTGAAGAGAATTTTGAAGATACCGCAATCGCCGGATCGCCTTTTTATGGCTTTAAACGAGATGTAAAAAGCCTGCTTGTCAGCGGCAACAACGAACTAAAAATATTGCCTGCCCATTTTGATCCCAACCGCAATAACGAGACCTGCCTTGCCGCCTTTGGCATCGTAGTGATTTATGATGATCCAGGTGAAACCAGCATTCATGTGATTAACCTGTTTGATGGTTTTCAGTTCTTCCAATACGAGCGGCTGGCACTGCAGCCGCGAAACTTTGTGATCGCAGACAACGCTGTCGGCAAGATGACCCATCTGTCTTACGAAGGTGACTCAACCCTTGACGGTACATCCGATGGCGACGGCGGCTGGGATGAGGCCTTTTATATTGAGGTACCTGATGACGGAGTTCTGGGCACACTGGGCGATTCACTCGAGAACAACAGTAACCCTTTCAATAATCAATTTAACAACACGGTATCACGGATCAACACACCAACACTCATTGAGTATGGTCTTGATATCGACACCTACACAATCGACGAGTACCTGTCAAAGCCAGCAGCAGAAAATGCCTATGAGGTCACTACCCACTATGAAGCTGCCCAGGATGGGGTGGTGCTCACGGCTGAAGTCATTCGCATAGAAAACAAGGCAATCGCCGATATTGAAGTCTTTTTGAATTCAATTGGTGGTTTCCCGGCAAACAGCACCAACACCGCGCAATATGCTATCAGTGTTAAAAACAATGGCGACGGTACCGGGACCGGTGCATTCGCCACAGGTTCTGCAACGGGTTACATTCATGTCTACGACGACTTGCCGAGCGGTATCAGTATCGACAGCATGGGCGATATCACCGCCCCTGGCTGGGATTGTTCGGAAACTAATCTGGGCGCCAATCAACTGCGCTGCCGCTACGATCTGTCAACTCTCAATGGTGCAGCCCAAAAGCTTTATGCCGGTGAATTCCTGCCAGATATTTATGTCACCGTCGATGTTGGCACACCTGCCAGCCCGGTGGTGAACAGGGCCCGGGTGTCGTTGTGTGACAATACCACTAGTGTCGACCGATGCACTGGTTACAGGCTCAAACACTCAGAAGCCGACCAGTTTGATACGATCAACAATATGGCGCCGACGCTAACAGAATACCCGACCCCAACACCTGGCCAAGGGCTATTTCTGATAGATGCAAAATCGACTATCAATAATAACGTCGACAAGAAATCGACGGTCATATTGCCAACCAATCCCAGTAATTTGTCCACCTCCACCAAGACCGTGGTGGACACCAACGGCGCACCCTTAAGTGCCGGCGATCAACTGACCTATACCATCACACTCAACGAGACATCTTCACCATCAGTTGCGGCTACTGGCGTCAGCCTCAGTGATGCGATCGACACCGACACAATTTATATCCCTGGCAGCTTCATCACCACTTGTATCGGCGCGTCAAACAGCTTCAGTGCCGGCACGCTTAGCGTCACCGATATGACGGTACCCGCCGGCGGTAGTTGCGTCGTGAGTTATAGTGTCGAGATTAAAAATCCAGTCACTACCGGTGTGGCCATCAATAACACCGCGACCATTGTTGCCGGTAATGGTGTGGGCGCCACTAAAAGCTCACCCTCCCAATTGGTGAGTGGCACGTCCATTGGCTCCAAGTTACTGTATCTGGACACCCTCAACACAGGTACCAAGACCCTCAAGCGCACCATCCCAGCCACAGACACATCAATCAACCTGACCAGCGGCAGCAACGCCAGCATGGTTCTGAGCCCTACGCTGGCGACCGCCCTGTCGGTCAGCGGCGGCACTATCCCGGTCTCGGTCTGGGTTGAGGCACAAACCGCTGGCACCTATACACTGCGGGCAGACCTCACCTACAACAATGGCACAGTGATCGGCAACAACACTGTCAGCAACATCACCATGGCAACGGGCACGACAAATGCCCAGCTGTTCACCTTTCAGATCAGTGCAGCAGCATTCACTATTCCAACCGGTGGTACACCGCGCTTCACCCTGAAATTGACCAACAATTCTGGTGCTGGTAGGACCGCAACAATCCACAGTCGGTTGCAGGGTACCGTGTCGAATGTGGCGTTGAAGGCCACCTCGGTTATTAATGTCGATTCGGTGCAATTTTACTCTGATATTGGCAGAACCCTGCTCGCCACTGCATTTGAGGCAGGCAAAACCGTTTATATGAAAGCGGTGGTCAGCGACCCCTTTGGCGCTTATGACATCACCGGGGCCAAATTGACGCTCATAGATCCTAATCTTGCCAACCAACTGACCAATCAGCCCATGACCGTCGCCAGCTCAACGACCGGTACCAAAACATTTCACTATGACTATGTGGTGCCGGCGGCGTCCTCTATTGCACCCGGGACCTGGATCGCACAGGTCACTGGCAATGAAGGCACGGAAGGCACTATTGCCCATACCCAGGTCAACACCTTTAACACCACCGCGCCCGCGGTAGCGGTGGCGTATACCGTCGACCCCCTAACCGCAGTATCGGGTACTGCCTTGACCTATACCATTACCCTCACTAATACAGGAGCAGCAGCTACCAACGTCAGTATTAACCAACCCGTTGCTGTTGGCACTGGCGGGCTGGTCATTACCAGCTTGCCGAGTGGCACAAACAGCTCCACTGCAACCCAAATCAACCTGATAAATATTAACGTACCAGCAGCTGGCTCAAGGGTCATCACCTATACAGTGGTCGTGCAATCAGGCGCATTACCTGGCACCCTTATCAACCATACTATTGCCTTGAACACGGGCGTGACGGCCATAGCCCCCAGCGTTCTGATCGACCCCTTTGCCGTCATGTCAGGTAACAAGCTGTTGTACGCCGACAACATGGCCAGCTCGCCCCTACTCGACCGAACGGTGCCTTTGGCTGATAGTGCCCGCAGCATTAGCAGTCAGGGTGGCAACACCAGTTTGGTATTGTCGCCCGTATTGCAAACTAATCTGAATCTGAATGCTGGCACTATCCAAGCTGGCATCTGGGTTAGTCGCGGTACCAGCTTTGCAGGACAACGTAATATTCAAGCGACGCTGGGTTATACCGGCGCATCAGTGGGCACCATCGACAGCAGCGCGATCACTATTCAGCTTCGGGAAGGTCTTGCGGGCGCCCAGTACCTACCCTTTGATTTTACGTTAGCTAGCCCCCTCACCTTGCTAGCCAATACCTCGCTGACGCTGAAGATCACCAACAACACCAGCATCAGCGGCGAGGCTATCCTGCTGCACAGCTACAAAGATCTCATTCACCCAACCCAAGTAGCGCTGAATGCCGATGCGCCGATCAGTGTCGATAGCATCAGCATCTATGACGCTGATATTGACACCGGTGGTGTACCTATCATCGATGCCGGACCCGGCGACACCATTTGGGTTGTCGCTACCGCCAGTGATGCGTTTGGGGCGGCAGATATCAGTGCCGCTCACCTGACCATCACTGATTCGCTGGGTGGCGTTGCTTTGCCCGCGACTCAAATGAGCATACCCGCAACGCAACCCGGGGCGGCTCAACGAAATTTTCAGCTGAGCCATGTGCTGTCCTCCAATCTGGGCGACTGGACATTATTGGTCACCGCCAAGGAAGGTTCGGAGAACACCATGACGGCAACCAACAGCACCTTACTGAACGTCAACAATCTGGTGCCGGTGCTAACGGACTCCTATAAAACGGTGATCAATACCACTACCGGCAACAACGCCGATACGAACCCTGGTGATACCCTGCACTACACAATCAATCTGCTCGAGACAGGCGGTAAGAAGACGGTTAATCTCGTGATTGCCGATGCTATCGACAGCGACGTCACCTTTCAGCCGGGCTCATTATTAATCGATGGCACGCCCGTTCCCGACCCGGCGGCATTGACCAACTTGAATTTCACAGGCTTGCTGGTCCCTGCCTTAGGTTCCTTGACGATCGAATACGATGTTACGGTAAACGCCGGCACCCTCGTCGGCACGCTAATTTCCAACCAGGCTTTAGTGACCGCTGAGACTGGTATCAATGAATCGCTAGATGCTGAGGATCTGACCATCACCGGTGTACCGGCGACTGGCACAAAGTACCTTTATCTTGAGGACCTTGATAGCACACCTATACTCACGCGGGCGCGCCCTGCCACAGCCGGCACTAACGACTTTGCCCTGCTCAACAACGTCGGCGGCGGGGGCAATAGTGTGACCCTGGATCTGACCCCACAACTGACCGATGACATCACACTCTACGCAATTGACCCAATCACACTCATACCCAATCAGATCAACGTCGCCCTGCGCATGCAGAGCCAGATTGCCGGTAGATCTAGGAATAGATCCATCCAGGTTAGCCTCGGTTATCATAATGGCGGTGCGGTCACGACGATCGGCAGTGCCACCCAGAACGCTAATTTGGGCGACAGTATCGCGACCTACAACTTCAACTTGCCATTTGTCACCACGACAATTCCGCTAGGCAATAAACTACAACTAACCGTTAGCAACCTGCAAACTAACGATAATCGCGACGCTGAACTTTACAGTTTTGACACCACTGGCAATTACTCTACTGTCGCTATCGTTCCCGACCCGGTGATCAATGTCGATTCTATTAGCTTCCATGTGAACGACTCCGGCTCGGGTGCTATCGTCACCAACCCTGATCCTGGAGACACTGTTTACGCGCAAATTGTGGTGAGCGACCCATTTGGAGAAGCTGACATACAGTTACCCGACCCGGCGGGCTCGAACCCCACGGTGGTCACGGTCACCAATCCTGACAACAACATTGGCCCCGTGGCACTTGCCACCAATTGCCAGCCCGGCAATGCCCCTTGCTATGCCTATGCCAGTGAATTCACAGACGCCGATCCAGGCACCCGAACATTTTTCTATGTCATTCGAACCGACACTGACCCGCCAGCAAACAGAGGCACCTGGACAACCCAGGTCACGGCGAACGAAGGTTTGGAAGTTGGCGTGGTATCCCACACTGCCGCCGCTACTTTCACGACCTTGTTACAGCCAAACTTATCCACCTCGACAAAAACCTGGAGCCACTCCGGTGATGTGGATCCGGGCGAGACCTTGACCTATACCATCACGCTGTTCAACACAGGTGGCATTGATGCTGACAACGTGTCGATTGCCGACACCCTACAAACTAGTCCGGTAGCCTTGTCTTTCGCCAGCGCGTCGACCACCTGCGTTGATGAATTGGGTGGCCCGTTAGGCAACCCAAGCTTCAGCGCCCCCGTAGTGAGCCTCGTCAATATCTCAGTAGCGGCCGACGCTAGTTGCGTCATCGTCATCAATACGACAGTCGGTGCAGGTTCACCAGGTGATCTGATTAACAACAACACGATTATCACTAATCCAGCTGGAACAGGCGGCACGCCTTCAGCGACAACTATTGTCTTATCCGCCTCGGCGGTGCCCAGCGCCGGCGCCAAGCAACTTTATCTGGATGCACTTGGGGGTACTGGCACGTTGACCCGCACACCACCGGGCACCAGTCAGGTGACGCTCACAGAGGGCACGGGCTTCATCCTGCTCGATCTCGTCGCACCCACTCTTAAAGAGATGACGCTGCAGGCCGGGCCCATCGATTTCAATGTGTACCTGAGCGGCGCCTCTAACCGCAACTACAACACGGCGTTTGAACTGACCATCAACACCAATGATGGCAACCCGAACCTGGTGCTCAATAGCGGACTGATCGTTTTACCTTTGAATGGAACCCCGGCACGATTTAACGTCAGC
>JABBAY010000084.1 GCA_018607725.1 K189A clade bacterium
TCATTTTGATTTGTAGTTCGGCCAATTTTATTGATACTAGTGGTCTGGAAATGCTTGAGCTATTACAGGATAGCCTGGCCGAAGTTGGTGTTACGCTGCACCTGGCGGAAGTTAAGGGTCCGGTGATGGATAAGCTGAAAGAGACTGAGTTTTTTGTGAATATGAAGGGCAATGTGTATTTTTCTACTGATGTTGCACTGAAGGACTTGGCCGAAGTCTGAAGGGGGTTTGGTCGCTACGCTATAGGATAAATAAACAGGAGGCTGATGATGCATACGGAAAACATTGAGTATCGAGATGGTGATGTGGTTCTCGAGGGTTATCTGGCTTATGACGAAAGTGTAAAGGCACCGAGACCTTTGGTTTTGGTCGCCCATGACTGGACCGGGCGGCGGGATTTTGCCACCGGTAAGGCCGAAGAAATGGCGCGCCTGGGCTATGTCGGTTTTGCTCTGGATATGTATGGCAAGGGCGTGTTTGGCAGTGATAGTGACGTTGAAGGTAATAGTGCCCTGATGGGACCTTTCGCAGCAGATCGGGCGAAGCTCAGAAAGCGGATTCTGGCGGCATTGACCTTTGCCAAAGGCTTGGACCAGGTTGATACGTCGAAGGTTGGCGCGATGGGTTATTGCTTCGGTGGTATGTGCGTATTGGAGCTGGCGCGGGCGGGCGCCGATGTCGGCGGCGTGGTCAGTATTCATGGCATTTTCTCTGCTGGCACCGAGCCCAATGCTTTGATCAGTGCCAAAGTGTTGTGTCTGCATGGTCATGATGACCCGATGGTACCGCCAGAACAGGTGCTGGCATTTGAGCAGGAGATGAGCGGCGCTGGCGTCGACTGGCAGGTCCATGCCTATGGCGGTACGATGCACGCTTTCACCAATCCGGATGCCAATAACCCTGACTTTGGCGCTGTGTTCAATCCCGCCGCAAACCAGCGGGCGAGTCGCTCAATTGAGAATTTTTGGACTGAAATATTTTCGGTGTAGGGCGCGCCCCCTAGAAGGACAAGCCAATGGCTAGCAAGGCGGTTATCGTTGCGGCGCTTGTCGCAGCTGGGGTTGTGGCTAGCCTGTTGTTGTGGCTGAACATGCTGCGTATCACCCAGCAACAAATTGATGGTTTACATCCGCCGCTGCCAACTTATCGGCAGATCATGGTGGGATCTAGGCAGGCAGGATTGCCTGTGGCTATTCACTTTCTGGCAACCGCCAGTCAGACGATTGCTCGCCATCGGTTGCTGGATGGGGTGCTGGATCCGAATCCTGGCGGTAATGTCGCTATGACGTTCCCGGCGTTTGTTCTGACCTGGGCCGACGGTCAGCGCTTTATTGTTGACGGCGGGCTGTCAGCCGACGAGGCAGTGACGTTCGGGCGACAGCAGCAGTGGTTGAGTGGTTTTCAGGGCCAACCGATAGTCTATCATCAGTCGCTCGCGAGCAGCCTTGACCCCACCAGTATCAAGGGAGTGGGCTTGACGCATTTGCACTCAGATCATACGACCGGACTCGCAGATCTGTGTGCCGCGGGTGCGCACTACACAACCTATCAAACTCTGGAACAGTATACGCAGCAGAATTATTTAACCTTCGGCGGCGATGATGCATTGGCAGCAATGACTTGTTCTGTTCGATTGGTGTTGGCCGAACAGGAAAGTCCGCTGCGAGACATTCAGGGGTTTCCGGGCTTGTATGTTGTCCCTGTAGCCGGCCACACCCCGGGTAGCCAAGTGTTTGTGGCGCACGTTGAAGGCCCAACTGGGGTCAAGACCTATGTTTTGGCGGGTGATATCGCGAATCACAGGGATGCTGTGCAATTCAATATTGGTAAGCCTGCCTGGTACAATCGTTGGTTGGTACCCGAAAATCTTGCTCAGCTGGATCGGCTCAGACGGTGGCTGAAGTCGTTGAATGACAGCAAGCCGATTCAGGTGCTGTTATCCCATGACTTGAAGGCGCTCCAGGACAGCGATGTGCCGGCACTCAAGTAGTGTGCCGTACGCGACTTGACTCAGAGTGGCTGCTAAAAATTGTCTTTCAATTGTCGGGTTTTGGCAAAGACATCAACCAGCGCTGCGTCTGTCATATGGATAGTGTCTTGCAGGTTAGGACTCATCGGGCGTAAGAACGGATTGGTGGCTTTTTCAATGCCCAGTAATGAGGGTACAGTAGGCTGGCCTGCTGCTCTGAGGGCATCAATTTCTCGAGCGCGCTGTTGAAGTTGATCATTCTGAGGTTCCACGCTGAGCGCAAATCGTGCGTTGGCCTGAGTATATTCATGTGCGCAATACACCAGTGTGTTGTCCGGCAATGCCAGCAGCTTCTGCAAGCTGTGCCACATCTGCGCGGGCGTGCCTTCGAATAATCGGCCACAACCCAGTGCAAACAGTGCATCGCCGCTAAACAGCGCGGCATCATCCGGCAGATAGTAGGCGATATGCCCCAACGTATGGCCAGACACATCGAACACCTGAACTCGGTGACCGCCGAAGTCAAAGCTGTCGCCATCAGCCATCAGAAGATCAATGCCGGGTATTCGTTCGGCGTCAGTCTTGGAGCCGATGATCTGGCAATGCCATTGCGCCTTCAAGGCCAGATTACCGCCCGAATGATCAAAGTGGTGATGGGTGTTGAATATGTGGGTCAGGGTCCAACCTTGGCTCTTGAGCGCCGCATTCAGCGGTTCAATTTCCGGTGTGTCGATGGCAGCGGTCACATTGGACTCACTGTCGTGAATCAAATAGCCGTAGTTGTCTGAAAGGCAAGGAAATTGGTGAACCTGCAATTTGGCCATAGGGCACCTTAAGTCAGCAATGGAGAGGGGGCGAAGAGGTCTTACCATAGCGGCTCAGGGCGGCCTCATCAAGAAGTTTGCTGACGTAGGCATCAAGCTCAAAGACTGCCGCCGCTGGGCCCCGTTGAACCTAAGGCCATAAAGGTTCTGGTGTTTAGTCCGCAGGTGCGCGCTGCGCAGGTGTGGTGACGTTAAGTAGACTGAGTTGGGGCTGACAAGACCTGGATTTTTGAGTCCAGCAAATGTTCTTCGGCGAATGTAAACCAACCATGGATGGCCTTGCCAGACAGTACGGCGGGCAGCCACAGCCGATCGTCGTCCCACATTTCGTCAAATGGCATGTCATTGACGGGTGTCCATAGGGGAATGGCCTCTGGGGTTTCCGTTGGCGTACCCTGATAATCCGTGGCGATAAAGACGTAGCCATGGATACGCGGCATATCTTCGGCGTGAAAGAATAATTCACCGCTGGCTTGGACGTTCAACGGTGTGATCAGGAGTTCTTCTTGGGTTTCTCGAATGGCGCATTCCCGGGGCGTCTCGCCGATCTCAATATGACCGCCGGGGCCATTAATTTTGCCCGCACCGAGGCCACGCTTCTTGCGAATCAGCAGCACCTCGCCGTGTTTGATGACAAATAATAATGTCGCTGACAATTCTGGTTGCCAGGTGTCCCAATCAATATCAGCTACTTTCATGGCGTATTTTCTTCCTGCATGAGATTGTCCTCGGTAGGACGTGTTACGTGCTTTATGTTCGAGGAGAGTAATCCGTTAAAGAGTGGCCTTCAAGTGGCGCTCAGCGCGCTGGCCACAAACCAAGGTGGCGAGACTAATGCTGGCAATTCCACTGAGCTTGGGACATTATTGCGCATTATTTACGGCTGCAAGATGGCCCAGCGGTTCAATTGAAGCGGTACCATAAGGTTCTGTTAAAACAAATCAGTACGACAATATGTCTGGAGAGAAAAATGAGCGTGTTTAATGAAGACGATGGCAAGACAGTGAAATCATTAATGCTATCTTTAGCTGGGATTTTCGCGTTGACCGTTGGCCTGATTATACTGGCAGTGTCCCTGACCTAGGCCCTGATCTAG
>JABBAY010000204.1 GCA_018607725.1 K189A clade bacterium
GGAGAGCGTTGTATTGCTCTGGCAATCTCTTGTGCCGGCGAATTCGCATTCGAATCCTACTGAGTTGCACCAGGGCAACTCTCTCAATCTCATCGATCGAGGGGGCGTATTATACGTCCATCAGGACAACTTGCAAGCACTCATTCGAGATTTCAGAGAATTTAAAGACTGTCTAAATTTCTACTGACTTGCAGGGCTAATCTCACCTCTCAATCCGCTTAACGACTCGAATTGAGGAAGGGCATAGTACGCCCTGTGGCGCATCATGCAACCGTTTTCTTCACAAAGTCTAAATAAACTTTGAGACCGAGGCTCCTCTTCGGTGAGGAGCCTCAATTGAGCCCATTGCAAGACCCAACTTAAGCGCTACAGGAATTGCTGTCTCGCATCGTGGCTATTCGCCAAGGGTGCTATTTGCAACGCTAAGATGCGACTTCTGCGCGACCCATTTTGGGTCGCCGTTGTCGCCATTTAAACACGCGATAACCCATCAATAGCAAAAATACGACACTGTAGATGAAGGGTTCGGTATAATCACTACGAGTGAGCCAGAACAAATGCGTGAGCTGCAGAGCTGCTACCGGGTAAACCAGTTGATGAAGTAATCGCCAACGGCGCTTCATCAAACGCATCATTAAATGATTAGAAGTGAGCGCTAGCGGCACCAGACCGCATAACGCCGTGAAACCGACCCATATATAGGGCCGCTTCACGATCTCGGTACCCAGTTCGTTAAATTCGAACTCGAGAATGAGCGCCAAGTAGGTCGTGAAATGGGCTAGCGCATAGGTAAAAGCAAACAATCCCAACATGCGCCTGACTCGAGCTAACTCAACCCAACCCAGTAACTGCCGCAGCGGCGTGACTGCCAGCGTCAGCAACATGCACCTTAAAGCCCAATCACCGTTGAATTGCACAATGGTCTTCGCGGGATCGGCCCCCATGCCATTTTCTTGACCATTAACCACCAGGTAGACCTGCCATAGCAGGTACACCAGCGGCAGCAAACTGAGACAAAACACCAGCGGCTTAAGCGTCGAGGAAAACCTAGTAGTCATTGCGGAGATTCATACCCGCATAAAGATGGGCGACTTCATCCCCATAACCATTGAACATCAGGGTTGGCCGTCTGTTCGGTGAAAACAATGATGTTGGCAGCCGCCGCTCACTGGCCTGACTCCAACGCGGATGACTGACCTGCGGATTTACGTTCGCATAAAACCCATATTCCTTCGGGTTACTGCGCTCCCAGGAGCTCACTGGGCGGTATTCCAAAAACTCGATTTTAACGATCGATTTAATACTTTTGAAGCCGTACTTCCAGGGCAGCACGAGTCGTAACGGCGCGCCATTTTGTGGCGGCATCGCGTTACCATAGAGACCCACCCCAACGAACGCCAACTCGTTCATCGCCTCGTCAATCCGCAATCCTTCTCGGTAAGGATAGTCCAGCGCTGCAAATCGTGACCGCTGGCCGGGCATTTGCTTCGGATCAAACAACGTTTCGAAACGCACGTACTTCGCTTTAGAGGTAGGCTTGAAACGCTTGAGCAAGTCCGCTAGCGGGAAGCCTACCCAAGGAACAACCATTGACCAGGCCTCAACACAGCGGAGACGATAGATCCGCTCCTCAAGATCATGGGGCTTCAGAATGTCTTCCAGGTTAAAGGATCCGGTAATTTCAGCCTGACCCGCAATCTCCACCTGCCAAGGATCGGTCTTAAAGTCACTCGCATGCTCGGCGGGATCACCTTTGTCCGTCCCAAATTCATAAAAGTTATTATAGGTCGTTACAATATCCCAGGGGGTGCTTGGCTCTTGCGCCAAATGGCGGCTCGGCCGGGCTTGCGAGACTTTTTGGCGCAACCAGTCTGGCGCCAACGTCGACCCTTGCCAGTCGCCGGTATAGCGCGCGATGTCTTTGATTGGCTGATTTGCATCTAATGCGGCCATCCCCATACCCGGTAGCAGCATTGCGCCCAATCCGAGACCGGCACCCTGAATGAATGTCCGCCGCTGCAGATAAACGGCTTCTGGAGTAATTTCAGAGGGTTTAAAGGCGTCTGGTTTTTTGATCAACATACAGCATGGTCCCATTCCAAGATTGTCCGGCGCGCCTGCTGGCCGTCAGCAACAAGATACCTAAAAACCGCTTCGAAGTTTGATCTGTTCAGACCATGGGCAACTGCCCCATGACGGGTTGCCAATACCTACACCGGCTTTTGAGGTCGCTTGCGAAGCATTGCCTGGACGGGACCCGATCCCGCATAGATCACCGCCAAACCGAGTAAGACAATCGGTGGATTCGCCACGATCAACGCAAACAAGGCAACAACGCCCAGCATATAAATAAATGGTACGCGGTGCATGTCGATCTGCTTCGGGCTGTAATACCTAAAATTACTGACCATCAGCGCGGCCGCCGCTACTGTCAGCGCCGCCATAGGAATCGCCAGCGGCAAGGTTACAGTACTGGCGATGTGATCCGTCCAGAGCCAGACCGAGGTCGCCAAGAGCCCTGCCGCCATGGGACTGGCAAGACCCACAAAAGCAGTATTGTCCGGCTTAGCATTAAATCTTGCGAGCCGCAGTGCAGCACAAGCCATATATAAGAAGGCCGCCATCCAGCCAAGCTTACCAAGGTCTGATAACACCCAGCTAAACATCAGTACCGCAGGCGCAACACCAAAAGCGACCAGATCTGAAAGACTGTCGTACTGCACGCCAAACTCGCTCTGCGTATTTGTCAGACGAGCGATCCGGCCATCAAGGGCATCCAGAACACCCGCGACGATGATCGCAATCGCCGCATTTTCAAGCGCGCCGCTCATAGCAGAAATAATGGCGTAAAACCCTGAAAACAGCGCGCCGGTGGTAATCAGATTAGGCAGAAGATAAATGCCGCGACGCAATCCAGCCCGCTCCTCAGATCGATCTGCCATCGAGGTTACTTTAGGATCTTGGCTTTCTTGCTGCTCTTCCATCGAACCTACCTCCTCAACTATCGAGAGTACTCACTATAATCAGGCGTACTAATGACTAGACCGCGAGAATCTTCTCACCACGGGCAACACCCGACACTCCTGATCTTACCACTTCCAGGACAACAGATTCAGACATGGCGCGAAGAAATGCATCTAGCTTGTCCGAAGTCCCCACCAGCTGGATGGTATAGGCATTATGCGTCACATCCACAATCTGACCACGGAATATGTCAGAAGTGCGTTTGACTTCCGCCCGCTGAGCACCCGTGGCCTTGACCTTAATCAGCATCAGTTCACGCTCTATATGTTCACCTTCGGTCAAATCAACCAGCTTAACCACTTCAATCAACTTATTGAGCTGCTTGGTAATTTGCTCAATCTGAGTATCACTGGCCGATGTGGTCAAGGTCAAACGCGACAACGTCTCGTCTTCCGTTGGTGCGACGGTCAGGGTCTCAATATTGTAATTGCGTTGCGCAAAAAGACCGACCACCCGCGACAGCGCACCAGCTTCATTCTCCAATAGTACCGAAATGATTCTTCGCATCAGGTTCGCACCCCCTTTTTCAGCCACATGTCATCCATTGCACCATTAGGCGCCACATGCATGGGATAGACATGCTCATCGGGGTCAACCAGAATATCCACAAACACCAGCTTGTCTTTCAGCGCAAACGCGGCCTCAAGAACATCATCTAACTCGGCCAGGGTCTTCACCTGAAAACCCACGTGCCCATAGGCTTCGACTAACTTCTTGAAGTCGGGCAAAGAATCCATATAGCTGTGAGAATATCGACTCTCATACTGCATATCTTGCCACTGCTTAACCATGCCCAAAGAACGATTATTCAAATTAATGATCTTCACCGGCAGCCCATATTGGGCACAGGTCGAGAGTTCCTGAATATTCATCTGGATACTACCCTCACCGGTGATGCACACCACGGTCTCATCGGGAAAAGCCATCTGCACACCCATAGCGGCCGGCAAGCCAAAACCCATCGTGCCGAGACCACCAGAGTTAATCCACTTACGCGGCTCATCAAAGGGGTAATACAATGCCGCAAACATCTGATGCTGACCCACGTCAGAGCTAACATATGCAGTGCCTTTACTTGCCTTGTAGACTGCTTTTACCGCTTCCTGAGGCTTAATAGTGACACCATCAGCGGCTGGCGTGACATGCAAGCTATCCAACTTTCGCCAGGCGTTTATCTGCGTCCACCACTCGGCCAACCGACTCGTCTGAACCTTGGTGCGTTTCGCGATCCGAGCCTGAGCGGCTTCCAACATTTCTGTCAGGACATTTTTGACCGGGCCCACGATCGGCACATCAACCACCACATTCTTCGAAATCGACGCGGGATCAATATCAATATGGATAATCTTCGCAAAAGGACAAAATTTAGCCACAGTATTGGTCACGCGATCGTCAAAGCGTGCACCCACAGCGATAAGAACATCACAATTATGCATCGCCATATTAGCTTCATAGGTGCCGTGCATGCCCAGCATGCCCAAAAACTGTGGGTCAGTGCCTGGATAGGCGCCCAGACCCATCAGTGTATTAACTATGGGATAACCCAATAATCGGGTGAGTGCGATGAGCTCGCTCGAACCCTCACCCTGAATGACACCGCCACCGGCGTATATCATGGGGCGCTCGGCCTCCAGCAGCATTGTCAGCGCCTTCTTGATTTGGCCCGTATGCCCCTTCACCGCAGGACTATAGGACCGCATGGTCAGTTGCTCAGGATACTCGTACTCAAACAGCTCTGTCGGACTGGTGATATCTTTGGGAATATCGATGACCACAGGGCCTGGCCGGCCAGAGGTCGCAAGATAGAAGGCCTTTTTAACGATCAAAGGAATTTCAGACGCATTTTTCACGAGAAAGCTGTGTTTAACGATAGGGCGAGAAATACCGATCATGTCAGTTTCCTGAAATGAGTCTGTGCCGATCAAGTGGCTTTGTACCTGACCGGAAATCACGACCATCGGAATTGAATCCATGAAGGCCGTCGCAATCCCCGTAATGGCATTGGTTGCGCCTGGGCCGGACGTCACCAACACGACGCCTGGCCGCCCCGTGCTGCGCGCATAGCCATCAGCCATGTGGGTTGCAGCCTGCTCATGCCTGACAAGAATGTGCTGTATACGCTTTTGTCTGAAGAGCGCGTCATAGATATGCAATACGGCACCGCCAGGGTAACCGAACACATAATCAACACCTTCTTCCTGGAGACAACGCATCAGGATGTCTCCGCCAGATAGCATTTCCACTTTTTTCCCCTATTTCATAGGCCTATGAGGCCCGGCATTCTCAATCAAACCGGCTTATGCTGTCAATCCTTTAACACTAATGCCAACCCGACTGCAGCCAGTCTCACCGCCAATTTAGAACCCTTTCGGCACCGCTGTCGAATTTTGCGCTCGCATCAAGTAAGATTCGAATAGTCATATACTAAAGAGACTTAGATGAAGAACTTGGTCTATTTGATACTTTTGTTGCTTGCTCCAGTGAATGCTTATTCGGAAGATGATTACTATGTCTGGGTGGATGACAACGGCGTGACCAACTACGCTCAGAAGAACCCGCGAGACTACCCCGCCGAGCGCATTACCGCCACTGGTCACTTCGCCGCCAAGACTCTAATCGATAGCGAACAAAGTCAGGCACCCAACCGCGGCTCAAGACCTGGCTTACCACCTGAACCGATCAGCACTGAGGTTGATCCCGATAAGCTCATCGCCGAAGATCGCGAACGCATCGCCGGCCAGATCGCTGCCCAAAAGCGCTCGAACTGCGAAATCGGCAAGAAGAACCTGGTCAACCTCGAGACGTACCCAAGAATCATGGTCAAGGATGAAAACGGTGAAGACCGACTACTCACCGCAGAGGAGAAAACCGCAAAAATCGGGACTGCGCGACAGACGATTCGCGAGTACTGTCGCGGCTAATAAAGCACCATCAGCGCCGCCAAATCAACGCCGCGAACCTGCCGGTTTGACCATCGCGGCGATAGGAATAAAACCTCGAGTCGCAATAGGTGCAGCACCCACCTCCGGCAATGGACGCAACGCCCGCCTTTGAGAGTTGGCGCCTGGCAACCGCAAACAGGTCTAGCATCCAGTGACCGTCATCCTTTCCTGGGCCAAACCCAAAGTCGCTGTCGAAGCGCGACCTGACGCGTTCATCCACCTCATAGTGACAGGGCCCAATCGCCGGCCCCAGCCATGCTGAGATTTTACGCGCAGAAAATCGAGCCACTGTTTCATCAATAATATGTTCCGCAAGCCCCTGCCAACCCGCATGTATCGCTGCGATTTCCGCGCCATCATCGCTGCACAACAATATCGGCAAACAGTCAGCCGCCATAATAGCCAACACGCAGTGCCGGTCTCTTGTGTAGGCAGCATCTGCTTGCTGCTCTTTGGCACTACTTGCGTTCGCCATCAATACCCGGGTGCCGTGAACCTGTTGCAGCCATAAAGGCGGGGCCGGCAATTCCGCAAGCACCTCAACTTGACGGCGATTCTCTGCCACACGCGCAGGCTGATCAGCCACATGGAGCGCGACATTCAGCGCCCCATAGGGTGACTCACTGACACCGCCAAACCGCGTGGTAACCACCGACTGGACAGACTCAGGCAGCGCCCAGTCGGGGCGAAGCAGGGGCTCAGTCACAGATATCCGCCGCAGAGAGTGCCGCCAGCAGCATCTCTATATCCTCGGGCAACGCCACAGTCCAGCGACAATTCACACCGGTTGTCGGATGTTGCAGACTCAATTCACGGGCGTGCAAGGCCGGCCTGGGGAAGGATTGCAGCGCATCCAGCAAAATCGGTTGCCGATTTCGTGGGATTTTGTAGCCGCCACCATAGGTATTATCACCGATCAAACTATGGCGAATGTGCTGCATGTGCACTCGAATCTGATGCGTGCGACCGGTCTCCAGCGAAACCTCAAGGCGAGTATGCTCACCGAACTGCTGTAATACACGATACCGTGAGATGGCTTCTTTGCCGTCTCGCCTGACTGCCATTTTCGTTCTTTGGCTGGTGTGCCTGCCGATCGCGGCATTGACCTTACCCGGACCTTCAAATACACCGTAGACCACCGCCTCATAAAGACGCTTCACTGTTCTGGCCTGCAGTTGTTGTACCAACTGGTTTTGACTCTCAAGTGTTTTGGCCACCACCAGCAGGCCCGTTGTATCTTTATCGAGCCGGTGGACAATACCCGCACGCGGTACCCCGTCCAGGTCAGGGTAGTGGTAAAGCAGCGCATTGAGCAGCGTCCCATCCATATTCCCCGCGCCAGGATGAACCACGAGCCCCATCGGCTTGTTAACGACCAACAGGGCCTCGTCCTCAAAGACAACATCGAGGGCCATCTCCTGCGGTACCGACTCAACTTCAACTGCGACCACGGCAATAGCGATGCTTTCACCGCCATATAACTTCTGGCCCGTCCGCATCAATTGACCGTCAACGGTCACTCCGCCGGATTTAATCCAGGACTGAAGTCGAGATCTTGAGTATTGCGGGAACAAATGAGAGACAACATGATCTAAACGTTGACGCGCCATGTTATCGGGTACTTTTGCTTGGTGGGTTATCTCAACTGGCATACAACCTGCTAACACCTCTTGGGTATGTGGGGAGGCTATGGTTAAATAGCCGGGAATTCAAGCACCTACATCAGCTTCTAGAATCTGCGGAAAAATCGATACTTATGCGCTTACTTTTGATTAGTCTTGCCCTGTTCTTCCTCGCCGCCTGTGCCAGCGACACCGAGGAAGACCTCGACGCCACGGAACTGGAATTTTACCAGAAGGCGCAAGGTAGTCTGCGTAGCTCCAACTTTGACGAAGGCGTCAGAAGATTACAGCTCTTGGAGGCAAGATTTCCCTTCGGCCGCTACGCCGAACAGGCCCAGCTGGAAATCATCTACGCCTATTATAAGAGCAATCAGGCCGAGTCTGCCAGAGCTGCCGCAGACAGATTCATTCGCCTGCACCCACAGCACCCCAACGTTGACTACGCTTACTACCTGCGCGGCATGGCATCTTTCGACGAAGATCAGAATTTTCTGGCCCAATTTTTACCGCTCGACCTCTCCACCCGAGACCCTGGTGCGGCGCGCGAGTCGTTCAACGATTTCAGCCTGCTGATCTCTCGCTTTCCCAACAGTCAATACGCACCCGATGCCCAGAAACGCTTAATCTATCTGCGCAACCTTCTCGCTCGCGCCGAAATCAATGTCGCGCATTACTATATCTACCGTGGCGCTTACATTGCAGCAGCTAACCGGGGCCGGTATGTCTTTGAGAATTATCAGGAGACCCCATCCGTACCCGAGGCGTTGGCAGTAATGGTCGAGGCATACCAGTTGCTTGACATGAAACAGTTAGCTGACGAGGCCTTACTGGTACTCACCAGCAACTACCCCGAATACAGCGCACTGGACAAAAATGGCAAGCTGAAACGCAGCGCCTCAATCAAAAGTAACGAGCGATCTTGGATCAGTCGATTGACGTTCGGTTTACTGGGATAATCCATCGCCACTATGGCTATAGCAAGTAACGCATCTGATGAGCAACATAGCCTGCAACGCTCGACCATACTGCGGGTCTATAATTATTATCGAACCCTGATTGCATTTTTATTTTTATTTCTATTCCTCGACAGCGACTTTAATACCTTTGTCGGCGAGTTCAGCCCTGATTTGTTTCGCACGACCAGCTTAGTCTATCTAGGTCTGAATATTATTGTGGGTATCGGCACGCTATTCGTCAGCGCTAAAACCCTGTCAAGAACCGCACCGTCATTTATTATCATCGTCATCGACATTATTTGCCTGAGCCTGCTGATTGCAGCCAGCGGTGGCGTCAGTTCGGGGCTTGGCAACTTCCTCATTTTTACCTGCGCCTTCAGTGGCAGCTTGGTTCTCGGTCGTATGTCCAGTGTCCTGCCTGCCATCGCGGTGATCCTGCTCTTCTACGGTGAATTTTATCTGTTCTTTTATCAAGCCAACGACCTGCAAAACTTCTTCCAGGCCGGAGTTCTCGGTGTCATTTACTTCGTCGCCAATATCTTTTTTCAAACCGCATCCCTGCAACTGAGAAAGACTGAGACCGAGGTCATTACCCTCGAGCAGACCAATCAACTCATTATCGACACGATGAAAACTGGCGTTGTTGTCATTGCCAGCGACGGCAGCATCAAGTCGATCAATCATGCAGCGAAGGCCTTTCTCCGCATCCCCTCGGTACCAGAGATCGCTCGAGATCGACTACCCTATCGACTGGCCGATAAACTCAACGACTGGCGAACCCACCATCTCGCCGACTCAGTGACTTTCCATATTCGCGAAAGCTCTCAACCGCTGATCGCATCGTTCTCCACCCTCGGGTCGACCACCACCGCAGAAGATACTTTAATATTCATTGAAGATAGCAGCGAGGTTCAGCACCAAGCCCAACAATTCAAACTCGCTGCACTCGGTCGACTTTCTGCAAGCATCGCCCACGAAATCAGAAACCCTCTGGGCGCTATCAGCCACGCCGCCCAGTTGTTGGCAGAATCGCAAGAATTAAGCAAAGGCGATGCTCGGCTTAGCGAGATCATTCAGAATCACTGCCTGCGGATGAACGACGTCATTGAACACGTTTTGAACATGTCCCGGCGAAAAAATGCCACGCCCCAACTACTCAATTTAAGTACCTGGATTCAAGGCTTCATCGCCGATTTCAGCGCCGGACAAACGGGAGTGATATTCATTGATACGGATATTGAACCCGATACCATTCGCATCAATGCCGATCCTATCCACTTGTCTCAGATCCTTGGCAATCTCTGTCAGAACGGTCTACGATACAGTTTGAAAAAAACAGGTGAAGCGCGAGTATTAATCCGCGGCAAAATCGATACGACATCGATGATGCCCTACCTGGAGGTCATCGATTACGGCGAAGGTGTGGCGAAGTCTCTCATTCCACATTTGTTTGAACCCTTCTATACCACGGAGGCAACAGGCACCGGACTTGGCCTATATCTATCAATGGAATTGTGTGAAGCCAACTCTGCGCGGCTGAGTTACTCTCAGGCGAGCAGCGGCGGCAGTTGTTTTCGCGTGTCATTTCTCGAGCAATACAGACAATAATTGAAGGTAGGTTATGCCGCAAAAATGCGCTTTGATAGTCGACGACGAACCGGACATTCGGGAACTCCTCGAAATCACTCTGGGCAGAATGGATATCGAAACCCATAGTGCCGCTGATCTAAAGTCGGCGCGCAATCTACTGGTGGAACAGACCTTCGATTTTTGCCTGACAGATATGCAATTGCCTGACGGCAATGGCATATCCTTGATCGAACACATTCAACTGGAATATCCACGCCTGCCAGTCGCGATGATTACCGCCCACGGCAATATGGAATCCGCCGTCGAGGCACTCAAAGCAGGCGCCTTCGACTTCGTATCGAAACCGGTCAACCTTGAATTGTTGCGTCATCTGGTGAACACCGCTCTCAACCTCGAACCGCTGAGTGCAGAAACCCATACGACGAAAGCCGGCAACCTGCTGTTGGGCCAATCTGAGATCATGGCCGCGCTACGCCGACAAGTTATTAAACTGGCCCGGAGTCGAGCACCCATTTACATCAGCGGCGAATCTGGGAGCGGCAAGGAATTAGTGGCAAGGCTGATCCACAGCCAAGGACCCCATGGTGATGCGCCTTTTATTGCCGTTAACTGCGGCGCTATTCCAACGGAACTGATGGAGAGCGAATTTTTTGGCCACGTCAAAGGCAGCTTCACCGGCGCGGTCAGCGATAAGGAAGGTCTGTTCCAGGCCGCCAATGGCGGCACCCTGTTTCTCGATGAGGTTGCCGACCTACCCCTCGCCATGCAAGTCAAACTCCTTCGCTGCATCCAGGAAAAAGCCGTTCGCCCCATCGGGGCTCAGGCAGAACTCCCGGTTGATGTGCGCATTTTAAGCGCCACCCACAAGAACCTCGCTGTTGAGGTCGAGACCAACCGCTTTCGGCAAGACCTGTACTATCGAATCAATGTGATCGAACTCAAAGTGCCGAGCTTACGCGCTCGCAAAGACGATATTGAGGAGTTGGCGGCTTATCTGTTGCAGCGTGTCGAACGAGACTATTCCCAACCACCAACCGAGATCAGCCCCGCGGCCATAGACGCACTCAAGCAATACCACTTCCCGGGCAATGTTCGTGAACTGGAGAACATTCTCGAGCGGGCCTTCACACTTTGTGATAACGGTATGATTGAGCCCGGCGATCTGAATCTCAGCCAAGAACCGGCTTTCGACGCAAGCGATGTCAACCTGGGCAACTCAGCAACCGCGCCAGCCACGATCGATTCTCGCTCCACACCTGACACCCATGCCACAGCGACACCGACGCCCGCAGACTTTGAGTCCCTTGAAGCGTATCTTGAGGATGTTGAAAAGAAACTGATTACGGAAACACTAGAAGCCACTCGCTGGAACAAAACCGCCGCCGCTAAAAAGCTTGGCATTACCTTCAGAGCCTTGCGCTACAAGTTGAAGAAGCTAGAACTGGAATAGCTGCCCAAGTTCAACGGTCAGGCCCAACGACTAAGAACAAAGCCGCGTACAATATCCCACAAACCTAATAGCACCCTGCGGGCTTCATTCCGGTCCTTCCACTTACCCTATCAGCGCTGACTGCCGCTGCAAAAATGGCTAGCAAACGACCAACCTTGACCACCCGTTTCAATTGAAGATTGGGATTTAAGGTCATGAGTGATCGCAATAACTACCCAGCGGCAAAAATGCCTCGCGGCTTGACGCTGGTTGAACTGCTGGTGTGGCTTGCCATCAGCCTGACGTTAAGCAGCTTGGCTCTGCCGACACTGCAGCGTATCGTTCATCGAAGCCAAGCCACTGCGCAGATTACTTGGTTGGTTAGCGCCGTTCACTACACCCGGCACGCTGCCGTCAACTACCGCGCAACCACCACATTGTGCCCGTCCAAAGTTGTCGATAAGGGCTGCAACGGTCGATGGCACGAAGGCCTTCTCGTTTTCATTGACCACAACCAGGATGGTCGAATGAATGGCGCCGATCGTGCTCTTAGTCACTTGCCCGCCCTGAATACGGCAGGGACTATTATCTGGCGCTCATTTCGCAACCGCCAATACCTACAAATGACCGAGAAAGGTCACACCAATTATCAGAACGGTCACTTTATCTATTGTCCGGCCAACGGAGGCACGCGATTTGCCCGTAAAATTGTTATTAACGTGCAAGGACGAGCACGACTGTATTACCCAAAAGATCAACCATCACATGCTCAAGGCCTTCCACGAACAGCACTGCGCTGCTGAGCCAGGCATGCCGAACAACAACGCGATGAAACTCACTCAGGGAAGGTGTCGCGAGCCTGACGAAGGTCCGTCGGAGCTAGTAGTCCTCCTGCGCACCAGAGCCCTCAATAACCCGAATTTCAGTCACCCTGAGACCATCATCCCGGTTAATAAATTTCACCGCCACAAACATACCCCGCGACAGCATATCCACTGTGCCGCCCACCACATCTCGAAGCTCAACTTTTGGCGGCTCAAAAGCCGGCCCTAGATCATATCTAACACCACCAACGACGACACTGCGCTCTATCAGGCTAAGTTGCGTCAACCAACCTACGGCAGCATTATAGGCCGCTGGACCAGGCGCGGCGCCAGCATCTCCAGATTCTGCCGCCGCCAATCTATCCGTCACGCAAAGGTTTACCGCGAGCAACATTAGCAATATTAGCGTTTTCATTATTCACCCCTTCATTATATCGTTATATTCGCCGCGCCACTCCGCAGCGCCCACAGTTTTACACAGCACGGCGACCACTAGTCTACAGAATCTAATTGCTTCCACGACAAGCGGCCAGTGTAGACCCCCTGCTGCGTGTTGGTGAGCGTCATGTTGAGCGACTGGTCACTGAGCTGGGTGACTCGCTTGGCGCCAATAAAGGCTGAATCTGACGGTACTGCATCTTCGAAACGTATACCGGCAACCGCCACATTGCTTGCCCGGTCGCCGTCATCAAACACCCCGTCCTCGTTTAGATCAAAGACCGAGCTGGCAGTAAAGCAATTAGCGCCACCCGTGCTAGGACAAAATGCCAGGCCAAAACCCCCGTCGACTTTAATGCAACTGTCTATGCCCCGAGGTATCACGCTGTTAACAAAAGCCACATCACCCCGAAGCTGGATATTTCGTACTGCTCGCTCACCAGGGAATTCAGGCGGGTCTATGCCCTGCGCGCCATTCGCCGGCACGGCATCCAGATGGATATACCAGCCCCGCTTACCGCCAGCCAAAACATAATCAACAGGATTGCTGGACAGGCGCCGGAAGGGGCCATAGGTCGGGTCAACCAGATTCGTATAGCTCTGCTGCACCATTTGACTGGTTGTCACAAGTTCGGGACCAAGCCGATCCCACAATCCGTAAATAGATTGGATACTGGTGTCTGCACCATCCGGCACCGTCACATAACTGCCGGTACCGAAAATCACCAGATAACCATCATCCTGAGTCGGATGGGGCGTCACAATGGGCTGGCTAGTAATGGCCTGCCCCACGCCGGCGGTATACTCGGCCTTGAATATTTTGGTCGAGGTCCACTCTGCAAAGTTGTCAGAGCGCAGGTCAAAACGGTAAAAGTTACCAAAGGTATCCCCCGCATAGGCATAGTCGACGGTACCATTACCATCTGTGTCGATGGCACGCGGCGTCCCAAGGCCATTAGGATAACCGCCCTCGGCACCAAATCCGGTATCGATCTTGACAAAATCCTGCTTGCCAATACATTGCTCCGGCAAGTCACCGTTGAGCACCGTATTATGGATCATGTCAGGGTGGCACCAGGTGCCGTCAGCACCATGATCTACCAACAAGACAAAGAGCTTAGCAATCCCTGCGGTACTGTTATAACCATTGCCCAATATCGCAACCCATTCATTTTCGCCATCGTGCTTCAGATTGCTCATGACGATAGTTGGCACACTGAAGGAGTAACCCAGATCTTTCACCGGTTGCGGCACTGTCTGCAGGTCTCTGCGTTGACCACCGGTTCCCGTCGTTAGCGGCTCGATGGTGGTTGTCTCATCTACCGTCACAGGGGCTGTGGGGTAACTGTCGTCAGCATCAGTAAACTCCCAAAGGGCAACGTCAGCCGCAGTCGCTTCCGAGAATTTTGTCGGGTCTGTCACATTAAGCCCAAAATAGGCTTTACCGCCGGCGCCCTGACCACCGATCATCAAGGTGGTCCACTCTCGATCACCATCAAGATCTGCATCCATAAACACATCATTTAGCGCCGGAGTCAGATCCACCAGAAAACGATGACTGTACCGATAATCAAGCAGCTCGGTAATTTTCCTGCTGTATTTACCGAGCATCAGATTATCCGGTACATAAGCGATAAGCTCGCGCCCATTGTTGGCGTCAAAACCATGCAGCATGCCGTCGTTAGCCGCAACGTAGACAACCTTTTCTCGACTCGCGAACTCTGACTTAAACGTCGCGTAAGGTGCATCCTGTGGATAGGGGCTGAGAGTACGACGCAACCTGTCGGGTGAACCGACAAAGACCGGCGCCGAGTGAACTAGATCGCCCAGGCGACCACCCGTTACCGGCCGTTCACGGAAATCACCAAAGGGTCGTTCCAAACTGGCATCACCCCGCAGATAGTTAACCCGCTCGGTAATCTGCTCAAGCTTAACCGCATCACTGGCCCCAGGGTCGGTGATAAACAGCTTTCGCTGCTCTGCATTTAACGTCTCGGGACGGAATTTTATGCCTGTATTGCTAATGCGATCGAGGGTAATAATCTGCCGATCCGTTGCCGCCATGGCATCCAGCGTCTTAGCGGACTCCCACACAGGCACGGGATCGAGACCCGTGTCTGAAATCCCCTGCGCCACAAGATTACCCGCATTGGTCTTAGTGTTATAAAAGGCTCTGAAGATCAAGGTTCCCGCCTGCACTTCCTGCGAGTTAAAACTCACGGCAGAGGCGGTACCACTGCCTTGCGAAAATTCCTCAAAGGCAGAGGTCAACGCCTGGGTCAGCTCCTTGACACTGGAAGCATCCAAGTATTCGCCACGGCCGTTAAATGCTGCATGGCGCAGATCATCGATCTTGGCCGGGGTCCGCGCATCCGCCATCGGATCACCCCAATCAAAGGTGCCTGCGGTGTCTGCAGAAAATGTCGGGGGCGCTGTAATAAAACCTTTGGCACCGAAGCCTATGGTGTAGGTTGTCATGTGTTGGTGCATGTAGTCATTCCCGCCACCGGCGAAAGCTGTCGTGCTGGCGCCAGCCTTATCGCGACTATTGGTGGCCACTTGATCTGACAAGGCAGGATGCAGGTCATATTCATAATAGTACATGGCAACATCAGCCAGGGTGTCGGAAGGCGCTCCGGCATAAATATCACCATCAAAATTGGTATCGTTGTCGTTATCAGTCTCACGTATATTAGGTGGCTGGTTACCACTCCAGGTACCGTCGGTAATCATCAGCGTGAAATTTTGCTGACAGTTTCCCGCTGGCGCTGGCAAGATCGGGCAATCTGCATAGCCTTGCGCGTCAACCGCTCCCAGCGCAGATGGTTGATTAGAGCCAAATATATCTTGCTTTTCGCAAGCATAGTGCCGACCCGCATCGCGCAACTTAACGCGCAACGGCGTACCGCCTAAGGTAGGAGACAGGTAGATCGAATCAAGCAAAGCGGCCTTGGCTCCCGTACGCTCAGAGGTATTCATGGATATGATTTTTCGGTTGTAGTTATCATTATTCAATAATGAGTAACCCATGCGCAGACTCTCGCTCTTCGCCACTACCCGCCCCAGGGCCATTTTCGCGGTTAACTCTCGGGTTCTGGCGTAGGTGAACCAATTGGCAAAATTCTGCAGCTCCTCACCATAGCTACAGGTTGTCTCCGCAGTGATGCAATCAGTCCGATCCGCAGATTTAGGGAAAGGTGCATTCGCTGGCCGTATTTCTACCAACCTGCCTTCTGAATCCGGGTTAGCACCATTCGGGGACGGCGTATAATCGAGCTTGCCGTTGTTATTCTTGTCCTCCCAAACATAATGGCGCGGAATGTAGAAACCATTCACACTCACCTCATTGAGTTCATATTCCGTACTGCAAACCTCCACCCATTCTTTGCATTTACCCTTGTTGTTATATCTCACACAGCGCCCATTTTTCACACAAACATTTTTACCTTCAAGTGCCCGCCCCGTATAGCTTGCGCCTACGTCCAAGGTTAGATCGGTAGTATTTGCCGCTGTCGCGGCTAGCCACGGGTAGTGTTTCGCCGCAGTGGGTGGACTGTTCGGAAAGGGTTGGTCAGACGTGTCCAAGCCATCCCACGGGCGATATTGAACTGTCGGGTCATAGTAGATTTTGTTCTCACTGGACGAACGCAGGGTCCAGAAGCCTTGCCCGGGAAACTGATCCTCTGTGGGCACGATTTTGGAATTCTCCACGGACCAACTGTCGGTCGCCGACGCTGCCATCACCCAGTAAAGGCTATCACTGCTGTCACGGTTTTTCTGGGTGCTGAGTCGCTGTGGAAAATAGAAGACACCTTCCAGACTCGATGTGCTGAGATCCCACTCCATTGAGCGCGAGTCATCTTCAATGATCAGCACATTGGGCTCAGGGCCAATGGGCAATTCAAGAGGCGCATCGGCCAGCTGATAATCATATTCGACCACCCCGGCGCCAGCACCTTCCGGAGCACCGTCAATGGGATTTACCACAATCAGTACTTCGACCCCATAAATACAATGACCAGTATCACCAGGTAAAGGCACGTCGCAGACATCAAAGGTAAAGCTATCCTGGCCATCGAAGGAAGCTTCCGGCTGGTAGGTAAAACCACCGTCGGTGTTGTAGGGCGGCAACAGCTGGCCGTGAGTGGTGACTGCGGAGGTAAAGCGGAAATACAATTGATCCGGTTGGGGTAATGTAGGGCAGGTCAAAACCGATGGATCACAGCCCAGACCATCACGATGGCTATTATCGACATCGTGCACCCAGGGCAGAAGACCCTCGGCTGCATCTAGTTGCAAAACACCGGCCTGATCCATAAAGAAATATATTGGCCCTGACACGCTAGGCAGATCGTTTTGCGGTAACACGTTAATGGTCACCTGGGCGCAGCGTGAGTCATTCGGCGGCGTAAAGGCAGCCTCGCCGACACTTGATGCGTCCTGGATACAGTAGGTAAAGACATCTTCACCATTAAAGTCGGGCATGGGCATATAGCGTACCGAGAAGGTGTCGACCCCTGCCTGGTTGACAATGGAATTGCCGGTGGGCGCACACCCGGCAGCGGCGCAGACCACTTCACCGTTCATGGTGATGATGAGGTTACCGGGGTTAAAGGGGTCATCCGCCAAGCGACTGGTGCTACGCCAACTATGATCGACATTGAACGAGTCTTTGATGGATTGCCCAGCATTAATCACACTGGCCGGCACGTCGCCCTGGTAGTCATTACCGATCACATAGATATCGATTGGCTCGCTGTCTTCCAACACCACCAAAGAAGGGTTGCTGTTGTAGTGGTCATCAACAGCTATGGGTTGGTCATCTAAGACAGCCTCGATGACTACCTGAAATTCGGCTTCCGCAAACAACGGCACAGCAACAGCCGGCAGCGCTGGCGGACGGCCCTGGTCGGTCGCGCGCACAGACACATTCAGCGTGCCAAAAGCATCTGCATTAAAAGCCAGCGCGAGGGTCGCATCATTAGTCTGCAGAATAATTTGCCGAGACTCAGCCACCGGCGTATCTGCCAGATCACTAACGACACTCAAGCCACTGACATCCAATAGATCAGTCATCACAAAGTCAGCGGATATATCTTCAATCGTCACGGTGTAGGTCAAGCTATCATCCGCGCCATTACTGTCAGTCATATCCGCGTCAATAAAGGCACTGGCCAAATCAATCAGCAAGTCACCCGCATCTTCGTTCCTGGAGATGTCCGGTAGGGTACCTGCCTGATAGACAGGCGCATCATTCACCGAGTTGACGGAGACAGTAACAGACAGGCTAACCGAGCTGACATTAGCACTCGGGTTCGCGGTATCCGTCGCTTCTATCACCAGGTCGGCGACACCGAACTCATTGGCAGGGCTATAAATCACCAGATAGTTGCCGGCATTAATACTCGCCGGCACGACTGCGGCATTGGAATTGCTGCTGATACTGAATTGCAGTGAGTCAGCCATATCAATATCTGAAAACAGGTTTTGCAGATTGATCGACAGACTGCTCGCCGCTGACAAATGCTCATCTTCATCGTAAGTCAGGCCTTGGATGGCCAGGTCCAGACCCGCCGCGGTGACCTTTGGCGAATTATCATTAATGGGATTGATGGTCAGCGTCACTGGCACCCCTGCCGCCACCAGTGTTCCATCACTCACCGTGTAAGTTGCTGATACGGAAAATATCTCGACGGCGGGGTCTGTGTTCGCCACGAAAACCGCAGAACCGTCGGCGCTGATCGTCAGATTGCCCGCAACGACACCGCCGGCCTCAAGCGGAAACGCCACGCCCACCAAACCCATATCGCCATTGACTTCAGTCACCGTCAATGGCGCCGACGGCGCCAAATCAAGCTCTAGATCGTTGCTCAGAACATTGATGCTAACGCTTCCAAGCTCATCAACCGAGATCACATCCGCTACGCCTATGGGGGCATTGTCATTCAGCGGATTTAAGGTAATCACAAGTGCGGCGGTGTCAAACAATGCCGGCAAACCGCTATCGGTGACGGTGACGGTTAGATTGAACGTTGCGGTCGTCTCATAATCCAGCTGCGCCTGATCAGCAACAGTGATGATGCCATTGCTATCAATGGCAAATGCCGAGCCTGTTAGGTCATAGCTCAATGTCTGACCAGGCTCTATGTCAGATGCCAGCACCGTACCGATCACGGTACCCACACCGGCATTCTCATCAATATAAAAGGTCTGATCAACGACACTCGGCGCATCATTCACCGCCACAATGGTTAACGCAATGTCTGTGGAGGCGGTCTGCGCGCTTGCGTTCTCGTCTTCTGTTGCTGTGGCATTGACCGTCAGCGTAAACACACCATTGGTGTGTAAGGGCGGCACCAGATAAATATCACCCAGTAGCCAGCCCGTGACATCTAGCGTCGCACCAAAAGCAATGACGGTATTGGATCCGTCGGTTAGCGTCGCACCCGCAGGCACGCCCTCGACAGATACCGTCAGCGATTCTTCTGCCGGATCGCTCAAGGTTGCGATGATACCCAAAGCGGGTGTGGCCACATCTTCGTTGGTCGTCACTGACGGACTGGCACTGACGGTGGGCATATCGGCAACCCCGTTGACGATAACGACAATGGATTGCAAACCACTAAACGCCGCAGCACCCCCGTCATCGGCTTCCGTTGCCAGCGCCGTCGCTGCCAAGGTGAAATCCTCGGCACTGTTAGCTGGCGTTGATACCGTCAAACCCGTCAAATCAGCAGACGTTAAATTCCAAATACCAGCGCCGCCGTTCACGCCCTGATTAAGACTGGCACCCACAGGCATGCCCGATATTTGATAACTGAGAGTCTCTGAGCCATCGGTATCGACCAGCGAACCGGCGAGCGTTAAGCCAACCGACCCATCTTCGTCAACCGTCACCGGGCTTGTCACGGTCAACGCCGGCGCATCAGCCACTGCTGTCACGATAACGTTAGTCGTACCGCTAATCGTCGCGGTATCACCATTGCCCACCTCCGTGGCGACGGCAACGATAGATAAGACAATATCTGTATCGTCGTGAAGGACCGGCGTAATCGTGATCGCACTGACATTCCAACTGGAGATGTCAACCGATGCACCACTGGCGCTGTTAGCACCATCACTGAGCGTCGCTCCCGCCGGCGCCACATCAATGACAACGGTCAGATCTTCGCGAGTCCCATCGACTAAGCTCACGACCAGACCAATATCGATGGCTTGATCTTCATCAGTGGTGATATTCGCCGCAGTTGCCAGCGTCGGCGTATCAGCGACGCCTGCTACATCGATAGTCATTGTATGATTAACACTTCTATCACCCGAGGAATCCACAACCCGGAACTCGAAGCTGCTATAGCTAAAACCGTCACCATCAGGCTCTGGCATGTACGTGAGGTCCCCGATATCAGCTACATCAATCCGATCCCATTGACTCACCGCACTGCCCCTGAACGCCAGCTCACCTAGCGCCGGCAAGGCCCTCACTTGAACTTGATCGAAATCATCGCCATCGGCATCCATATAGGCAAAATCAGCGACAGAAAATGGATAAGTGCCATCTTCATTCATAGCGATGGTTTTGTCGCTGGAGGTCGGAATCGTATCACTCTTTGGTAACACCGTGATTGTAAGGGTCTGCATGACGGTATTGATGCCATCGCTTACCTGTACATCAACTACATAGATATTGTCGCCATTGGCATCAGTAGGAATCTCATAGTCGGGGCTACTGCGAAAACGCAATTCTGAAGCGATGACCGCAATACCCGTATTGGCCTCTACCTCGAACAGTGATGCATCTACACCACCAACAATGGTGAATCTCAACGTATCAGTAGAATCCACGTCAGTGGCCCGTAGTGTTCGAACCAGCCGAATATTTTCATCAACCGACCTGGCCGAATCGGAAGTAATCACTGGCAAATTATCGTTGCGGGGCGTGACATTGATGTTTACCGTGACGGTATTGTCACTGGTATCGGTGCCGTCAAAAGCCTGATAAGTAAAGCTGTCGGTCAAATTTTCAGAGTCATTATGAGTATAGATAAAACTGCCGTCAGCGTTTAGGCTCAACGAGCCATGGCTAGTAGAGGTACCATTCACCAACGTCAGCGTGTTCATAGCCGCACCATTGGCCAGTCGATCAGCATCCGTGTCGTTGTTGATAACGCCAGTGGCGGCACTGACCGACAGCGTCGCGCCTTCATCAACCTCGTAGGTAGCATCCGCAACCGCCACCGGCTTGTTGTCATTCAGCGGATTAACGCTAATGGTGACAGTGGCGCCATTGCCCGCGCTATTGACCCCGTCAAACACATGATAGGTATAACTGTCTGAGAATATTTCACTCGCACCATCATGGGTGTAGGTGAAGGTGCCATCACTGGCCAAGGCCAGGGTGCCGTTGCTGGCATCAGTGTCCAGCACTGCCGTCAACATATCACCGGGCAAGTCAGCGTCGGTGTCGTTCACCAGCACAGTGGTACCGTTCAGGGTGCCGCCTTCATTGATCAGCAACAGATAGTTGTCGTCAGCAGCAACCGGCACATTATCGTTCATTGGCAGAATGTTGAGGGTGACAGAGACAAAACCCGTGGTGAAATTTGGATCAGCGACTTTATAGGTAAAGCTATCGACAAATACCTCATCGCCATTATGCGTGTAGGTGAAATCTCCTCCGGCATTCAGACTCAGGGTACCGAAGCCAACATCTGTGCCCAGCGTTACCTGAAGTGGTTCGAAGGGTTCGTCAGCGTCCGTATCGTTACCCAAAACGCCGTTTCCGGCCCGGGTTGCTGTCGTTACCAGGGTGCCGCCCTCAGCTACGTCATAGACGTCTGCGACCGCGTCGGGATCAAATTCATCGACCCCCAGAACGGCAATCGTAAAGTCCTGGTACTTCGTCATTCCCATGGTACTCATCGCCGCCACGGTGATCACGTAGGCAGGCGCTGCCTCTCGATCGATGACAGCACCTGTCGTCGCAACCCGCCCGGCACCATCGATCTGAAACCGACCGCCAGCATCATCTGTCAGCGCGTAGCTGATAACCGCAGTCGCGTCGGCATCTGTGGCCAGCGCCTCGATGTTGACCCTCTTACCTGCAGTTGCATTTTCCGCGACCTCATTCTGATCAGCATTAGTATCACTGATGGCGGAAGTGACATTATCGTCAACATCGATTACTGCCACATCGACTTTCAGTATGGCCGTGTCTGTGCCCAATCCATTATCGGCGCTAGCAAGAATTTCAATTTTGTAGATCGCATCTGTTTCCCTATCAAGCGGTTTCCCCGTCGTTGTCACTACCCCGGTGGTCTCGCCTACATCGAATCTGCCATCGGCATCGACATTCATGGCGTATGACATAACGCCACTACCTAATGCCTTGACAGTAACCCCAACGGCCACGCCCCCCAGTGCACTTTCCAGCACTTGGTCAGCAGCCGTATCATTATCCTTGACCTGAGAAATATTAGCAGCGACAGCCTCCCATGCAGTCAAGCTAATACAACCGAAAACGAATAACAGGCGGGTAGCATTTTGAATTTTCATGATTCGTCCCTGATTATTATCGATCATCCATGATCAAAACTTTTTGCCGTAAGTACTTTGTATTAATACATGGGCCTCAGCCGAACCGCCCGTACCGTATGCAGTAATTCGAAAAACCTCACTCAACCCCGAGCCAGTGCCTTGACCAATATTATCCAAATTCAATGTATCTTCACTGGAAACAATAGATTTCAGATGCTCGACAATATACTTAGGGGGCTCGGCCACACCGTCCACGACCGTGGCAGCGGTAATGTAAAAACCGTTGCTAGCATACCAATCAACCTGACTCCAGTTACTGGCAGAATTGTAAGCCGCTTCTAGGTACAAGCCGTCTTTATAGGCGTCTGCCGCTTTGAACACGGCAATACTTGCCGTGCCCTCAATCAGCGCCTCGGCATCTTCCATGGCCGATTCAGCAGCCAGGAAAGCAATATTGATGTCATGCGAGTTCCGTGTCATCAGCTCCTGCATCCGTGTCGTCTGCACTGAAGAAACGCCTAACACAGTCAGTATCAACAGGATCACCAGACTCATGAACAGCGCAATGCCTTGCTGCTGGCGTGGGTAAGCAAACCCAGATACTTGATTTTTCATCGCGCAGCTATCCATGGTTTCGCAACTGAAATGTCTGGGTAAACGTTCTGCGCTGCAAGCCATCTACTGCGCAACCGGCTGGCACAGGGCAACCCGCAGAAGACATGGTTGTGCCTCCTGTGTCGTCAATACTATTAACCACGACAGTGACGATCAGAGTTGTCAGTTGGCGCCAGTCAATGACTAGATTAGCGGGCAAGTACTGGTTGGGCGCCTGGTCATTGTCAGTATCCACGCCATAGAGAATCTGCAGATCTTCGACGCCTTCTACCAACTCTACCGGCGGTTGCAGTCCCGATTTTCGCCACAGAGAGCGCGGCGTTGAGCCCGCATTATTCAAGCCGCTGCCAGGCGCAACAAAATAGGTGTGAGACTCAATGGCGGAGACAGCGGCATCAGTGTTAAAGCTGTTGCTAGAACCTGACAGTTGCAGCGTCAAATTACGTGTCGCATCAGCATCGTCCATGTCATGCCCAATAACCAAATCCTGATTACTGGTAGACGGTGCACCCGCAAGATTAGGCAAGAGTTCAGTGACCCTGAAAATTGCCGCTTTTTCGCAATCATGAATCATGACCAGATGATCTTTATCAAACTCATTCCAACCAACACCAATACTGACACTGGGGTTCGAGGTTTCCAACAACAACTCAGCAGCCAAGCGCGCCTCAACCTGGGAAAGGTTTCGAAAGGTAATAACATCGGTACCAGAGACGATTTGACTAAGGTCGATGCCCGCACCAGCACCGTCGCCACCCACAGTTGTAAATACGTTAGTATCGACACCACTCGAATTGGTAGACGGTAGCACTGTTGCCAACCCAGGCGCCCACATGCCAGGTCCCTGAGCGTCGTAGCCCGCAACGGCAAAACGCAGATCAAATTCATAAGGGATGTTGTTGACCTCAACCGTGCTGCGTAGTTCATCATTGCGAGAGAAGCAACCGCGGTAACCTGCCAGCCTGACATTACGACCGATAAAATCTAACGATATGCGTCCAGACTCCTGCATTCTCGATTGACCTTCCAGCAGGTTGTAGGCTTCTGAATTGGCGACAAATAGTTGTGCGACACCCGCCATCACAACGGTCCCCAGCACCAGCGAGATCATTAGTTCAACGAGTGAGAAACCCTTGGCGTTTTCGATGTTCATGGCGCGGCCGTCTGTGATCGCAGATTAATAGATCGCCTATTACCAGCACGGTTGTCTTGCCACTCCACCGTCACGACATAGAAGCCGTCTTGCTTTCGGACCGCGCCCGCTCCTAAGGGCAATGAACCGGCAACGCCGAGACTCAAACAGGCCGGAAACTGACTGCCCAGCGCTTCATCGAGCGTGGAATTGATATTGCACTTCCACCATGCCATGTCATAACCGCTAAGCTCATCCGGCGTACAGCTTTCTGCGATACAGTTAAGTGAAACCGCAGGCGGGTCAGTCAGCAATACGGGAGTCGGCGCATAATCCTGGGCCTCGTTAGCACGCATCCGGTCGACCATATCGTTACCCATTTGCAGCGCTTCAGAGCGAAACATGGCGCTCTGATTCAGATGCAGACTGGTGATCTGCAAGCCCGCGACGCCCAAAATACCCACCGCAACAATTAACATCGCTACCAACACTTCGATAAGAGAAAAGCCGCCAGCAGATGCACCAGAATGAACATTCAACATGCCGGTAGCCTTGGGTCGTCAGCCGCATAAGGCGCCGTAGATTTGTGCGCCTTGGCCCGCCCCACCAGTGAAATATGGATTCTTCTTCCCGGCTGGCTGGCATGGCACAGATCAACATCAAGGGCTGAGTCCCCCGTCAAACCACCGAGGGAATTAAACTGGATCGGCACAGTGCCCCCCACCAGACTCAGGGAGGCCTCTGCGACCAGGGGCGGAAAGCTCATGACGACATCAGCACCCGGGGCGGTGCAATTGGCGGGACTGCCTCTGGCTACGCACCAACCACCACTGAAATCTGTTGCCGTGGTCTTGCCAAGGATACTGACAGTTCGCCCTGTTTTACTCGCTTCGCTCCGCGCCTGTAACAACGACAACATGAACTCATTGACCTGGGTAGCCATGGTATTTCTGGCCAACATACCCTGAAAGCTCGGGATCGCAATCGTCATGCCCATGCCAACAATCACCAGACCGACCATCAGCTCCATGAGCGTCATGCCACGAATTAGCCGAGCCGAAATACTCTGTTTTGAAGTTGCCATCGAAGTTCCTTTTCTAATGGACAAAAAGGATTCTAGGCGAATGACGGGCGTGAACTGGACGCAGAACGATCAGCCCTGATGAAAATTCGATAGGCGGTCAAAAGCATGCATTGGCGCAAATAAACCAGAATTATCCCACCTTCAATACCTGAAGATGATAGATCATGCCAACCGCCAACGCGCACACTGAAGCGCCAGCCGCAGGCAACCAAGCACTTTTATAAGTAAAAGTGCTTATCGAAAATATTCAGAACGAAAAAACTAGGGCGCTACGGTCAAAGTGCCTGCCGCATCCAGGGTCATCGTCGTGCCACAGCTGCCGACAGGCGTTGCTGTGACCACAAAATTCGTCTGAGTCAGGGTGCTCAGGGCGAGATCAAATTTTTTGACTCCCTGCGTGGGCGACACGGCGCTACAGACGTCACCAATCGTCGCGCCTACATAGGTAAAGTCGTTACTGTAGAACCGCTCCATACCCAGCGCACAGACCTTCATATCAGCAATCCCCTGACCAATAAAAGTATCGCAGGTGTAGGATTGATAACTCGGATAGGCAATCGCGGAAATAATACCAATAATCGCGACCACCACCATCAATTCTA
>JABBAY010000185.1 GCA_018607725.1 K189A clade bacterium
GCTGCTCTATGGCATTCTCAGCTTGCATTGGCTGCTGCTGGTTAAACAGCTCGCCGCCGACACGCAAGTGATCGACAAACTCCAGTCTCGCATCACACACCTTGGACCGGGCGACGTGACGCTCAGCGCCGAGGGCCTCAACATTCAGGGACAGACTGTGACGCCGGGGATCTGCGCAGACTATCTGCAAGAGCTGGTACAGAAGTCCCAGCGACGAGTCACTGCCGAACTCGACCATAATCTGCTACTAGAGGTCTTAGCTGAACGCCTGATGTCACGCTATACGTTCGGCCACTGGGCTGCCGATATGCTGCTGAAATTGGGTCTGCTGGGCACCATTCTCGGGTTTATTATGATGTTGAGCCCGGTCGGTGAACTTACCGACTTCGACCCCAATGTCCTGCAGCAACTGCTGGGGCAAATGAGCGGCGGCATGGCCGTGGCCCTCTACACCACCATGGCCGGCCTGATCACCAGCACCCTGCTGGGCTTGCAATATGAGATGCTGGACACCGCTGCATCACGGCTCGTTGACAAGCTTGCCATTGCGGTTGATATCTACATCTTGCCGACCCTCAGCCGGCCTGCCGTTTAGATGATGCGTAGAAGGTTCACTCGCCCAGGTTCAACTACTAACGCATTTACTGATCTGCTGTTCAATACTCTGCTGGGCTTTGCCTTTATGTTTCTCATCGCGTTTATCCTTATGGCTGAACCGAACAAGCAAGGCAATGTGACGGTCAAGGCCGAGTTTTTGATCACCATCAACTGGCCCGACGGTCATCCCGACGACATCGATGTGCTGGTAGAAGACCCCAGCGGCGTGGTTCTGTGGTTCGACAATAAAGATACTGGCACCATGCACCTGGACCGGGACGATCGTGGCGCCGTGCAGGATCAGATGATGATCAACGGCAAAATGGTCACCAATCCCATCAACCAGGAATCTGTGTCTATTCGCGCTTGGATTCCCGGCGAGTACGTGGTGAATATTTTGCATTACAACGCCAACTACAATGAGCCTGTGCCCGTGAGCGTCAAGGTTGAAAAGCTCAATCCGGTGGTAACCCTGGTCTATTACGGGGTTCACTCGCTGAATCGCGCTGGCATGGAAGTCACCGCGACCCGTTTTGTGCTGGACAATAGTGGCGCCGTAGCAAGCACCAGCGGTCTACCCAAAGCGCTACTGACCCAAATCACATCAGGAAAAGGCCCATGATCTCGGTTCAAATTTTGGCCATCGCCTATGCAGTCATGGGCGCTTTGCTGCTCTATCTACTGATCGCCACTCGCCGCACCGTCAGCTTCAAAATCTTCTTGGTGATTCTGGTCTCTGGCTTGTATGTGGGCACTTACTTAGGCTTAAAAGACCTACAGGGCTGGCCCGTGACCGACGAGCTGCCACAGCGGTTCCAGCTACATTGGGCCATGATCAGCGAGCCGGATAAGTCTCAGAAAACGCCAGGCAGGATCTATCTCTGGATTCAACCCACCGCGCCAACGGGCAAACTCATGGCTGAGCCCCGCGCCTTTGATCTGCCTTACGACGTCAAGATGGCGGAAAAAGTTCAGAATGCCCTGCGTCAGATTGACGAGGGCCAGACAGTCGAAGGCCAATTGAGTCGAGTCGAGCTCGCTCCAGCGGCGCAAACTGACACACCCACCATCAAGGTTGATCCTAACCTCATACCCGTCGCCACGACTCAGGAACGGGAGACAGGGCTACAATTTAAAGCCCTGCCTCGCACTTCGCTGCCACCGAAGGGCCGCTGAACGACGCCTCGCCGCTAATCGGCTGCCGCGGCCGCGGCGGCTCGATCTTCGTTAGCGCGCTGAATCACGTAAGCGCGCACCTTCTCCACATCGTTCTCGTCCAACAGGTCAGCGAAGCTGGCCATTCCGGTACCGGCTAGAATGCCACCCAGCACAATCTCATTGTATAACCCATGCCGAGTGGCATTGGTCATTCGCAGATCGGGGACAACCCCGCTGGAGCGTGCCAGAACTCCATGGCAGACCGCGCAATTAGAGTGATAGACGTTATCGCCACGGGCTATATCTTCAGCAGATGCGTCACTGGCGGGCTGTTCAGGAATGCTCCGATCTAACGCCGTTGGTGGGGGTAGTTCAGCACTGCCGTCCAACTTGAAGACTAACAGTTTGCCAAAATTACCATAGGTCAAGGATGCCAGGTTGTTCGACTCGCCACCAAACAGGTCACCACCACCCGTACCCGCCAGAATAGCGACGTATTGAATACCGTCAATCTGGTAAGTTATCGGCGGCGCGAGAAACGACGTATAAGCGTTAAAGGACCAGCGCACATCGCCAGTATCCGAATCATAGGCTTTCACTTCACCCAGGGAGTTACCCTGAAAAACCAACCCACCTTCGGTGGCCAAGGTACCGCCATTCCAGTGGTGCACTTGCTCTACCGCCCACTTTTCTTCGCCGGTCAACGGATCGAAGGCTTTCAGATAACCCCGCGCCTTGGGCGGAATACCATCTTGGCCCATAACCTTGATGATGTTGCCAAGCTCAACGCCTGTATTCCAGCCGCCCACAACATGCTTGTAAACGCCGGTATTTTGCCATTCTTCATCCATGGCATAGGCCAGAGGGTTTTCCATGGCCGGAATAAACGCCAGACGCCGCTTTTCATCGAACGCCATCGCCTGCCAGTTATGGCCACCCAATGGGCCCGGCAGAATCCACTTGGTCTTCTCCAGATAATCATAAGCAGGATCTTCGACGGGGCGGCCCGTGGTCATATCGACGTGAGTTGCCCACGTCGCGGTGACATACTTGTTAGCTCGCAGCAATTCGCCGTTAGACCGGTCCAGCACATAGAAGAAACCATTTTTAGGGGCCTGCATCAGCACTTTGCGATCCACCCCGTCAACTTCCAGGTCGGCCAGTACAATGTCCTGCACGGCAGTATAGTCCCAGTTATCCATGGGCGTTGTTTGATAATGCCACTTATAGGCGCCCGTATCCGCGTCCACAGCGACAATGGAAGACAAGAACAGGTTGTCACCGCCGCCGGGTGAGCGAATCGCTCGAGCCCAAGGAGTGCCATTACCCACGCCCAGATAGAGCTGGTCAAATTCAGGGTCATAGACGATAGAGTTCCAGACTGTGCCGCCACCACCGATTTTCCACCACTCGCCACCCTTCCAGGTTTCGGCGGCCATCTCCATTTCAGGACTCTCAAAGGGCTCATCAGGGTTACCCGGCACCGTGTAGAACCGCCAGACTTGCTCACCCGTTTCGGCGTCATAAGCGGTGACATAACCACGAACGCCATATTCAGCGCCACCGTTACCAATAAAGACCTTGCCATTAGCCACCCGGGGAGCCCCGGTAATCGTGTAATCACGGCTCCGATCCGTCAGGGTATTGATCTTCCAGACTTCTGCGCCGGTTGCCGCATCGAGGGCAATCAGGCGACCATCAAGGCTGGCCACATAGACCCGGCCTTTATAGACTGCAACACCGCGGTTGACCACGTCGCAACAGGCTTTGCGCGCCCACGCGCCGGGCACTTGTGGGTCATAGGACCAGACTGTCTCACCGGTGAGAGCATTCAGCGCATAGACCCGGCTCCAGGCGGTTGTCAGAAACATCATGTTATCGACGACGATGGGGGTCGATTCCAACGCACGATTGCTCTGCATATCCTTAAACCAAGCCAGCCCAAGGTTCGCGACGCTGTCTTTATTGATTTGTTCCAGGGGCGAGAAACGCTGCTCCTCGTAGGTACGACCATAGGCCAGCCAGTTCCCGGGCTCACTCTCGGCATTCTTGATTCGTTCATCATCGATCATGCCCAACGTCGGCGCTACAATGTTATCAGCGCCGGTTGCAACGGCAGCGGTTGGGCTTGGGGCAGGCTGGTCTTGCGTAAACTTATAAAGTCCAAATCCGGCTGCAACAATCACGATCACAATCACCAGGTTTCTTATCATTTTTCTCGCCTCTTGAATTTCCTCGACCCAATATAGCTGAAGCGAACCCACTCGACTAGGCCGATACTGGGTTTTTGGCTATTTTGCTATCTGCAGGCCACTCTCGACCCGCCAGATGCAAGAAGTCAAAAGGTCGTCAGATGCTGAGATCACTCAATCACGAGCCGTGATTGAGTGCGCCAAAGAGACCTCCTGCAAACGGCAGCACCTCTATCTAACAGACAAGTATCAAAACACAAGTATCAAAAAGACCAGACACTGGATTGCAGATTGCGTTTAGCCAAACTCGGCCAGCCCCAACGACACCGTCGGGACTCACCGGCATTGTTAGGCGCGACTAATTTCCCGAGGGGATTTTACTGAAGGGTATGCCTTTATCGGCTCGAAGCTCTTCGGGCAGGCCCAAGACACGCTCGGCGATAATATTGCGCAGAATCTGATCGGTACCACCTTCAATTCTTACCGCCGGCGACCGCAACAGCATGGCCTGCAACCTGGCAGAATGCGCCGCCAATTGGGGGTCCACGATGACGCCCCCTAACCCCTGAAGATCAAGGGCGAACTTGGCGATATCCTGCATCATACCGCCTGCAACCAATTTACCAATGGAGTTTTCCGGACCCGGCATTTCACCTTTAGACAATGCCGTCATAGCGCGTGCCGAGGTGTTTTTCAAACCAGCGCTCTTGGCATACCAGTCGGCTAGTTTCGACCGTACTGCGGGATTCTCAATGGCCCGGCCGCTTGCTAGCGCCAAGCCATCAACCAACTCTTTGATCTCGGGGAAGCCCGTTGCGATACCGCCGCCAATGGCCAGCCGCTCATTCATCAAAGTGGTTAGCGAGACCTGCCAACCACCGCCGACTTCGCCCAGACGCTGGGTGTCGGGTATTCTGACATCATCAAAATACACCTCATTAAAACCGCTCTCGCCATTGGCCTGTTTGATCGGCTTGATGACAACACCCTTGGACTTCATGTCCAGGAAAAACATGGTTAAGCCCCGGTGCTTAGGCACCTCTGGGTCGGTGCGCGTAATCAGTATGCCAAAGTCACTGTGATGAGCGCCTGACGTCCAAATTTTCTGGCCGTTGATGACCCAATCTTCCCCGTCTCGCTCGGCCCGAGTTCGCAACCCAGCCAGGTCCGAGCCACTTTGCGGCTCGGAAAATAGCTGGCACCAGACCTCTTCAGCGCTAGCCAGCTTGGGCAGATAGCGGGCCTTATTCGCCTCACTGGCATAGGCCATCAGGGTTGGCGCGCACATACCCTGGCCGATGATAAAACTCCCCGAGAGTTTGCCGTAGATCCCTTCCTCTTGATTCCAAATGACGCTTTGCATCGGCGAGGCACCACGGCCGCCAAATTCCACCGGCCATTGAATGCAGGCCCAACCAGCGTCAGCCTTTTTTCGCTGCCACAGCTTGGCTTCCACCATGGGATCGAAATCACCGGTTTTAACGCCACCAAAGCCACTTTTGGTAAGACTGTCGGTTAAGTAGGTGGGCGCCTCGGCGGCAATCCAGGCCCGTGCTTCGGCTCGAAATTGTGCTTCTTCTTGAGTATCACCAAAATCCATAATGCGTATCCTGTTCAAACTGATCAATTATCTTATTGTCAACTGTTTCTGCCTGTCATACTTCCCTCGCCGGCTTGTCGCCGACGCGCAGAATCATGCCGCCGCCTCACCGCTTGCCAAGCTACTGACCAACTTGTCTTCCCACTCAGTCAGACCACCGAGCTGTAATGTCAGGTAGTTCGATCGGCGATAATACAGATGGCAATCAAACTCCCAGGTAAAGCCCATACCGCCATGCACCTGGATGTTATCTCTTGCGCATAACTGAAACGCCTGAGTCGCCGAGACTCTTGCCGTCGCCGCAGCAAGGGGCAAATCGGGCGAGTTAGTCGAGAGCGCCCAGGCCGCATAGTAACAATTGGATTCTGCTAATTTCAGCGCCACATACATATCTGCCATCATATGCTTGAGCCCTTGAAATGAGCCGATTGGGCGACCAAAGGCAAAGCGTTGTTTGGCATAGTCAACCGCCATATTCAAAGCACTCTGGGCGCCGCCCAGCTGCTCAAAGGCGAATAGCACAGCTGCCCGGTCATAGACTGTTGCGAGCTGCGCCCAACCATCAGCTTCCGTACCCAGCAGCTCGGCCGGACAGCCATTGAATTCGAGGCTGGTTGAATTCCTGCTGGGATCGACAGTGTCTACCGCCGTTTTAACCACGCCGCCAGCCTGCAAGTCGCACAGATACAGACCCAGGCCGCCAGCAGGATTGCGCGCTAAGACAATCGCGAAATCGCTGATGCCACCATCGGCAACGATAAGCTTCTTGCCGGTCAATTGACCGGCCGAGAAACGTAACTCAATGGCCTCTGCCGTGGTTTGCGCCACCGCCTCAACCACAGCCAGGGTGCCCACGGCTTCACCAGCTGCCAGCTTCGGCAGCCAATGGTCTTTTTGCGCCTCAGAACCGAACAGCAGCAGCGCCTCTGTCGCCAGATAAACCGACGATGAAAATGGCGTTGGCGCCAGAAACGCGCCCAATTGTTCCGCCACCAGACACAGGCTCAGATAGCCTGCGCCGACGCCGCCGTAGCTCTCCGGAATAGCCGTGCCCGTCAGACCCATGTCCACCAATCCATCCCAAACTTCAGTAGCATAGGCTGCTTTGCCTTCCAGCACGCTTCGAACGGTTTTTGAACTGCACTGATCGCTAAGAAACCGCGCGACCTGGTCTCGCAGCATCTTCTCATCTTGGGAAAAATCAAAATTCACGGTTTGTCCTCTACGGTCTATTTGCCATCAAACTACTGCATCCGCACCAGCGGAGTCAACTCGCCGAAATTCTTTTAAAAAAGTCAGTTTAGCAACCCTCAACCGGATCACGCCAAGCAACTCAAGCCACAAAAAGCAAACCTAGGCATACCTTGCCTGCCACTTCGGATGTAGCCAGATCGCGCTCGTTAGGGCGACGGAATCCAGGGCTGGAAATTTACCGATGTCGGTCCATTGGGCGCCGGCATCATGGAAGTCAGAACCTACGGAGAGATACATCGACTTGGCGATGCCCAAGTCACGCAGATACTTTCTCATCAGCGGGTCGATGCTCGAATAGGTACCCTCCAACGCCTCACCGCCCGCCGCCTTGAAGTCATCTACCAGCATGGCGAGCTTAGTCTTGTTCAGCGCATAGCGACCTGGATGGGCAATAATCGCGATGCCGCCCGCGGCCTTTATCGCGGCGATGCCATCAGCCAAATCGCACCAATTAGCACTAACATAGATCTTTCCGCGTTTATTCAGGTGAGTTTTAAAGGCCTTCTGCCGACTTTTACACACTTGTTGCGCAACCAGGAAATCCGCTACATGACTACGGGTGCCCGCCACGCACGGCAGGCCTTCAAGATAGGCGCTCAGACCCACCGTACCTGCCGCCGCCAGCTTTGCATCGATGGCTTGAATACGCTGTCTGCGAGATAGTTGCTGCGCCGTTAATAGTCGGCGCAGATCACCAGCAGTAGGATCCACCAACAGTCCCACCACATGAATCTCCATGGCATTCCAGTGACAGGATATTTCGACGCCCGGGACAATTGAGACTCCAGCCGTGTCAACAGCGATGGCATCCAGGCCATCAGTACAGTCGTGATCCGTAATCGCGAGGTGAGTCACCCCATTTTCAATCGCTCTGTTGACGAGAAAATCTGGTGATTGCTTGCCGTCAGAGAAAAAACTATGACAGTGGAGGTCTACTTTCATGGTTTACCAACTGTTTTTGTACGGGTGTAGGCATCGGCACGCACAGCACTTAGACCGCCAGACGAGTTCGCAGCGCCAGGCGTTTGCGCTGTCAGCCGTATCTTAGCGCATCCGACTGGCTCGCCTGGCGACCATTCACCCGCTTGATTGGACGCCAACCCGCTAGGTTTTAGGCATCAAGTCAATCGGCAAATCATCTCGAGGCTTAGAGATAGGCGACTGCTGTACCGGCATCTCATAGCCCTCGGCCACGGACCAGGAGAAATTTTTCAGCATTTCAAACAGCACCAGCTTGATCTGCATATCCGCAAAATGTAGACCTATGCACATATGCGCGCCGCCGCTGAAGGGCACCCAACTAAAGGCGTTGCGCTTGTGCTCAGCCCGCTCTGGACTAAAGCGCAGGGGATCAAAGTCACGGGGCTTATCCCAATACTCCGTCATATAATGGGTGTGTATCGGATAGGTCATCACCATGGCACCCGCTGGCACTAGGTGACCCTCGTATTCAAAGGCTTCATTACTGAACTTCGGCAAGGTCGACAGTGGCGGATACATACGCAGCGCTTCCTTGATCACCCAATCAGCTTCCACCATCTTGTCTAGGTCGGCATAGGCCAAGGCTTCCACGCCCAGGGACTGCCGCTCTTGCTCAAGACGCGCTTGCCATTCTGGGTGCCGGGCCAGTGCATAGGTGATGCTCGTCAAGGTGCTGGTAGTGGTGTCATGGGCCGCCATCATCAGGAAAATCATATGGTCAACAATCTCCTGATCCGTATAACCCTGTCCCTCTTCGTCCGTTGCCCGACATAACAGGGAAAACAGATCCTGGTCGTCACCCAAGCGCTTTTCAGCTACCTGCGGCAGAAAGAAGTCGCACATGGTCTGTCGAGCCCGAATCCCTTGCCACAACAGGGTGCCAGGAATCGCCATCGGAATTCGCGGCATCGAGGCCGCCACGGTGACCTCAAAGGCGCGACTGATTTTGCGCGCATCGTCACCCAGATCCATGCCAAGAAAAATCGTCGCAGCAAGATCCAGGGTCATCTGCTTAAAGGCGGGATAAGCGAGCATTTTGCCATCGGCCTGCACTGACCACTGTTTGACCGCCGAACGCACTTGGGGAATCATCTGCCCCAGATACCCCTGCATGGGCTTGCTCTTGAAGCCTGCCTGCATCAGCCGTCGATGATAGCGATGATCGTCGCCATCGCGGAGCATTAAACCATTAGGAAAAATACGCCCGATGATCATATCCCAGGCCTTTTTATTGGAGAAGATCTGGCCTGGGTTCATTAAGCACAAACGGTGCGCCTCGGCACCAAAAAGATGGACGATCCGCATCTTGCCGACTTTTTGCATGACCGCATTGCCGTGCTCTCGCCGCAGGTTTTGGCCATGTTCCAGCGGACTCTTGTAGCTTTGCTTCATTAGTCGCATAGACTTCAGAAACCCGGACTTGATTGGCTCAAGCGGGATCGGCTCGAGCGGTAATACATGATTCGTCATCGTCGTCTCACTGGTTGGTCTGGCGCAAAAACTGCTTTCATCAAAGGACTGCCGCCATCAAGAGGCGGTTATCAAACGCATCTCGCGCTAGATGACTTCATCCATGCAGATCAGGACAAATGCTGGACGTTTCTCGGGATTGTCTTTGGCATTCCGCCAAAAGGGATATTTGACGGCCAGGGCCTCGAAGGCGGCCTCGAATTCCGCCGCCTCAGTGACTAACCGCGCCCGCCTTGGATAAAGATTATCGCCAATCTGCACGAACACTGCTGGATTATCTGCCACCACCTGATTCCAATATTTGTTGCCCGGAAACACTGCCGGCTCACTGTAGATCGACGGCGAATAGATGTTGCCATTGACAGTGGCCATCACCACCGTGACTGAAAACGGGATGCCATACCAAGGATGCGTCTCAATAAACACTTCCTGATAACCCTCAGTAAAAGACCAATCACTGATCGGGGTCTCGACTAAATCACCGGACAGCCAAGTGCCCGGCCGTCGATCTTTCGGGTTACACGCCGTCAGAGCCAGCACCAGCATGACAACCATCATTAGCCTGGGCATAAGAACTTTCCAAAACTCTGACTTTACGTGACCCCTGCGCCGGCCGCAACTTAACGACCTGCTTGACCAGGGGCGGCAGTACCGACCAGCACTGCCGGAATGAATATTGATCGAATTTCGCTCAATATTTTTCCGAGGCTTTATCGCCGTTCTGTCGCCGGGCTGTCGACGCGTGAGAGCCTATTGAATAGGATAGCATCAGCTGCCTGAGGCCCTGCCCACCCATGTACCACCAACCTGAACCAACCGGCTTGAACACACTACCATTATGGCGCGCGCTGTTGGCCCCGACACTGACGTTCCCAGTATTGAAGTTCGCGACCCTGATCGCGCTCGCACTATCCGGAGCGGTCAAAGCCGAGACCGCGCTCGAGAAAATCGAGCAGGCGCTGATCGCAAACCATCACATACAACAGATCAGCAACCGCGTTGTGCTCGACGACTTGACCGCCGGCGGCTCCACCCTGGTTTTGTTTGACATCCGCGGCGCCGACGAATTTGCGGTCAGCCACTTAACCGGCGCCATCCGACTCGATCCCGAGACTACAGCTGAGGCGTTTTTTGCGGCCTATGCACCCCTATTGATAACCAAACAAGCCGTGTTTTATTGCTCCGTTGGGCGCCGCTCAACGGCCCTGGCATTGACCATCGCTCGCCAGATTCGCCCACTGGATGCCATCAAACCACCCGCCAATATGATCGGCGGGATCTTCCGCTGGCACAATGAGTCAAAACCGCTGGTTAATGCCAACGGTGCAACGGACAAGGTTCATCCTTATAGCTGGTACTGGAAGCGCTTACTCAAGTATCCAGCCAAAGCGGCTAGCAAACCCTAACCTGTCACTAACGCCCTGTGTATTGTGGCGGCCGTTTCTCCAGAAATGCACGCATGCCTTCTTTCGCGTCACTGGTTCGCGAACACATGAGCTGATTGCGGTTTTCGATCGCCATGGTCGCCTCCAGGCCCGCCGCATCAATGGCGATGTTCAAGCCCTCCTTGGTGAGGCGCAAGCCCATCGGCGAAGTGGTGAGCATATCGTCAACATAAGACTGGGCGGCCGCATCCAATTGATCATCGGGCACAACCTCGGAGACCAGATTGGTACGCAAGGCTCTTTCGGCATTGATAAAACGCCCCGTCAGCATGAGCTCAGAGGCGACAGAGGTACCCACCAGGCGCGGCAGAAAATAGCTCGAACCCATATCGCAGGCCGACAAGCCCAACCGAATAAAGGCCGCATTCATACGGGCTGATTCGCCGGCAATGCGAATATCTGAGGCCAGCACAAAGGAAAAACCACCACCACAGGCCGCACCCTGAACCAGCGAGATAATCGGCTGTGGACAGCGTCGCATACGGATATATACCTCGGCAAGATAGCCTTGGAAACCCATGCCAGCACTGAACGGCGCCTCAAAGTTGCCTGACTGGGAGGCCTTGATATCTAAACCGGCACAGAACGCGCGACCCGCACCCTTCATCACCACAATGCGGGTCTCGGGGTCCTCGCTCAGACCACCAAAATAGTCTCGCAGCTCGGTGACCATAGGCGTATTGATGGCATTCAGCGATTCCGGGCGGTTCAGTGTCAGCCAATCAACCTGGCCTTTTTTTTCGATACTGATGGTTTCATAGTGACTCAATGGATCATTCCTCTTAGGCATAAATTATTTAGTTCGACGGGCCGGTCTACCTTGGCCGCTACCATTGAATCGTGGCCGGAAAGAACTCGGCTATCAGGGTTTGGTAATAGTCTTTCAGCTGCTCGATATCTGGCGGCGCATGCCCCTTGGAGTAAAGATCAAAGGGCTGAAACAGTTTGACCCATTGAAACAGCTCGCGGTCTTGAGCATTCATCAAATAATCATAGGCGCCGGCGGAATGCGCGCTGTAGAAACTGTGGTAGCGGATAATATATTGGGCTTCAAGGGGCAAGTAAGCGCGAGTGACCCGGTAAAGATATTCATCGTGACCGAAGGACATTGTCACCTTGTCTAAACCACATTCAGGGGCATAGATGCCGAGCTGGCCTTGATAATCGGGATTCATCTGATCCGGGTTCGCCGCAAAAAAATCGGCATACACGATGTCGGCCGAAAATTCACAACCCAGCGGAAAGGTATCGCCCACGACCGCCCATTGAGGCTCGCCCTGCAAACACAGTATTTTGCCCAGATCGTGAATTAAACCGGTGAGTTGAAACCAGCGTGGATGACCCGCCTGACGAATGGCCTCGGCGGTCTGCAACAGATGTTGAATTTGCGACAGGCTTGTATCGGGATCACTATCATCGACGAGGGTATTGAGCAGTTCGCAGGCCTCCCAAACCCCCATGCGAGCCAGACTCAAGGCGCCATATTGGTCGATCTTCGCGCGCGCAAATGCCAGGGTCTGGTATTTGTGGTTCAGCCGATAAAACTCGGCAACAGGATCCGCGTCCTGCATCGATTCACGGCTACTGTAATCTCTGAACTGATCTTCATCTTGGGTGCCAGTCATGTCGCGCTTGCCTGTTTGCGGTTAAGCAGAATTAACCACCTATAAATCCCGGGGTCAATGTTTGGCCATTCAAACACAGATTCCACCGACAACTTTTGCCGATTTTTGCCGAAGTTTACCGTAGACTCTTCAACCACCCACAGTAAACTCGAGTCTTCACTCAACATTTGGGAGCCCCAATGACCGAGACCGAAAGCACACTCACGGCGCTGGAATATAATGCTGCCATGGCAGCGTATCAGCGCCAGGGCGAAGCGCTACGCGACCGAATCGGCAATCGCGGGCCCTTGTTACTGGACGCGCACGGGAAGCTGCATCCCGACATACTGGCGGCCTATTGGCAGCACGGCTTCTATGTTTTCGACAACGTGATTGCCGATGATGAGATTGCTGCCCTGCGCGCCGACATCGACTTTTTACTTGACCATGCACCCACAGGCCGTGGCGCGCAGTTGGACAGTCAAGGCCGGCCCGCGTTTGGCTCCGAGTTCAAACAAAATCCCTACTCCTTCGTTAAACCACTCGCAGATCCTTGGGGCGGTACCGACTTACTGGGCGGCCGCCACCCAACCCGCATGCGTGAACCGAGCGCCGCCGCCGATGCACCCAAAGAAGTGGTGCATATCATGGGGGGTATGTGCCAAACCATGCCGTCGGGATTGCGCTTGTATGGTCATCCCGACTTGCTCACCATTGCCGAGGGCATTAATGGCGCGGATTTCGTCCCTTATAATGATGCCACCTTCGTCAAGCTGCCCGGCCTTGGGGGTTCGGTTTCCTGGCATCAAGATGGCGTCACCCATTGGGATTCGCCAAACTGGGATGAAGGCATCCACGGCTTCAACTTCCAGGTGCAGCTGTACCCCAGCACCATCGCCAACTGTCTGTGGGTGATGCCAGGCACCCATAAGTTGGGCCGAGTCGATATCAAGGCTTTAGTCGCCGAGCATCACGGATCTGACCAGTTACCCGGCGCTGTGCCGCTGACCTGCAAGGCCGGCGACGTCACCATTGTTAACCGACAAATGCTCCACGGGTCCTTTGCCAACACCTCTGCAGATATTCGAGTCTCTATGACATTTGGCTTTCATCGACGGCGATCGGTGCTCGGCGCCCGCGGTGCGCTGACCCAGAAGTCCAATGAGGTCTACGACGAGCAGCGCATTTTTCAGCGATCCAGCGTGATCGCTGTTGCCATAGACGCTCGTGCCCAACATTATCCGGCAGAGCGACGTTATCAGTATCAGCCTTTTATTGGCCTGGAAGACGAGTACCGGTATAGCGCGGCCACATTCGAGCACGTCATTCGCGACTACAACCTGAAAGATTTATCGATCTGAAAATATTGATCAGCGGGAATTTTAATCTGAGCCGGTCAAAGGCCGGCTTGCACGCGCTGGATCCAGCGAAGGAATTCATCAACATCTCCACTTAACGACAAACTCGAGAGGAACATTCCATGAAAACAGCCATTATTATTGGCGTCGGCCCCTTTGAAGGCGTCGGCGGCTACCTCTGCGACTATGCCGCCAAACTGGGTTTGCATGTTATCGCGGCTGGCCGCACGCAGGCCAAGCTCGATGCTGTGGTCAGCCAGGTTAAAGCGAACGGTGGCCGGGCCACCGCGATAGTCTGCGACGCCACGGTAGAGGCCGAAGTGATTAATCTGATTCGCCAGGCCGAGGCTATCGGTCCCGTTGACCTTGCGGTTTACAACGCCGGCAACAACTTCAACGGCGATTTCCTCACCATGGAAGCTGAGTTTTTCGAGAAATGCTGGCGGGTCTGTACTCTCGGTGGTTTTTTGTTTGCTCGAGAAACCCTTAAAGTCATGCAAGATCGCCAGGCGGGTACTTTGCTGTTTACCGGCGCCAGCGCGTCGATGCGCGGCAAACCTCGATTTGCCCCGTTCACCGCTGCGAAAGCCGGGTTGCGCGCCATGGCCCAAAGTCTGGCGAGGGAATTTCAGCCCCAGGGCATTCACGTCGCCCATGTGGTGATTGATGGCGGCATTGCCGGTGAAAAAATCATTAAGGGTGTGCCGCAATTCGCTGAGCGCGCCGGTGAAGACGGCCTGGTGAGCCTGCACGGTATCGCTCAAGCCTATATGTATCTTTACCAACAACCCAAAACGGCCTGGAGTCATGAACTAGATCTGCGGACCTTCAAGGAAAATTTCTAAGAGCCCTTGAGCGCTCGGTGGATTCAACGCCACCGGCGCACATCAACTGCCTCTCAACCCTGCCAGCAATGCTGGCAGCAATACCGGCATTATCCTATTGCGGATTTTCGGCCACTAGAAAACCACGTCCGAGAATATGGTCAGAGATTTTTTCCGCCATCATAATCACCGGCGCATTGGTATTGCCGCCAATCAGCGTCGGCATCAATGATGCATCAACCACACGCAAGCCCTCCAGACCATGCACCTGACCATGCTCGTTAGTTACCGACATGGCATCACTGCCCATCTTACAGGTTCCAACGGGATGATAGAGGGTCTCCGCCGTCGCCTTGATCCACTCGTCTAATTGAGCATCATCATCAATATCAACTTCTGGGCCCGGCTTGAGCTGCCGGCCGCGATAATCATCAAAAGCCTTTTGCATAAAGACTCGTCGCGTCTCTCGAAACCCATTGCGCAGATCAACGATATCTTGTGCCGCCGACAAGTAGTTCGGGTGCAGTGCCGGCGCGTCCGCTGGATCGGCACTCTTTAGGGTCAAATAGCCCCGACTCTCGGGTCGACAACCATAGACGATACTCGAAAACCCATGCTCCGGGGTGATGCCTGACCGTCCATGCGTATCGGCCATCGCCGCCGACACATAGTGTAATTGCATATCCGGCAAGGCCTTATCGGGATGCGACTTAATGAAAGCACCACCGGCGGTAGGCGGGTAGGATGCATCTCCCGTGCCCCACAGCAGATACTTAATTCCAGCGAGCGCGGTGCGCCACCACACCGCCGAACGATGCAATGTGATTGGCTGCGTACAGGCAAACTGACTGACAACACCCAGATGATCCTGCAGGTTTTGTCCCACACCCGGCAAGTCATGCACCATCGCTATGCCATGGGGCGTAATATCACCAGGTGCACCCACACCGCTGCGCATGAGAATCTGTGGCGAGTTCAGCGCACCAGCTGAGAGAATGACTTCTTTGTTCGCCCTGGCCACCCGTTTTTCTCCCGCCACCAGATATTCAACGCCGACGGCTGTTTTACCCTCAAAAATGACGCGATCGACGATAACATTCTCCTGAGTTTCCAGGTTCGGTCGATCAAGCACGGGATGTAAATAGGCACCCGCCGCACTGTTTCGCTTTGAACCCTTGATGGTATGTTCATAGCGCGAGAAGCCTTCCTGCTGCCGGCCATTGAAGTCCTCGGTGAGAGGAAATCCTGCCTGGGCACCACCTTCGACAAATTTATCCAGCAATATGTCATCGGTACGGTCGGACTTTTTGACGTGCAACGGGCCTGCCTGACCGTGATATTGCTGATCACCCTCACCAGAGAAATTCTCAGCACGTTTAAAATACGGCAACACACTCTCATACGACCAGCTGGTATTACCCAGCTGACTCCAGTGATCGTAGTCCCAGGCATTACCCCGAATGTAGACCATCGCATTAATCGCAGACGATCCACCCCAGCCTCGCCCGCGGGGCCAGTATAGATTGCGATTATTCAGGTTTGGCTCGGCTTCCGTTTCAAACCCGTAATTGTGATCATTCGCCTCGGGGACCAGTTGGGCAAAACCCGCGGGCATATGGATAAAGGTATTGTTGTCGCGGCCACCCGCCTCCAGCAACAGGACTGAATGGGCATCATCTTCAGAAAGACGGTTGGCGAGCACGCAGCCCGCACTTCCGGCGCCGATAATAATATAGTCTGTTTGTTTCACTGGGATCAGCCTTTGGGGAATTTCGCCAGAGTATACTGTAATGTTGCGCATCTTGCCGCCGACGGGTTATCTTCAGCATCGCGACTGGCTCGGGCCAACCACCGCAGCATTCTGACTGGGATGCAAGGCCGCCGCGCCCTTTGCTCATAACTGGAAACAGCGCTATGCATAAACTCAAGACAATTCTCCTGGTAAGCCTGAGTCTGCTCATTTCCACGAGCCTGCAGGCGGAACCACAATCGGCCGCCGATCTGGCCTTTCGAGCGGTCTATAAAGAGTTGGTTGAAATTAATACCACCTTGTCTGAGGGCAGTTGTACTGTTGCGGCCCATGCCATGGCGGACCAGCTCAGGGCGTCAGGTATTGATGATGCTGACATCCACATCATTGTTGCCCCCGAGTGGCCGGAACAGGGCAATCTGGTGGCCACCTTGCATGGCAGCTCGGCGGATAATGAGTCCATCCTGCTGCTTGCCCACATTGATGTGGTGGAAGCCAATCGGGCTGACTGGGAGCGGGATCCCTTCACCCTCATCGAGGAAGACGGTTATTTTTTCGGCCGCGGCACCGCTGACGACAAATCCATGGCGGCTATTTTTGTTGACGTCATGAAAGGTCTGAGTGAGTCGAATTTTGCCTTGAATCGCAACGTCAAACTGGCCTTAACCTGTGGCGAGGAAACCCCGAACACATTTAATGGCGCCCGCTATCTGATAGAGCATCACCGCGAACTGATCGACGCCAGCTTCGCCCTTAACGAGGGTGGTGGCGGTCGACTCGACAGCGCCGGCAGGCCCTTGTACAACGGCATACAAGCGGGCGAAAAGCTCTACCAAGATTATCAGTTCGAAGTCCGCAACCCCGGCGGTCACTCTTCTAGACCCCGAGCCGACAACGCGATTTACCAATTAGCCGCGGCACTTGAACGGGTCTCACAACACGCCTTTCCGATCGAATTCAACAGCACGACTCGCGGCTTCTTTGCGCGGATGGCCAAGCTCACCGCCGAACCGCAGGTGGCCGCAGATATGATCGATATTCTGACCACGCCACCGAACCCCGAAGCTCTTGCGCGAATGACGAAAATACCGAGTTACAATTCCATACTCCATACCACCTGCGTGACAACCCTGGTAACGGCCGGTCACGCCAAGAATGCGCTACCACAACGGGCCAGTGCGAACGTCAACTGCAGAATATTCCCCGGCAACAAACCCGAGGAGATCCGCCTGGCACTCGAGCAGGTAGTGAACGATGCGGGCGTGGTTATCACCTTTGTGGATCCGCCTGAAAAAACCTCACCGCCACCGGCGCTGACAGCTGATATTTTGGGTCCCATTGAGGCTTTAACCGAGCAAATGTGGCCCGGAGTTCCAGTCATACCCAGCATGATCGCGGGCGGTACGGATGGTCGCTTTCTTACGCCTGCGGGTATTCCAACCTATGGCGTCAGCGGCCTGTTTACTCAGCCGAATGAAGTTAACGCCCATGGTTTGAACGAGAAGGTGCTGGTAAAGTCCCTATATGACAGCCGCAAATTTCTAGAGCGACTCGTTAAAATGTATGCGGGCTGGCCAGCGCAAGATACTGACTAGACAGAAAGCTCAATTGACAGAAAAGCTCAATAGGTTATTCGCCAGCTCGCGCTGACGACAGCCCTGTCGGGACAGGGTCAATCCCATGGCAAACAGCACGACTGTGCATCATGTCTCTCAGGCAAGATAAATTTAATTCATTATGGTTGGTAATATGCGGCTCTTATTCAAATATGTTTCTACTTGTGGTTTTCTGGCGGCGGCCCTACTGCTCAGCAGCTGTAGCCCGAAGGTCACTGACCAGCCAAAAATGTCTATCAACGACTGGTTCGACGCGCGCTACGAGGAAGAGCTACAGTTTTCGCCCATCAGCCTGAGCTATATGGGCCGCAAGGATCGGAATGATGAACTGGGTGATTTCAGCTATGCGGCGTTCAAACAGCGGCTCGCCTGGAAGCAACAGACCGTCGAGGCGCTGGGCCAGCTGTACGACTACGAGAGTCTGACTGCCGAGGAACAGACGTCCTTTGACGTTTGGACCTATCAATACGAGCAGATGGTCAAGGCCGAACCCTTTTTCTATAGCGGCCTGACCTTCGACCAGATGAACGGCGCACAAAGTTTTTTACCGACTTTTTTGATCAATATTCACAAGGTGGATAACGCAGCCGACATGCAGGCCTATATCGCCCGTATCAAGGCCATGGCACCGCGCATGAATGAATCCTTAGACAACGCCAAGCGGTCATCGGCCCTAGGCGTCACTTCCCCGGGCTTTGCGCTGCAAGGCGTGATACAACAATCCAAGGCCCTTATCACCGGCGCACCATTTACCAGTCATGCGCCAGGCGATGCCCCGGTTGCAGACAGTGCGGTCTGGGCCGATATAAAGCAGGAAATTGCGGCGTTGATTGACACGTCGGTGATCAGCCAAGCGCAAGCCGACGATTTACTAAACAGCGCGCAGTTAGCGCTACGAGAAGATTTTCAACCGGCTTACCAACGCATCATCAACTGGGCTGAGGCCGAGCAGGATAAGGTACCCAGCCAATCTACCGGCATTGGCAATCAGCCCGATGGCGTCGCCTACTATCAATATCGGCTGGCCAACCAAACCACCACTGACCTAAGCGCCGCCGACATTCACCAAATCGGACTAGATGAAGTGGCGCGTATACGGGGCGAGATGACCTTGATCATGCAGGAGGTGAAATTCACCGGTGACCTGGCTAGCTTTCTGGACACGGTGCGCGACGGTGAATGGAACTATTACTCGAATACCGATGACGGCCGTCAGGCCTATCTGGACGACGCCACTGCGGCCATTGAGACGCTGAAACTACAGACACCTAATTACTTTGGTCTGTTGCCGAAGGCTGACATCGTCGTCAAACGGGTCGAGGCATTTCGAGAGCGAGATGGTGCCGCACAACACTACTATCGTGGGACACCAGATGGTTCACGCCCCGGCGTTTACTATGCCCACTTATCAGACATGACGACAATGCCCAAAAGCTTGATGGAAGTCGTCGCTTATCACGAGGGTATTCCGGGTCACCACATGCAAATTTCCATTGCTCAGGAACTACAAGGCCTGCCGTTATTTCGCACCCGCGCCGGATTCACCGCCTACAGTGAGGGTTGGGGGCTTTACGCTGAAGTACTGGCGAAGGAAATGCCAGGAACCTACATGGACCCTTATTCGCGCTTTGGTCAACTGACCTCCGAGATCTGGCGGGCGATCCGCCTGGTGGTAGACACGGGCCTACACGCTCAGGGCTGGACTGAGCAAGAGGCCATCGATTTTTTCATGGCCAACTCGCCACAGCCGTTGGAGAACGTCCGATCAGAAATACAGCGCTACATCATCATGCCGGGCCAGGCGACGAGCTACAAAATCGGCATGCTGAAAATTCAAAGCCTGCGGGCTAAGGCCGAATTGGCTTTGGGCGCAAATTTTAATCTCCGCGCCTTTCACGACACCATTCTCGGCGGCGGTGCGCTACCCCTTTCGATACTCGAACGTCGGGTTGACCGTTGGATTACTGAAATGCAAAAGTCGGCCTAAAACATGACGAAACAAGCCCGGAAGAATGCTTGCTTGTCACCCGACCAACCTTCGGCAATACTTCGTTAATCATAAAAAGGCTATGAACCTATGATGAAGATTACAATAAAGAGACTTCAGTGGTTGGTACTACTGACCTTCGCCGGTTTCCAATCTGCGTTAGCTGACGACAACTTAAAACCCTACATACTCACCAGTGCCACTTATGAATCTATGGCTGACGCGACGGCGGCGGTTACCGAACAGTTGACTGCGAATGACTTTCAGGTTGTCGGGCAGTATTCACCCTATGCCGGCGCGCGGGTCATCGGCATCACCAGTGAGGCATTGCTGGGCATCGCCGCCAATACCGAACATGGCGGTTTTGGTGCAGTCGTTCGGCTTTCCATCACCGAAGCCGAAGGCGGGTTGCAGATTGCCTACGTCAATCCAGACTACCTGGCCGGCATCTACCGCATGGACAGTCTCGCGGAAATCAGCAGCGCGCTGGCGACCGCGCTAGGCGAGGGCGAGACCTTCGGATCAAGTAAGGGACTCTCCGCGAAAAAGCTGGCTAAATATCATTACATGATGGCCATGCCATACTTCGATGATGTGGATGTCCTGGCGCATTACGAGTCTTTTGCTGACGCTATCAATAGTGTCGAGAAAAATCTTGAAGCCGGCGTCGCAGACACCGTTAAGGTGTATCGTGTGGACGTTACCGGCAAAGAAGAAGCCCTATTTGGCGTAGGCCTGCGGTCCGGCGATGGCTCTGATCAAACGGTCATGACGAACGCTGATCTTGCAGAGACCAAGCACACGGCGCATTTGCCTTACGAGCTACTGGTTTCAGGCACTGATGTGATCGCACTGCGCGGCAGATTCAGAATCGCCCAAAGCTTTCCGGATCTGACCATGGGCACTTTCATGAAGATTCGATCGGCACCCGGCGCGATCAAAAACACGCTGACGCAGGTTGCCCAACCCTGATACTAGTTAAGCCAATGGCAGTGAAGCCCGCCCGCTCAGACCAACGGCGGGCACCAAGAGTCCGCTACGGTGACCTTCTCTCACGCCAACACCACATCGCGCACCCAGGCAGGAACCTGTCGGACGGTGTGCAGCGAGACGGCATAGGTGAGCAACGTCTTTCATAATTAGACCAGAATATTGACTACCCTATCAGCGTCTCAGCGTCGATCGGGTTTGCCAGCCGCAGAGTCATCAACATTGCTTGCCGTACCCTTGCGTTGTCGCAGTGAAATGCGACCGGGTCACACACGTTAAGGGCTAGCATTTTTGCGAGTTTCTTATCGGCCACTATCTGGCCCTGACGCTGACACCCGCGTCGACCGCATCACTGGGATGGTCGAGCACCCTGTCTCCCGAGCTAACGCCCGCCAATATCTGGACACTAAGACCATTACGCTGACCGATCGTGACCGGGCGGCGTTGAGCCCGGCCACCGTCAATCACGAATATCGCCCAACCATCACGATAACGAAACACGCTACTGGCTGGCAGCTGTAGAACATCCTCTTCGTGCCACAGAATAAACCGGGCCTCAACGCGATAGCCATCTCCCAGGCGCAGCCACTCATCAACGTTCGAGGTGATGGCAACGATCACCCAGACTCGCTGCTCCTCAACACCCAAAGCCGAGACTTTGGTAAAGCCAACAGGCTCGATCTTTCTAACGATACCTTTAAGGGGGTTGTCACCGCCCCAGCGCTCTAACAATACGTCCATGCCCGACTTAATTTTAACAGCATCCATAGATAGCACATCAACGACTACCTCAAGGGCCGCCGGATCGCCAATGTCCAACAAGGGCATACCTGTCTCAACAGGCCCTTCGCATTCATGGTGGATTTTCAGTACTTCACCGGCAACGGGTGCGCGCACTAACACCTGCTCGATGGCCTGCCCCTCAGTCAGCAGTTTTTCGTACTCAAGCGTGCTGCGGCGCGCCTGCAATTCATAAAGCCGCACTTCCACATTAAACTTCGCCGAGCGCAGTGCCGCTGCCTGACTGGCCGCATCTGCGATGGCACGATCAAGACTGTCCTGAGCAATCAGCTGGCGCTGCATCAGGGTTTGGAGCCGACGCAATTCACTATCTGCGAGGTCCTTGCTCGCTGCGATGGCCTCGACCTGCTGCTCAGCACCGAGTAAAGCCGCCTGAGCCGATGCAACCTCCGCGATCGCCTGAGCACGACTGCGGGGATCCAGAATTCTCGCTGCCAACGGCATAATCTCTAACAATTCCTGCCCTTGAACCACAGGGTCACCGATTTCCAATTCGATCCGAGATGCGACGCCCGCCACGGGTGCTGAAATCATATAGCGATCAATCAAGCGGGTCTGACCGTCTTCTTCAATAGCCACTGTCAATGGTGCGTTTCTGGCAAACACCACATCGACTAAGATCGGCTGAGGCCAGAAGCCCGCGACCAGGGCGCTAACAAGCGCAATTACAATAAGACTGAGTACCGGATGCTCCTTGAGTCTTTTTCCCATAGCGCTACTCCCGGGTTTTGAGAACGCCCACCAAATTTAAGTGAGCCAAATTACGCCAGATCACCAGACCTGAAATTACGGCAGATACAAGCACAACTGCAGCCGAGAATGCATACACATCGGGATCCAGTACAAGCGGAATTCGATACAAATCCGTACTGAACTGGCGCGCCAGAAAAACACACAAGCCGTAACCGATCAGCAAACCCAGGGGGATTGCCAGCAACACCAGGAAGGCCAGCTCGCCAAGCAATATATAGGCGACTTCGCCTACCCGATAACCGAGGACGCGCAAACTGGCGAGATCGCGATTACGCTCCGACAACGCGATACGCATGCTGTTGTAAACCACCCCGAAGGCGATGCTAGCGCCCAGCAGACTAGAGACGAAAGTGAAGAATAATACCGTCTCTGCCAGCGTTGAATAGAAGGCCGCGACGGCTGACTGTTGCTCGACGACCCCGGCTATGCGTGGCATTTCTTTGAGACGCGCATAAACCTTGCGCTGCTTCCGGGGATCGACCCTCATTAGCGCACCGCTGATCGCAGGCCCCTCCTTCAATAACAGGTTTAGTGCACGCTGTTGCATATAGGCGTTAACACCAACATATTGTTTCGCCGTGGCCATCACTGGCACCCGGACAATGGGTCGGTTACCTTCCAGTATTTCGACCTCAAGTAATTCGCCTGGCCTGACATGCAGCAGCGTTGCGAGATAGTCGGTGAGCACAATGCCCGCCGCCGGCAAACTGATCGGCGCCAGGTTCTCATCCAGTAAACGCAACAAATCACTGTCAGGCGCGATGCCATGAATCGTGGTCCTGTAGCGTCGATGCTCGAAACGCAGCTCCACCGGCACCACCCGAAAACCTTCAACATGCTCGACGCCTTCAATACCGCTTAATGAGTACAAGGATCGCGTTGAAGTCGGCTCCGTATACAGAGCCAGAAGGTTTTCACGCTGACTCAAATGAAACTGAACCCATACCATATGATCAATGGCACCTTGCTGAAAACCGCCAATCATCATAATCCCACAAGCCAGTGCGATTCCTAGGGTGGTGAGCGCAGCTTTAATTAAATTGCGTTCTAAGTGTCGCAAAATCATGCGTGTCGATGGCTTGATCCAGCGATCCAAACCGATTTTTTCTACTAGGCCTTTGCGATACAGGGTCGGTGGCTCGGGCCGCATCGCCTGAGCGGGAGGCAGGATCGCCGCCTTATTCACCGCATAGAGCGTACCAATCAGTGTCACGGCGACAGTGATGCCTATCGCGGCAAATACCGTCACCGGCCGCAGCACAAAGGTCATGAAGGGCAGACTATAAAATGCCATATAGATATTGCTTAAACCTTGGCCCATCCAGATGCCGACGCCGATACCGGCGACAATGCCAAGGGCCGTAATCGACAACGCAAGTTTGCTATAGTGCATTGCCACCGCCAGATTGCTGTAGCCAAACGCTTTGAGCACAGCGATCTGCTCACGTTCCAGACTGATCAAACGACTAACCACCACATTCAACAAAAACGCCGCAACCCCAAGAAAAATTAAAGGAAAGATTGTCGCAATGGTCTTCTGCTGGCTCAGCTCCTCAGTCAAAAAGCGATTGGATAGCTGATCTTTACGACCAATGCTCCCTGTACCACCAAACGGCTTGAGCACATCATCCAGTTGGTCGATCACAGTTTGCAGATGGGCACCACGAGTTACGGTCAGGCTGACATCATTGAAGGCGCCAGTCATGCCGTAAGCTGCTGCCAGCGGCTTTCGTGCCATCCACAGCACACCATAACGTTCATAGTCAGGGAACATCGCGCCTGGCGCTATTTGGTAAATATATTCCGGTGACAAGACCAGCCCCGCAATTTGCAACTGCTTGCGGCGACCGTTGATGGTTGCCCGCAGGCTGTCACCAGGGTTAAGTCCGTGCGCCCGAGCGAACTCCTCACTCACCAGCACCTGGTCATCACGCCCCGGCTCAAGCCAGGACCCCGTTCGCAAGTAGAGTTGATTGAGTATACTTTGGCCATCCGGGGGTAACGATAGCAGGTGCCCGCTGACAGGATCGGCATAGCCTTCAATGTCAAGATTGACATAAGCGACCACTCGATCCTCAACCTTGTCGATGCCGGTTATGCGCGCAACATCATCCAGGACAGAAGTTGGCGCTCGCTTCAGTGATGCAAATACCTCGGCAAAGTGGTGCTCGGCGTAATAATTTTGCTGCGTCGTGTACAACGAGTCGAGTGTGCTTAAAGACATGATAAACACGCCCACACCACCGATGATTACCAGGCCTATGGCCATGACTTGCGCGCGCATCTGCCAGAGTTCACGCAACAGCTTTTTATCCAGTGCCTGCATCACACGCTACCAGTGCAGATCAGAGGGCGAGCAGCGGTTCTCATTGACACTCACGCGACTGATTTTGCCGTCCACCAGCTGGATCACTCGGTCGGCTATCTGGGCGATCGTTACATTGTGCGTGATCACCACAGTCGTTGTTCCCAGCCTGTTGTTCGCGCGCTGCAACGCCTCAAGCACGACAATACCTGTCTTCGAATCGAGGGCGCCCGTTGGCTCGTCACAAAGCAGCACTGCGGGATTTTTTGCGACAGCCCGAGCGATGGCAACTCGTTGCTGCTCGCCACCAGACAGCTGCGCAGGAAAATGATCCTGACGCTCGGTCAGATTCACCAGCGCCAGCGCATCCTCTGGCTGCATAGGCTGCAAGGCGATCTCGGTGACCACAGTAATGTTTTCTCGCGCCGTGAGACTGGGTATCAAGTTATAGAATTGAAACACAAACCCCACATGATGACGCCGATAATCTGTTAGCTGTTTTTCAGTAGCATGGGTTAAGTCATAACTTGATTCGGTCTGCGGTACTTGTTGCTGTTTTTGGGAAGCCGCCGGCGTGTAGAGCACTTGGCCGGCCGTAGCCGTATCAAGGCCACCCAGGATGTTGAGCAAAGTTGATTTGCCGCTACCAGATGCTCCCAGCAGCACCACAAACTCACCGTCATAGAGCTGCAGATCGACGCCACGCAGCGCATGGACCGCCACCCCGCCAGCTTGGTAAACACGGGTAAGACCCTGGACATCGAAAACTACCCGGGGCTTGCCCGCCGCACCTGAGCCGGCCGCACCTGAGCCGGCCGCACCTGAGCCGGCCGCACCCT
>JABBAY010000203.1 GCA_018607725.1 K189A clade bacterium
GTCCCAGACCAAACCGCCTCTTAATTGGGGTCGGGGTAAAATTTACATTTTTTATAATTGGGGTCGGGGTAAAATTTACATTTTTTATGCTGCTTAATATCGTTGGCACAAACGAGCGAACGAGCGTAAATCGCCGTCATAATACAGGCTTACGCTTCGTCAGTAACACTGATGAGCTTGGCGTAGATGAATAAATGTAAATTTTACCCCGACCCCATTTATTAATGGCTTATCTCAACACTGAATGGCAAGCGGCCAATGCCTGGACAAGACCTACGCCCTGGTTTAGCCTCTCGGCTCAATTTGTGGATTAAAACTCATTTAACTTCGGCGCGGAACGGCTGTTCCGCGCGATCGACTGGTTTGCCCTAATATGCCCGACACGTCTGCTCTGCCCGTTAGTCCATTGAAACGCTGGTTGCTCTTGTTACTGGTGTGCCTATTATTAGTGGCCGGCTTGGGCGGCCTGAAATACCTGCAGATTCAAAAAGCTATGGCTTTTGCGGCGTCCTTTCCCGAACGCTCGGCAACTGTGACGGCGGTAACTGCCCAGTCAGGGAGTTGGCAGCAGATTTATCGAACCATCGCCGAGGTACGCGCGACCCGGTATCTGCAGTTGCGCAATGAGGTTGAGGGTCGAATCACCACTGTTGGCTTCACAGGTGGCGATAACGTGACATCGGGTCAGATTCTGCTGCGCCTTGACAGCCGCGAAGAGCAGGCCCAACTGCGCGCCACTGAAGCTCAGTTGCAGCTCGCGGAATTACGTTTGCAACGGGTCGCGAAACTGCGTGCCGACAAGCTGGCCAGCCCACAAGACTATGATAGCGCCGTGGCTGACAAAGCCGTCTTGCTGGCGAATGCAGCAGCGCTTGCAGCTCGCATCGATAAAAAGACACTGAGCGCGCCCTTCGCCGCCGCCACTAACCTACACACCTTAGAGGTGGGTCAATATCTCGCCGCGAATAGCCTGATCACAGGGCTAACCGGCGGCGCTGAGCAGCGCTGGATAGATTTTGACTTGCCCCAAGACAAAGCCAACCTGGAAATTGGTGAGCCGGTCAGCCTGTCAGGGCCCGTGGTCGCCAATAAAGGGGCAATCAACGCCCCAGTGATCGCAACCGTCGTTGCGATCGAGCCGGCGATTAATCAGGCTTCTCGGACTCGCGGCTATCGTGCGCTGTTGACCGACTCAGACGACAACCTGTCACCAGGCGCGGTGGTCGATGTTGCTGTGCAAACCGGCATTGTCGAGGGGGTGATTCGCTTACCCGCCACTGCCGTGCGCCGCAGTAGCTTTGGCGCCTACGTGTATCGACTGGCAACGGCCGAGCCCGGTGCCAGCGCGCCCTATCGTGCCGAGCGGCTACCTGTGAACGTGGTCCGCGCCGAGGGTGACGAGGTAATCGTTACCGCCGGCCTTGAGGCTGGCGATCTGATCGCGGCCCTGGGCGCTTTCAAGCTGAACGCCGGCATGCTGGTGTATGTGGTTGAACGAGAAACACTGCGGGATGCAGTGAAGGCTGCCGCGCCATGAGCACCGCGAATGGCAAACCGAATTTTTTTGACATCTTCGTTGAGCGCCCCGCTGTCGCCATCGTGATCTCGCTGGCGTTGATATTGTTAGGTCTACGCGCTGCTGTAGAGATGCCAGTGCTGGAATTTCCAGAAATCGAAAGTTCATCACTCATTATTACTACCCCTTATGTCGGTGCATCTGCTGAAACAGTCAAAGGCTTTGTCACAGACCCCATTGAACGTGCCGCGGCAACGGTACCCGGGGTCGACTATGTCGACTCAACCACAACCGCCGGCATCAGTACCGTCACCGCTTGGCTGAAACTCAATGAACCTAGCAACCTGGCTTTGGCAGAATTAAATACCCGCTTGGGGCAAATTCGCTTTGAACTACCTGCTGGTGCTGAAGACCCGACCATTGACGTTAATCGCGCCGATGCCAACAATGCGATCTTCTACTTAGATGTGGTGATGAACGCCCGTACCCGTTCGGAAACGGCAGATTACATGACCCGTAATGTGGTGCCTATCATCTCGTCAATTCCTGGCGTACAGCGAGTCAGGGTCGCCGGTGGGCGTGACCCGGCCATGCGCATCTGGCTTGACCCATCAAGACTGAACTATTTGAATGTCAGTGCCACGCAGATACGCCAGGCTCTGATGGCGAACAATGTGATTGCACCCATCGGTCAGGTCGAGAACGCACAACAACGGATCGACCTACAGACTAGCGCTACCCTCAAGACCCCTCAGGACTTTGAGCAGTTGGTGATCAGCAAGGTTGATGACGCCATTGTGCGCCTGGGCGAGGTTGCCCGCGTGGAACTGGGTGAAGCTGAAGGTGAACAGATTGCTCGTATCAGCCAACGAGACAATTTATTTCTGGCGGTATATGGGTTGCCCGGTGCCAATGAGCTAGAAATTGGCGATCAGCTTTACACAGTGTTGACCGACGTGAATGCAACCCTGCCTGACGGCATGCGCATTGATATGGGCTATGACGGCACCTTGTATATGCGTGACGCGATTCGTGAAATATTTATTACGCTCGCCGAGACCGTGTTACTAGTGGGCATTGTCGTGCTGTTGTTTATGGGTTCGCTGCGCAGCGCGATGGTACCGCTGGTAACCATTCCCATTTCATTGCTGGGCGCCATGGCATTGATGATGGCTATGGGGTTTTCCTTTAACCTTTTAACCATTCTCGCCATCGTGCTGTCTGTGGGTCTGGTGGTCGACGACGCCATTGTGGTAGTAGAAAACGTTGCACGCTTTATGCGCGAGGGTATGTCCCGCAAGCAAGCGGCACTGGCCAGTTCCCGCCAATTGCTGACGCCTATTATTGGTATGTCGATTACCCTGGCGGCGGTTTATGTCCCCATCGGGTTTCTGTCAGGATTGACTGGCGTGCTGATTAAAGAATTTGCCTTCACCCTGGCGGTGGCCGTGTTGATCTCAGGCATGGTGGCCCTCACCCTATCACCCATCATGAGTGCCTACGCGAGCCCCGCACGGGGGCAGGAAGGCACGATGACTCGCTGGATTAATACCCGCTTCGAAGGCCTGCGCCGGCGCTATGAAACCCTGTTGTCACACAGTCTGCGCTGGACACCACAGCTACTGGTTTTCGCCCTGTTTTTCTCGCTGCTGACCATTCCTTTTTTGTTGCTGTCCCAGCAAGAGCTAGCCCCCATTGAAGACCAAAGTTCGGTGTTCGTGATCTCCTCGCCACCGCCCGAGGCCTCGCTGGCCTATACCCACGAGCACATGCATGATGTGGTGGACGTGATGAACAACCTGCCCCAGGCCACGTATATGTGGCAGATTATTAATCCTGGCGGCGCTGTGGGCGGCCAACAGTTTGTCGACCCTGGCGAGCGAGACTTCACCACACAAGATATGATGCCACTGACCTATGGCCGTCTGTCAAAGGTACCCGGCCTGCAGGCTTTCCCTAATGCTTCGCCGTCCCTGCCCAGCGCTGGCAGATTTTCGGTAGAACTGGTGGTTACCGCAGCAGCCAGCGCGGCAGAAATGCAGCCCTACGCCGAAAAGCTGCTGGCGGCCGCTTACGCCAGCAAACTGTTTCTATTTGCTGACACCAACCTTAAGATTGACTTTCCCCAGGCCCATTTTGAGTTGAACCGTGATCGCATCGCCGATGTGGGGCTCACCGTCGCCGACGTCAGCCAGCAACTATCAACATATTTGTCTGGCAACTACGTCAACCGCTTTGATCTAGACGGCAAAGCCTATCGTGTTGTGCCCATGCTGGAAGACCGAGATCGACTGGATATCTATG
>JABBAY010000228.1 GCA_018607725.1 K189A clade bacterium
AGCCAGCGCCGGTACGGGTAAGACCTACACGATCACCAATCTGTATTTGCGCTTACTACTGGGCCATAGCGAAGCATTACAGCGACCCTTAGCGGTGAACGAAATACTGGTATTAACCTTTACCATCGCCGCCACCGATGAGTTGCGCCAGCGCATTCGCCAGCGTATTTATACTGCCCGCGAATGTCTGATCAAGGCTGACGCCGAGGGTGACGATTTTCTGCAATTTCTGCTTGATAGCTCATCCGATACCCCCCGTGACATCACATTGCTCACGGCGGCATTACAGCTGATGGATGAAGCCGCGATCTTTACCATTCATGGGTTCTGCAACAAGATACTCAATGATCAGTCTCTCGCCACGGGCACTTTGTTTGACCAACGACTGGATGCCGATGCCAACCAGCTCATGCAGATGGCGGCCGAAGACTGTTTTCGCGCCGAGATTCTCACCCTGGCACCGGCGCCGCGAGATATCGCCCTGGCATTGTGGCCGACCCCCACTGACTTATTGAAAAAAACTCGCGGCTTTCTATCTCGCCAAGATCTTATGGTACGCCCCGCAGCCAAGGCTATTGATGAGCCCTTGGCACGGCTGCAAGCCAAGGTCAACGAGGTGCGCGAACGCTGGCATCTGGAAGAGTTCCCCGCCGCGATTGCAGCCTCGGGCGTCAAGGGTAACTCAAAAAGCTTTTACCGACTGAAGACACTGCAACGCTTCCTGCTCGGCAGCGGCGTGTTTACCGAAGACTGGCAATACTTCACCGCTGACGTTCTCAGCAACAACCTTAAAAAGGGCGGCGAGATGCCGACGCACTCGTTAATCGACCTGATCGAGGAGGTTCAGGACCTGCAATGGTTAGAACAACAACTGCAACACAATCTTTGGCACCAAGCTATTGAGACCCTGCGACGCAACCTTGCCCACTACAAGGCTGAGTTCAATCAACTCACCATGGACGACCTGCTGACCAACGTCCATCAAGCGCTGCATCAAGGCGCCATAGGGGATCAGTTAGGCCAGCAGCTGGCAAAGCAATGGCCGGTGGCGATGGTCGATGAATTTCAGGACACGGATGATATTCAATACGGTATTTTCAGCAAAATTTACTATCAAACCGGACCCCAAAGCTTGTTACTGATTGGCGATCCGAAACAGGCCATTTATCAATTTCGTGGCGCTGACATCTACACCTATATCAACGCCAAGCGGCAGCTCGACCAAGACCAGGATATGTATTCTCTGCAAACCAACTGGCGTTCCACTGCTGGCTTGGTGGCCGCGATAAACGCCTTATTTAACCAACAGGATGTCTTCGGTAACGACCAGGACATGCCGTTTTTACCGGTAGCGCCCTTTCCGAACGCCGACAAAAAACAACTACTGATTAACGCCGAGGCGGTCAAGCCGGTCGCATTTTTTGCGCTCACCGACGCTGCCGGCAACGGTCTGAGAAAGCCCGACGCCAGCTATTTGGCCATGGAGCATGCCGCGGAACAAACCTCGCTACTCCTGTCTGGCGCGGCCACCATCGATAACCTGCCGGTGCACGCAGGCCAGATCGCCTTTTTAGTCCGCCAGCACAAGGATATGCTGGTTGCCCGTGCGGCGCTAGCAAGACGCAATATTCGCAGTGTTTATGTGACGCAGGAAAGTGTCTTTCTGTCGGAAACTGCGGACGATTTAATGTTGCTCTTGCAGGCGGTGAGTGAGCCCAACAACGAACGCGCAATACGAACCGCCTTAGCCACCCGCCTGCTGCAGACGAACGTGTCGGAAATTATCGGACTCAACCAAAGCGTTGAACAGCAAAACCTGCTGGAAGAATTTAAGACCTACCATGATATTTGGGCCCGGTTGGGAGTTGCCAGCATGCTGGAAGCACTGATGAGTGCACGGCATCTGGCCCATAAATGGTTTGCCCAACTCGACGGTGAACGTCAGATCACGAATCTGCGACATTTGGCTGAGTTGCTGCAAACCCGGGCGAGTATTGCACCGGGCATGCATCGCTTGATCAAGTGGTTCAATCGTGAACGACAGGCCGCCACCAGTACTCATGAAGAGCGCCAACTAAGACTGGAGAGCGATCAGGACCTGGTACAAATTGTCACGATGCACGCCGCCAAGGGCCTCGAATACGATATCGTGATGATTCCCTTAGCCGCCTTCGGGGCGGATGCCAGAAATGAAGCTCCACCGGTTCTGTTACACGAAGTAGATGCTGCTGACAACTTCACGACAGTGCTTGAATTGCGCAATCTCGACGAGACAAAACGGCAGGCTCGACGAGAGAATTTGACGGAAGAGATGCGCCTGTTGTATGTGGCACTGACCCGTGCGCGGTATCAATGTTACCTGGGATTCCCGGTCTACGGCGCCAAGTCTAAGGTGGGTGAAACCGCCCTGGCTAAACTGCTGGGCCTCACTGACAATCAACCCGAACTGGATGACATTGCGCGCCAGATCAGCGCCCTGCCAGCCTCCTTGTTCGCGTTTCAGGCGGTGACCAGTGTCCCCGTCACGCGCCTGCCCAACACCACAGACCGCCAAAAATTGGTGCCACCGCTCGCGGCACCCAGGGTCTTTGACGACTGGCGAATCCACAGCTTTACGGCTCTGTCCTACGCACTCACAACCCAAGACAACGGCACCAACGGCCATTACCTGCCAGCCGGCTATCTGGACGATGACACAGAGCATCGTGATGTGAACACGCCGCGCGCCGGTGCGCCCCTGTTGGATCAATTCAGCTTTCCCGCTGGTCGCAAGGTCGGCATTGGTCTGCACGCCTTGCTGGAGCATCTGGACTTTAACGCCAGTGACGCCAGCAAACAGAACGCCATAGAACGCTGCATCACGCGCCTGGGCTTCGTCACTGACAAGGGCCAACTGGAAGCTGCCTTAGGCGTCTGGCTCGAACATATACTGCAGACCCCCTTATTTGACGCGCCCACTGCGCAAGGTGAAAAAGCTCAAACCACAGCCTTTTGCTTGCAGGATATTGCCCCGCAAGATTGCCTGAATGAGCTGGAGTTCCACTTCCCCGTCAACACCGACCGAGCCTTGATCAACACCTTAACCGCCAAGGGTTATCTGAAGCCCGGCGTCGTGCTGGCCCATAACAGTATCCGCGGCATGATGACCGGTTTGATCGATCTGGTGGTTCGCCACGAGAACCGCTACTACGTGATCGACTACAAATCGAACCATCTTGGCAACAGTCTGCAAGACTATTCACCTATAGCGTTGCAGCAGGCGGTCACCCACCATCACTACGACTTACAATATCTGATTTATACGTTGGCCTTACACCGCTATCTCGGTCAGCGCCTGCCCAACTACCAATATGACAGTCATTTTGGCGGCGTCGGCTATCTGTTCCTGCGCGGCATGCACAAGGATCGAGTGCAGAGCGGTGTGTTTTTTGACCGTCCCGACGCGGGGCTGATTCAGCAGCTCGACCAGATCTTTGGTAGTACACCATGATGCAAGATTACCTGGCCATTGATGTGCACTTTGCACGGCTGATGTGCAATCTTGGCGCGACCCGAGATCCAGCCCTCTATCAGCTATTTGCGCAACTGAGTCAGGCGTTACGCCAACAGCACAGCTGCATCGACCTGGCACAACGAGATGATCTGGCGGCGCTGGTGGCCAAGCTGCTGACCTTGCCCTGTGTCGGCCAGCCAGGCAGTGGCCAATGGGCCGCCGGCGCTCAAGCCTGTCCCTTGGTGCTTGAGCACAACAAGCTCTACTTGCAGCGTTACTACCAGTATGAATACCGGATTGCGACTCAATTAATCAGTCGTAA
>JABBAY010000215.1 GCA_018607725.1 K189A clade bacterium
TTCTGTTCTAGACTTCTGTTCTAGACTAAAGCGCAGCAATCTGACTGGCGATGCTGGTGGCCATGACCAGAATGGAAACCCAGCCCCAACCAATAAATGCCCACATGACAAGCGGCTGTTCGAATAGATCACCGAGTATATTGACTGTAGAGTCCACCAGCAGAAATTTAAGCGGGCGTTGAATCAACTTTTTAATCATGTGTGTACTTACCTTCAATGTGCGGATACCGATATGCAGTCGCTAGTTTAGCTGGAATCGCCGTCCAAGGGGAGCCCTAGTCAAAGGCTTTTGGTGGGCTGTTCAAGGACAAACGTTTGAATCGCTCGATCTCGCTGGCGATTTCCTCGTAGATCGCTTTGACGTCAATTTTTTCATTGAATTGTACGCGCTTGGAAAACACGGTAACGGGAAAAATAAAGTTATCGGTCGTGCGCCAACGCAGGGCTTTGCTGGAACCCAGCGCATCTTCATAACTGACCCAATGTAAACCAAACTCTCGCACCAGCAGGTCCCCAAAGACCACACCCAGGGCCTGCCATTGAGTAATTTGATCAGGACGTATGAGTCTTCGGTCCACGAGCTGTTGGTACAACGATAGATCCGCTTGGGTATTTTTCAGCGACATCACCCCCAGACGTCGCAAGAATAACGCCTGTATTTCCTCACGCTGCTGGTCTAGCAGCGTGAGCTGGCCAAAGGACAAATCATCCACTACGGCAGGTGTTTCAGGCTTACTGGGGAACTGGTAGTTGTCCAGCTGCTCTGGTGATAATACGGGCACATCAATAGGCGCCGCCAAGACGCCAACACTGGTTGACAGCAACAAGATAGTTAGCAATAACGAAGCTGGTTTATGCATCACGCGATCGCCTCTTTAATGAATCCGTCGGGCCCTCTATTATCCCGATTCGGCTCCAGAGCGAAAGCCCTAATCGTCATGATACTCGACCTGACTAACCATCCTGATACACTACATACGCCTACGCGTCGTTGTCGCGAGTGACCGCGGCGCTTACCAGCGCTGATTTAACACGAGAACCACCATGAACACTGAACTGATCACCTTGATTCATGGCACTCCGGGCCATTGGGTCACGGCCATAACCGGCGGTGGCAGCACGGCCCTGAGTCGCCTGCTGAGTGCACCTGGCGCATCGAGGACATTGCTTGAAGCCACCGTTCCCTACGCGCAAACCGCTCTGACGGCTTACCTAGGTAAAACGCCCGTCCAAGCGGCCAGTTCGGAAACTGCCAGGGCCTTGGCCATGGCTGCATTTCAACGCGCCCGAGGGTTAACTGAACCTCAAGAAACGACAGCGAGCGACGCAGGTCAAGGAATGGCAACGCCGCTGTTCGGTCTTGGTGCGAGCGCCGCACTCGTCACCGATCGAAGCCGACGGGGCCATGATCACTGTTTTGTGGCGATCCAGAGTCATCTGGCAAGCTGGGAATTCAGCTTAACCTTCGGTAAAACCGGCCGGCAGCGCAGTGAGCAGGAGCAGATTTGCGGTGATCTAATTCTCCAAGCCATGCAGATGGCTCAGTCTGGCCATCATATCCCTCGCACCGACGACCTCCGACAAGGGTTAGGGCTCGACACGGACGACCATGTCACGGTGCGCGTGCTCACAGCCCCAACTCTGTGGCAAGGGCTCTTCAACGGTGAACATAAATCCACCTGGGTTGCTGCCGAATTACCACTCGGAGTTTTTCCCGGCGCGTTCAACCCCCTGCATGAGGGGCATCGACAAATGGTTGCTGTAGCCGAGGAAATACTGGGCCACGAGGTGATACTGGAAATATCGGCGTTTAACGTGGACAAGCCCCCATTGGACTATTTCGACTTGCAAGAACGCGAGCTCGGCACCCAAGGGTATCCCATGGTATTCAGCAATGCACCGACCTTTATTGAAAAGTCGTTCGTGTTTCCCGCAGCAACCTTTGTCGTTGGTAGCGATACGATAGAACGCATTGCCGACCCCAAATATTACGGCAACCAGGTGGCTAGCCGCGACGCTGCCTTGGGGTTATTGCAGCAACGTGGTCACCGGTTCTTAGTGTTTGGCCGCAGTGATGGCGAACGATTTATCGGGTTGGAACACCTCGAGTTACCCCCGTCGCTGCGAGCCATCTGTGACGGCGTACCTGAGGCGAGATTTCGTATCGACCTTGCTTCGCGGCATCTACGTCAGAACTAGCCCTAGCTCTGCAAAAGCAAGCCGAGCGGTATAACGACCAGAACAATCAGCGCAGATCGAGCCGCCGATCATTAAACCTATAAATAAGTTTGGAACAGTGGCGGCAGCTGCGTATTAACAGCCCCAGGCAACACCAACGACCGAGTCGCTGAAGGACTGACCAGAATATTAGTGCAAAAATCCTCATCGACGCGCATCTGGGTCGGCACCACATCATCAAGTTGCAGGGTGACGGCCGCAGCCAACTCGGGCAGCAGCGCCTCAAGAATCAGCGTCGCCCGCGGCAGAATATTGGTTTGGGCAACCCGGTTACGCTGGCCCCATGCCACCCGCAGTTGCGAGCACGACTCGAGATTCGCCGGCAAATCAGTCACCGCAACGTCACGATCCAGGCCATAACTGTAGTACATCATCACTTCCTCAAACAGCATGGCCAGGTCCTCCCGGCTGCTGCTATAACTATAAAAATCGTTGGCGACATCCAGCTGGAATTCCGCCGCAACATCCTCTGCGGTCAAGGATTGATCCGCGAGCCGCACGGTTTCGCTTCGAAAGGACACACCCGCCAGCCGGTCCATCAGCACCGAGGTCAACGGGAAGGTACCCTGTAATAAATTCGACGGCAGGCCATTGGCACTGGTTGCTAGGTACATAGGTACAGTTCGATCGATTGACGCTAGGCGTCCCGGCGGATAATAATCGTTAGCATGGGCTAATTCATGATAGAACAAACCCGCCAGCCGCATAGAAATCGAACTCAAGTCGCGATTCAGACTCCGTAGATCCGTATCGCCATTAGCCACATAACGGGCCGGCATAGTGAACAGAAAAACATTACCAAGATCGGCACGATAATCCGGGGCCGGGTCAATCGTCTGCTGTTCCGCGGTGGTCAGCCATAGACGATCTGGATCTATGTAAATAGCACCACTTCCCGACCAGTAAAAAGACGGCCGAACATCATAGGAAATCACGATGGCGGTAATCCCGCGCATAATCAATAAAAGTTCCGGCGGCATCTCGTTGAACACTTCGCGCATGCGCACTGCCATCCAGTCATGGGACACTAGAACACGGTCCATGACTTGATCAACGGTCGGCGCGCTAGTCTCCATGCCAAGTAACGGTATTTGATTAAAGCTGCAGAGGTTGTCTTCAGTTACGAGGACGGTACAGTTAATTAATGTATTGGTAATGGGATTACCGGGATTCGCCGCTCTCGCCAAAGAACGCAAACCGGCAAAATTTTTGCCCGGGAAAAACTGGTCCATGATATAGGCCGTGGTATCCGGTGGCGTCGTTGGCTCAACCACCGTCGGCGAAGGTTGCAGGCGCGGAGCGGCGCTAGAGCCGCCACCACCACCGCAGGCACACAAGCCTAGAATCAAGGCAAACACCGCACCGAGTCGCTGGATATTGAATTGTTGTTGAGCCATTAGATTACGCACCCTGATTACTGACAGCTACTGGCTTACTGTCGCTATTTATCCTAACTATTTATCCTAACTATTTATCCTA
>JABBAY010000213.1 GCA_018607725.1 K189A clade bacterium
CCTTGCACGCAGGAGGTCGACGGTTCGATCCCGTCTGGCTCCACCAAATTTTGTATCCCTGCGAGGCGCAGAACGCCTGGCTTGCGATTAGGAGGCCGTGCCGTTCTCGTCAACAAGAAGCGTGCACGATGTCGGTCACTATTTGCCGACGACCCTCTTAGCGACGACCCTGTCTTTTTCTCTCGCTGTCCTGGCTTCTTGTAGTCTGATTAGTTCGCCCCCGAGAGTTCCTTGCGGCATCGCTGTGTGCCACAATTCAGACTTCGAAGCCCACTCGCCAAAAAAATGTGCAGAATGCCTATTGTGTCAAGTGACTCCTTGCTAGCGCAGCAACAAATTTTGGTCAGCCAAATTCGTTGCCTTGCGTCTGGAGAAACAGTGGTCTCGAGCCCGGCGTTACTCGCCGAGCTCGCCAAGCTCGGCATTCCTGTTGTCGATAAAGCTGTTGAGAAGGGCGCTGAGGAGGCAATTCAAGGGCAGATAGTGGATCAAGCTGACTCGAGCCTTCAGGGGCTGGCGCTCTCGGCGTCGCTACAATTGTTTGATAAGACTCGCATCTTGAGCGCGTTGCAGGATCCCGTGCGTCAAGTCCTCGATGTGTTTGATGTTCATTGGACGATAGACTCGACGAATAACGATTTGCTCCAGCGCGCGGGCGCTTCTGGCTTCCACGGTGCTGTCAGCCTGGCTGAGCAACAGCTAGCGGGCAAGGGGCGGCGCGGGAGGCAGTGGGTCAGCCCCTTTGGTAAAAACATATATATGAGCATTGGCTGGCAATTCCGGACGCCTGTGGCGGCGCTCGGCGGCTTGAGTTTGGTGGCGGGCATGGCCGTTGTCGATAGTCTGCGGGCGCTAGGTGTGACTGATGTCGGCTTGAAGTGGCCGAACGATGTGATCCTGGGCCGCGGAAAACTTGCTGGCATCTTAGTTGAGGTCGTGCCTGCCAGAGATGTCGTCAATGTCGTCCTGGGCATCGGTATCAATCTGGCGTTAAGCGCTGTGGACGCGCGGTCCATTGATCAGCCCTGGAGCGTGGTGCCGGAACCGGTGAGATCGTCTCGTAACGAAATCGTCTCGGTCCTGCTGAATCATCTGGTACCAACGCTGCAGGCGTTCGAAGCCAGCGGTTTTGAACCCTATAGCGCCGCATGGCCGCAATATAATCAGTATCGCGATCAGGCGGTTGAAGTTCGGCTTGGCGAGCAGGTTATTCATGGCGTTGATCATGGTATCGATGCCAGCGGTCAGTTGCTGTTGCTGACAAAAGATGGTCTTCAATCATTCAATGCTGGCGAAGTCAGTTTGCGGTTAGCGAACTCAGTCAATGCGTAATATCTTTTTCTCCCTGCTCATCCTGAATTTTGCCTATTTGGCCTATGTTGTATATTCGCCGGTGACGCCTGCGAGCGTAGCTGCGATCCCAGCGGTGCAGCCTATGCCGAGCGGGGTTGGCACTCTTGTCCTGACAACAGAGATAGCAAACGGGCTCGAGCGGGCTCGGCAGCTCAATCAGGTCGTCAACAACCCGATCTATGGTGAGGCCAGCGATAACGTTCAGTGTCCTGCGCTTGGACCCCTGACTGACCTGTTTGCGGGTCAGAATTTGGTTGAAACACTTAAGGCTCAGGCGTTTGACGTGGTCTTGCGGGCTGTCGATAGGCCCTCTGGCGAGAATGACTACCGGGTTTTGATCCCGCCTGCGAAAACATTGCAGGACGCGTTCCGGAAGCTTCGAGTCTTGAAGTCCAGCGAGATAGATAGCTATGTCATTACGCAGGGACCTGACGCGCTGGGTATATCGCTGGGTTTGTTTTCCGCACGAACTGCGGCAGAGCTCGCACAGGCTGCCTTCGTTGATGAAGGTTATGAGACTTTGATCCGGGAAATTCCGCAAATCGATCGTGAGTATTGGGTTTTTGCGCCGCGATCCACCGGAGAGTTGGTGGTTGATTCGGGTCTTTGGGCATCGATTATGGCTGATTTTCCTGCAATTCAGCAAAAAATGCAGGTTTGTACTGAAAATAACTTCATAGATGTTTGATCCACGGGCCATCTTCGCATAATATCCGCACCCTGTCTGACCTGGCCATGAAAAGCCAATGCCGCTATAGCTCAGCTGGTAGAGCAACTGATTTGTAATCAGTAGGTCCCGAGTTCGACTCTTGGTGGCGGCACCATAGGCGACAAGCCTGATATGACAGTGGAAGGAAAAAGCTAACACGCGCGGAAGCTTGCAGAGTTACTTTTGCAAGCGACGGCTTCTTATCATTATATTTTGTTTGACATTGCATAGACTCGAAGGCAGAATCTAGCGCCTCTTTTGGGAGGGGTTCCTGAGTGGCCAAAGGGATCAGACTGTAAATCTGACGCGCGAGCTTCGGTGGTTCGAATCCACCCCCCTCCACCAAAGTGGAGTCTAGTTTTTGTTCAAGAGAGACATGCAATAGCGACAATTTTAGTATGCGAAGTGCGGGTATAGTTCAGTGGTAGAACCTCAGCCTTCCAAGCTGATGACGCGAGTTCGAGCCTCGCTACCCGCTCCAATCGCTGCCTAATGGGGAGTAGAACGAAGGGTTGCGAAAAGGGTTATGGTGATGAAAAGTCACCGGAACAGGTGCGACAGGAGTTAAGAACGTGTGGGAAGTGATACGCTCATATAGCTCAGTCGGTAGAGCACTTCCTTGGTAAGGAAGAGGTCACCGGTTCGAATCCGGTTATGAGCTCCAGACCAGATGTTGTGTAAGTAGTTGTAAATGGTTGGGTTTGACGAGTACAGGTTTTAGGGCTCTTTCGATTAGCCGGTTCGGTTTTCGACTGAGACTTTAAATAAGTTTGAAAAATGACTTTGGCAGGACGACGAAATAAGGCTCACAAGCATTTCGGTTCTGGCGCGGATTACGGAGATTTAGCGAAAAATGGGTAAAGAGAAGTTCGAGCGTAATAAGCCGCACTTAAATGTCGGCACGATTGGTCACGTTGACCATGGCAAGACCACCCTGACCGCGGCTATCACGAAAGTGTGTGCAGAGACTTGGGGCGGCACTTTTCAGGCATTTGACAAGATTGATAATGCGCCTGAAGAACGCGCACGTGGTATCACGATTTCAACGTCACACGTTGAATACGATTCCCCGTCGCGTCACTATGCCCACGTTGATTGCCCAGGCCACGCTGACTATGTGAAAAACATGATCACCGGTGCAGCCCAAATGGACGGTGCAATTTTGGTGGTATCAGCAGCTGACGGCCCCATGCCGCAGACTCGTGAGCACATCTTGCTGTCGAAGCAGGTTGGCGTACCCTACATCATCGTGTTTATGAACAAAGCTGACATGGTTGATGATGAAGAATTGTTAGAGCTGGTTGAAATGGAAGTCCGAGAGCTTCTTGACCAGTATGAATTTCCTGGCGACGACACACCGATTGTTATCGGTAGTGCGACGAAAGCCTTGGAAGGCGACACTTCAGACATTGGCGTACCAGCCATTCTGAAGTTGGTCGAGACTTTGGATAACTACATTCCTGAGCCTGTACGCGCCATTGATCAGCCATTCTTGATGCCGATTGAAGACGTCTTCTCAATCTCAGGTCGTGGCACGGTGGTTACCGGTCGTATTGACCGTGGCATCGTTAAGGTGGGTGAGGAAGTCGAGATTATCGGTATCCGTCCGACGGTGAAGACCACTTGTACGGGTGTTGAGATGTTCCGTAAGCTGCTCGACGAAGGTCGTGCTGGTGAGAACGTTGGTGTTTTGTTGCGTGGTACTAAGCGTGACGACGTTGAACGTGGTCAAGTACTGGCGAAGCCAGGCTCGATTACGCCACACACCAAGTTTGAAGGTGAAGTATACGTGTTGAGCAAGGACGAAGGCGGCCGTCATACGCCATTCTTCAAAGGCTACAAGCCTCAGTTCTTCTTCGAGACGACTGACGTGACAGGATCCTGTGAATTGCCAGAAGGTATCGAGATGGTGATGCCAGGTGATAACGTCAATATGCACGTTGAGTTGATCTCAGCGATTGCGATGGAAGATGGCCAAAGATTTGCGATCCGTGAAGGTGGCCGTACTGTTGGCGCTGGCGTAGTTGTGAAGATTTTTGCCTAGGGTTGCTAGCCCGATCGACGGTTTCGGCCGCGATCGGGCGCGGCAGCGATCCATCGTCGGCATGGAGAGAATTTTTTTGGCGAATTTATGACAATTACTTCGACTCTTTCGAAATAAGACTTGAAACGATGTCACTGTCACTATAATATTCGCCTCCTGAATTTTGAACTATTACAGGGCCTCGATTGGAGGTCAATGTTCGCAAGCCAAGAGGTCGTAGCCCTCAGGCACGCGAAGGGCATCAACAATGCGCCATCCCGCTTAGGGCATGGCGCTTTTGTGCCGCAAAAATTAGGTAAATATTAGTCGCAAAACGTATTGTCACGATCCGCAGGGTTGAGACGACGAATCCGGGAGACGGGTTGGATGCAAAACCAGAGAATTAGAATACGATTAAAGGCTTTTGACCATCGCCTGATCGACATCTCGACACAGGAAATCGTCAATACGGCCAAGCGCACTGGTGCTCAGGTACGTGGTCCGATCCCATTGCCGACGAGAACAGAAAAATTCACCATCTTGATCTCTCCGCACGTCGACAAAGATGCGCGAGATCAATATGAAATCAGAACTCACAAGCGCTTGCTCGATATCATCGAGCCCACAGAGAAAACTGTGGATGCCCTGACCAAGCTTGACTTGGCGGCTGGTGTTGAAGTTCAGATTAACCTGGGTTAACTGGAGCGAACATGACTATCGGTATCGTTGGCGTCAAACGTGGCATGACGCGAATTTTTACAGAAGACGGCGTTTCTATTCCGGTAACGGTAATTGAAGCGACGCCCAATCGAGTGGTTCAGCGCAAGACGGCTGACACAGATGGCTATAATGCGATTCAGGTGACCTATGGTGACGTGAAGGCGTCCAAAGTGAACAAGGCGAAAGCCGGTCACTTTAGCAAAGCTAACGTCGATGCGGGACGTAAACTCTTAGAGTTTCGTTGCGACGCAGAAGACGCGCTGGTTGTAGGCGATGCGCTGACTGTCGAGCGGTTCGTGGTCGGTCAGAAAATAGACGTCACAGGTCAGTCGAAAGGTAAGGGTTTTGCCGGCGTTATTAAACGCTACAACTTTGCCATGCAGGATGCGACTCACGGTAACTCTGTATCTCACCGTGCGCCTGGCTCAATTGGTCAGTGCCAAAGCCCAGGTCGGGTATTTAAGGGCAAGAAAATGGCAGGCCATATGGGTGCTGTTAGAGTGACATCCCAGACTCTTGAAGTTGTAAGGGTTGATCAAGAAAATAATTTACTGCTGGTTAAAGGAGCAGTACCGGGAGCGAAGGGTGGCGATATTATTGTCAAGCCTTCTGTGAAAGCCCGGAATTAAGTGGAGTTGGAGCCTTGAATCTCAATATATCAGAACCAGGTAAAGGTCTTTCGGAGCGGGCAGTTGACGTATCTGAGGCGACGTTCGGTCGTCAGTTCAACGAGGCGTTGGTTCATCAAGTCGTAGTAGCATATATGGCTGGTGCTCGTCAGGGTACTCGTGCACAGAAGACGCGTGCTGAAGTCAGAGGTGGCGGTAAGAAGCCTTATCGTCAAAAAGGTACTGGTCGTGCGCGAGCAGGTACCATTCGGAGCCCAATCTGGCGTGGGGGTGGTGTTACATTCGCCAACAAGACCCAAGATTTTAGTCAGAAAGTTAACCGTAAGATGTATCGCGGTGCCATGCAGTCAATCTTGTCAGAATTGATTCGTCAGGATCGCCTGATAGTGACGGAAGACTTTACCGTCGACTCGCCTAAGACCAAGCAGGTACAAGCGCGTTTGAATGAGCTGTCTCTGGACAATGTGCTCATTGTTGTTGAAGACGTAGATGACAATTTGTTCCTGGGCACACGTAATCTGCGTAATGTCGACGTCATCGACGTCCAAGGTGTTAATCCGGTGAATTTGATTGGGTTTGACAAGGTCTTGTTTACTGTCGGGGCGCTAAAGAAAGCAGAGGAGTTGCTGGCATGAACGAAGAACGCATGTACAAAATCTTGCTGGGCGCCCATATCTCCGAAAAGGCAACCGTTATAGCTGAAGCAGCGAATCAGTTCGCCTTCAAAGTCACCAAAGATGCTACGCGGCCAGAGATCAAAGAGGCGGTAGAGAAAATTTACGGTGTTGTCGTTCAAGGCGTCAGTACGTTGAATGTCAAAGGCAAAGTCAAACGCAATGCCCGCGGTGTCAGCAAAAAGCCGAGTTGGAAGAAAGCTTATGTGCGCCTTGCAGAAGGTCACGATATCGATTTTTCCAGCTAGAAAAATCGTTCAAGCAACACGAAAAATTAAGAATTGGGTTGAAACAACATGCCAGTCGTTAAAGCGAAACCTACATCACCGGGACGAAGATTCGTCGTTAAGGTCACTAATCCTGACCTGTATCGTGGCGATCCGCACCGACCGCTCTTGGAGAAAAAGTCCAAGACCGGTGGCCGTAATAACCAAGGCCGAATCACTACTCGACATATCGGTGGTGGACACAAACAGAAATATCGAATTATTGACTTCAAACGCAATAAAGACGGTATTAAGGCGACGGTTGAGCGCATCGAATACGACCCTAACCGAACCGCGAATATTATTTTATTGAAATACGCTGACGGCGAACGTCGCTACATCATCGCGCCTAGGGGTGTTGCTGTAGGGGATACCATTCAGTCTGGTATCGACTCGCCCATTAAGCCTGGTAATACGATGCCGTTACGCAATGTGCCGATGGGTAGCCTCATCCACTGCATCGAGTTAAAGCCCGGTAAAGGTGCACAGTTGGTTCGCAGCGCAGGGACTTCCTGCCAGTTGATTGCTAAAGACGGCGGTTATGTCACGCTCAGAATGCGATCTGGTGAAATGCGGAAGATTCTTGCAGATTGTCGTGCAACCCTCGGCGAAGTCGGCAACAAAGAACACAACCTGCGATCGTTAGGTAAAGCAGGTGCAAAACGTTGGTTGGGTGTACGTCCAACGGTCCGAGGTGTCGTGATGAACCCGGTAGATCACCCGCATGGTGGTGGTGAAGGTAAGACTTCCGGTGGTCGTCATCCAGTGTCGCCGTGGGGTATGCCAACTAAGGGTTATAAGACGCGTAAGAATAAGCGCACTGATAATATGATTGTTCGTCGACGACGTTCAACTCGCTAGGAGATAGACCGTGCCGCGTAGTTTAAAAAAAGGTCCATTTGTAGATTTGCACTTAATGAATAAAGTGCAAAAAACCATTGAAACCAATGATAAGCGCCCGATCAAGACCTGGTCTCGTCGTTCTATGATCACGCCAATATTTGTTGGTTTGACGCTTCAGGTGCACAACGGCCGTCAACATATCCCAGTGTTCGTCACCGAAGATATGGTAGGACATAAACTGGGCGAGTTCGCTATGACCAGAACTTTTCGTGGTCATATAGCCGACAAGAAAGCGCGACGATAGAAATTAGCACTCGGGTGGCAGATCGCGACTCGAGACTTGCGTAGAGGAATTGGAAAATGGAAGTTGCCGCTAAATTAAAAGGCGCAAAAATTTCAGCACAGAAAGCCCGCTTAGTGGCTGACCAGATTCGGGGCCAGCATGTTGGCGCCGCGCTGAACATATTGAACTTCAGTACAAAGAAGGGCGCGCACCTGGTTCGAAAGTTGCTCGAGTCTGCGATAGCGAATGCAGAGCACAATGAAGGTGCTGATGTTGATGAATTGTCAGTCGCCAGAATCTTTGTAGATGAAGGTGTAACGATGAAGCGGATTCGACCACGTGCCAAAGGGCGCGCTGATCGAATCATGAAGCGAACCTGCCATATCACACTTGCGGTTGCCGACAAGTAAATAAGCAGACGGAAAAGTCGGCGTAGATAAGGCTAGTAGGAGACCAAAATGGGTCAGAAAGTACATCCGACGGGCATGCGGCTCGGGATCGTTAAAGAACACACATCGATCTGGTACGCATCGGGACCCGCTTACGCGGAGAAGCTGCACATTGATTTAGCAGTGCGTGACTATATTAAGAAGCGTCTTGCTCAGGCCTCCGTCAGCCGTGTGGAGATAGAGCGTCCTGCACAGACTGCGAGGATCACTATTCATACCGCTCGGCCGGGTATTGTGATCGGCAAGAAAGGCGAAGATGTTGAGAAGCTGCGCAAAGAAGTCGCGAAGCTGATGAAAGTGCCTGTGCACATCAATATCGAAGAAATTAAGAAACCAGAAATTGATGCTTATCTGGTAGCGCTGAACGTCGCTCAGCAGCTTGAACGTCGAGTCCAATTTCGACGGGCGATGAAGCGAGTTATGCAGAATGCGATGCGCCTCGGCGCTGAGGGTATCAAAGTACGCGTTGCAGGTCGCTTGGGTGGTGCAGAGATTGCTCGCTCAGAGAGCTACTTGGAAGGTCGAGTGCCATTACATACATTGCGAGCCGACATCGACTATGCGACTGCAGAGGCATTAACGACTTATGGAATTCTTGGCGTCAAGGTTTGGATCTTCAAAGGCGAAGTGATCGGCCAGCGTGACGAGAAAGAACAAAAAGCTAACATACAAAGTTTTGGATAAAGACAATGTTACAGCCCAAACGAACCAAATTTAGAAAAATGCAGAAGGGTCGTAACCGCGGTCTAGCCCATCGGGGTAGCTCTGTGAGTTTTGGTGAATTCGGACTCAAAGCAACGACACGAGGCCGTTTAACCGCCAGACAGATCGAAGCCGGTCGTCGAGCGATGACGCGTCGGGTACGTCGTGGTGGCCAGATCTGGATTCGCGTGTTCCCGGACAAGCCTATTACAAAGAAGCCTCTGGAAGTACGTCAGGGTAAAGGTAAGGGTAATGTTGAGTACTGGATAGCCCAGATTAAGCCAGGCAAAGTGCTCTACGAAATGGAAGGTGTGCCTGAGGACGTTGCCAGAGACGCGTTCCGGTTAGCCGCAGCGAAGTTGCCATTTGCAACATCGTTCGTTAAACGTACAGTAATGTAATCGAGTCGGAAGATCGAAATGAAAGCATCAGAATTACGAGATAAGTCAATCGAGGAGCTCCAGCAGAGTCTGATAACCTTGTTGAAGGACCAATTCTCATATCGTATGCAGCAGTCAACTGGGCAGCTAACGCAGACCCATTTGTTGAAAGCAGTTGCCCAGGATATTGCACGTGTAAAAACGGTGCAGACAGAAAAGCGCAAGGTGAGTGAATGAGCGAGTCAAACGTAGCGCGAACAGCCAGTGGTACTGTTGTTAGCAATAAAATGGACAAAACGATCACAGTCTTGGTTGAGCGACGGGTTAAGCATCCGTTGTACGGCAAATACATTAAGCGATCGAATAAGATCCATGCCCATGATCCAGAGAACCAGTGCCAGGAAGGCGATAAGGTGACGATTCAAGAAACCCGTCCCATTGCCAAGACTAAAGCCTGGAAGCTGACATCGATCGATCGTAAGGCAACCGTTATTTAACACTAGTCAATTGTCGAGGTTCGACGATTGTTTTTGGAGTAGTAAGGCATGATCCAGACACAGACATATTTGGATATCGCAGACAACAGTGGTGCGCGGCGTGTCATGTGTATTAAGGTGCTCGGCGGTTCAAAGCGGCGTTATGCAGGCATTGGCGACATCATTAAGGTGACCGTCAAAGAAGCAATACCTCGTGGTCGGGTTCGCAAAGGTCAGGTTCTGGATGCAGTCGTCGTGAGAACCCGTAAGGGTGTCAGACGTCCAGACGGTTCCTTGATTAAGTTTGATGGCAACGCGGCAGTGTTACTTAATGCCCAGAAGCAGCCAATCGGTACGCGTATATTTGGACCAGTAACTCGCGAGTTACGAAATGAAAAGTTTATGAAAATAATCTCGTTGGCGCCGGAAGTACTATAAGCAGTACGAACACAAGTCGGGCGATAGCTGAAAGGGTTAAAGGGCATGAGAAAGATTAAGAGAGACGACGACGTTATTGTTGTCACCGGTAAGGACAAAGGTAAGCGTGGCACCATCACCCGTCTTATGGATGATGGCCGTGTCTACGTGACCGGCGTTAATATGATCAAGAAGCACACTAAAGGTAACCCGCAAATGGGCCAACCTGGTGGGATTATTGAGAAAGAAGCGCCGATCCAATCGTCGAACGTGGCGATCTATAACGGCAAGACCAGTAAAGCGGACAGAGTTGGTTTCAAGACACTGGAAGATGGTAAGAAGGTGCGAGTCTTCAAATCTACCGGCGAAGAAATAGACTAAACGGACAAGTACCCTCCTGGGGCGAATGGTTAAGAGAAATGGCAGATCTAAAAGCATTATATGACAGTGAGTTAAAGGCCCAACTTAAAGAGCAGCTTGGGTTGGATAACGTCATGGAAGTACCGCGTATCACTAAGATCACTCTGAATATGGGTGTTGGTGAGGCGATCGGTGATCGTAAACAGCTGGACAATGCTGTTGCGAACCTCGAAGCCATCGCTGGTCAAAAAGTGGTTATCACGTTGGCGCGCAAATCTATTGCTGGCTTCAAGGTCCGAGACGGCTACCCCATTGGCTGCAAGGTGACGTTGCGCAAATCTAGGATGTATGAATTCCTTGATCGCTTGATCAATATTGCGATTCCTCGGCAGCGTGACTTCCGCGGTATAAGCCCGAAGTCCTTTGATGGCCGTGGCAACTTCTCGATGGGATTGACGGAACAAATCGTGTTCCCTGAGATTGACTACGACAAGATCGATAAAATTCGGGGTCTGGATATCGCGATTGGTACATCGGCTACAACTGATGAGCAAGGTAGGGCACTGTTACGTGCTTTCAATTTCCCCTTCCGGGAAGCAAGTTAAGAGCGGGCAGAGAACAGATATGGCTAAGCAATCAATGGTTAACCGCGAGAAGAAGCGCGCCCAATTGGTCAAAAAATATGCTGCTAAACGGCAGGCATTGAAGGCGATTATCGCTAATCCCGAAGCGTCAGATGATGATCGATGGGATGCGCAGCAAAAACTGCAAGCCCAGCCTCGTGATGCGAGCCCGGTTCGACAGATGCGTCGCTGTAGCCTGACTGGTCGGCCACATGCGGTATATAGGAAATTTGGACTAGCTCGTATGAAGTTACGAGAAGCGGCTATGCGCGGTGACGTGCCTGGTCTAGTTAAGTCGAGCTGGTAAGCAGGAGCATTTCTGATGAGTATGCAAGACCCAATGGCGGATATGTTAACCCGTATTCGCAATGCACAAAATGCAAAAATTAAAGCTGTTTCGATGGATTCATCGAACATGAAGGTCGCTGTTGCTGAGGTACTTAAGCAAGAAGGCTACGTTCAAGAATATGCCGTTGATAGCGAGATTAAACCGACGCTGACGATCACCTTGAAGTATTTCGAAGGTCGACCTGTTATCGAGGAGATTAAGCGAGTCAGCCGTCCTGGATTACGCCAGTATAAAGGCAAGGACGAAATCCCCGTTGTGAAGGGTGGATTGGGCATCATCATCCTGTCGACTAACAAGGGTATGATGAGCGATCGTGCAGCGCGAGCCGCTGGTTTGGGTGGTGAATTACTCTGCTCTGTATTCTAAGCAAGGTATTAAGGCTCGCTGTTGAAGAGTCGGTTATTTAAGATTATCAGGCAAGTTGCCTGGCCTTAAGTTCTACAAGGTTGATTGAATATGTCACGTATAGCTAACAATCCGGTCTCCATACCCGCAGGGGTAGAGGTTACATTGAATGATACGTCATTGAGTGTGAAGGGCAGCAAAGGAACAATGGCACTGGACGTTCACCACTTGGTGTCGATCAGTCAGGACGAAGGTGAATTAAAGTTTGTTGCGACGCAGCGCTCAAAGGTGTCTGGTGCACTGGCCGGAACCTTCAGAGCCTTAGTGGCGAACATGGTCACAGGCGTCACAACGGGTTTTACACGTGAACTGCAACTGATTGGCGTTGGCTATCGTGCGCAGTCACAGGGCCGTGTTCTGAATCTCAGTTTGGGTTTTTCGCACCCGGTTGAATACCAGATTCCAGAAGGTATAGAGATCGATACACCAACCCAGACCCAGGTCTTGGTCAGGGGTATGGACAAGCAAAAAGTTGGTCAGGTTTCCGCTGAAATTCGAGCCTACAGACCGCCTGAGCCCTACAAGGGTAAAGGTGTTCGTTACTCGGACGAGATTGTGAAACGTAAGGAAGCGAAGAAGAAATAGTGATGAGGTTGGTTGCCAACCCACAAATCTTGAGGCAGGTATGAGTAAGAAAAACGACGCTCGACTCAGAAGAGCAAGAAAAACCAGAAAACATATCCTGGAACTCAGTGTTCCAAGGCTGTGCGTGTATCGGTCACCCCGACACATTTACGCACAGATTATTTCAGCAGCAGGTGATCAGGTACAGGCGGCAGCGTCCACCCTTGAAGCATCGCTGCGAATTGGTAGCACTGGGAACGTTGACAGTGCCACTAAGGTGGGTACCTTGATCGCTGAGCGAGCCAAAGCCCTGGGTGTTGAGAAAGTCGCGTTTGACCGTTCGGGTTATAAGTACCACGGTCGAATTAAGGCATTAGCAGACGCAGCCCGTGAAGGCGGCTTGCAGTTTTAGGGGATAGATAATGGCTTACAACGACCAGTCAAACGACGACGGTATCCAGGAGAAGCTGGTACAGGTCAATCGCGTAGCGAAAGTAGTAAAAGGCGGCCGGATCTTTGGCTTCACAGCTCTGACAGTTGTCGGCGACGGTAATGGCCGTGTTGGTTACGGTCGCGGCAAGGCCCGAGAAGTGCCATTGGCTATCCAAAAAGCTATGGAGGCAGCTCGTCGTAATATGATCCACGTTGATCTGAATGGCACAACCATTCAGTACCCGATTTCGGCACGCCATGGCGCATCAAAGATTTTTATGCAACCAGCATCTGATGGTACCGGTGTTATTGCCGGTAAGACTATGCGAGCGGTATTGGAAGTAGCTGGTGTACATAACGTTCTGGCGAAGTGTTACGGTTCAACCAATCCTGTGAATGTTGTTCGTGCAACGTTTAAAGGTTTACAAACCATGCGGGCACCCGAGTCAATTGCTGAAAAGCGTGGCTTGACCGTTGATGAAATGATGGGCAAGTAGACAATGGCTAACGAAAATACAATTAAGGTGACGTTGACCAAGAGTACGATCGGTCGACTGAAGAATCATAAGGCCTGCGTGAAAGGTCTTGGTTTGAGAAAAATTCACCAGACCGTTGAGGTCATCGATACACCAGCGAATCGCGGCATGATCAATAAAGTGTCGTACATGGTTAGCGTCGAAGGCAACTAGGAGCTTCGAAGATGCGTTTAAATACATTAAAGCCAGCCGCAGGCAGTAAGCATGCAGCTAAGCGAGTAGGTCGCGGTATCGGTAGCGGTACGGGTAAGACTGCCGGTCGTGGTCATAAAGGCCAAAAGTCTCGATCAGGCGGCGGCATTCGTCCAGGATTTGAAGGCGGTCAGCAGCCTTTGCAGGCGCGTTTGCCGAAATTCGGCTTCACTTCAAGAATGGCTAAGGTCATGGCCGAAGTGACCTTGTCTGAATTATGCAAAGTGAACGCCGACGTCATCGATTTGCAAGCGTTAAAGGATGCAGATTTGATTAAAGAGAGTATGATGCGCGCCAAAGTCATGCTGTCTGGTGAGATCAACAAGGCCGTCACACTCAAGGGTATTGGCGTAACCAAAGGCGCGCGAGCAGCTATTGAAGCTGCTGGCGGCAAGATAGAAGAGTAACTGGCCCCCTATGGCAACATCAGTCGCCCAGAGAAAGAAAGCAGCGCCCGCTACGGGTGGTGGCTTAACTGAACTAAAACAGCGTCTCTGGTATGTGCTGCTGGCGATTATTGTCTATCGGGTTGGCAGTCACATCCCGATACCTGGTATCGACCCTGAGCGACTGCGATCGCTGTTCGATCAGAACCAAGGTGGCATCCTGGACCTGTTTAATATGTTCTCGGGTGGCGCGCTGGAAAGAATGAGTATTTTTGCGTTGGGCATCATGCCGTACATCTCGGCATCTATCATTACCCAGCTGTTAGTGGCAACAACACCGTCACTACAGCAGTTACGAAAAGAAGGTGACGCCGGGCGACGCAAAATATCGCAGTACACGCGCTACGGAACGCTGGTACTGGCAACAGTACAAGGTTTGGCCATGAGTAGCGGGTTGGCGTCCCAGGGTTTGTCATATTCGGGCAATTTTGCGTTTCACTTTGTTGCGGTGTCGACCCTCGTAACAGGTGCAATGTTCTTGATGTGGCTGGGTGAGCAGGTCACGGAACGGGGTGTTGGTAACGGAATTTCGATTATTATATTTGCCGGTATCGTTTCAGGATTTCCCGGTGCGATCGGCCAATCGTTTGAGCAGGCAAGGCAAGGTGAGATCGCTATCCTTGGGTTGCTAGGAATAGCAGTATTAGCGGTATTTGTGGTCGCGTTTGTCGTGTTTGTTGAACGTGGTCAGAGACGAATTACGATTAATTATGCGCGGCGCCAACAGGGCCGTAAGTTGTACCAGGCGCAATCGAGCCATCTGCCACTGAAGGTGAATATGGCAGGTGTGATTCCAGCGATTTTTGCCAGTAGTTTATTGCTGTTCCCAGCATCGATTGGCCAGTGGTTTGGTCAGTCACCGGGCATGGAATGGTTACAAGATATCAGTTTGCAGATTGCACCGGGGCAGCCGTTGAATTTAATTTTGTTCTCAGCGGGCATTATCTTTTTCTGCTTTTGGTACACAGCAATTATGTTTAATCCGAAGGAAGTCGCAGACAACCTGAAGAAGTCAGGGGCGTTTATCCCTGGATATAGGCCGGGTGAGCAAACGGCTAAGCACATTGACACTATATTGACGCGTTTAACGTTGTTTGGTGCCTTGTATATGACCAGCGTGTGTTTGTTGCCGCAGATATTGGTAGTCCAGTTGAATGTGACTTTCCAACTCGGCGGAACAGCTCTGTTGATTGTGGTAGTAGTGGTGATGGATTTCTGGGCTCAGGTGCAAACTCACTTGATGTCCCATCAATATGAATCGCTGATGAAGAAATCCAACTTACAGAATTTTGGACGTCAATAAGACGATTGGAGCATATAGATGAAAGTAAGAGCTTCAGTAAAGAAGATGTGTCGGAACTGCCGAGTGATCCGACGTAAAGGTGCTGTCAGAATAATCTGTTCAGAACCACGGCATAAGCAGCGTCAAGGTTAGTCGACGCCATACGGTATTTGATAGGAGCGTTTGAATGGCTCGTTTAGCTGGGATTAATATTCCCGATAACAAGCATGCAGTAATATCCCTCACTTATATTTTTGGTATAGGGCGTAAGACTGCCCGTGACCTTTGTGCTGAGGCAGGTGTTAATCCGACCGCGAAAGTTCAGGATCTGTCGGAAGACGATCTCGATAAGTTGCGTGCTGAAATTACCAAGCTGTCTGTCGAAGGTGACTTGCGGCGTGGTATTCAGTTGAACATCAAGCGCCTGCTTGATTTGGGTTGTTACCGCGGGATTCGTCATCGACGTAACCTGCCCGTAAATGGCCAGCGAACTAAAACGAATGCTCGTACGCGTAAGGGTCCAACCCGACCTATCCGCAAGTAACGAATTAACAAAAAACCAAATTTAAAGCGAAGTGACTGATATGTCTGATACAGAAACTACTCCAGCTCCAGCCAAGCGCAAAGGTAAGCGTCAGGTTGTCGATGGTTTGGCTCATATCCATGCATCTTTCAATAACACCATTATTACTATTACTGACCGCCAAGGTGGAGCGCTTTCTTGGGCGACAGCGGGTGGTTCTGGTTTTAGAGGTGCTCGAAAGAGTACGCCTTTCGCAGCTCAGGTTGCCGCAGAACGTGCTGGCACTGCTGCGTTAGACTATGGTTTGCAGAATCTTGAAGTGTACGTTAAGGGACCAGGCCCCGGTCGTGAAGCCGCCGTGCGGGCACTGAACTCTGTGGGGTACAAGATCACAAACATTACGGATGTAACCCCTATCCCCCACAATGGTTGCAGACCACCCAAGAAACGTCGGGTGTAATTGAGGAACTAATAAAATGGCCAGATATATCGGACCAACGTGTAAGCTCGCGCGACGAGAAGGGACTGACCTGTATCTCAAGAGTGGCGTGCGTCCCCTTGAGTCAAAGTGCAAAATGGAAAGCACACCAGGCATGCATGGAGCACGTCGCGGTCGCCTCTCGGACTACGCGGTCCAGTTACGTGAAAAGCAAAAAGTACGTCGTATCTACGGTGTTCTCGAGAAGCAATTCCGAAACTACTACAAGCGAGCTGACCGTCAGAAAGGCGCTACCGGCGAAAATTTGTTGGTGATCCTCGAACGTCGTCTGGATAACGTAGTTTATCGTATGGGCTTCGGTTCAACCCGCGCAGAAAGTCGTCAACTTGTTTCGCACAAGTCGATTTTAGTGAATGGCAACGTGATCAACATTCCCTCATACCAAGTTGAGGTCGGTGACACTGTGACTGTTCGTGAAAGGTCCCGCAATCAATTGCGTATTCAGGGTGCTTTGGCGCTGAACTCGAATCGATCAGCATGCGAATGGATTCAAGTTAATAGTGATAAAATGGAAGGCGTCTTTAGAAGCTTCCCTGAGCGTGAAGAGCTACCTGCAGAAATCAATGAAAGTCTTATTGTGGAACTGTACTCGAAGTAATCGGGCGATTTAGCCCGGTCCTGGACAGTGATGCTCATTAAGCAAATTTAACGAGTCCAATTAAGCAAAGTTCTTTAAAAGGTATAAGTATGGCCCATTCGTCATTAGAGTTTTTAACGCCAAAACATATTCAGGTAGAGCAGATTAGCGAGACGCGCGCGACTGTGATCTTGGAACCGTTAGAGCGTGGCTTTGGTCACACGCTTGGCAACGCCCTGCGTCGAATCCTATTGTCCTCCATGCCTGGTTGCGCGATTATCGAAGCTGAGATCGATGGTGTTTTGCACGAATACAGCACACTGGAAGGCGTTCAAGAAGACGTTATTGAGATTCTGCTGAACCTCAAAGGTGTGGCAATCCGACTGAATTCAGGTGACGAAGTGGAATTGCATCTCGACAAAAAAGGTCCTGGCGCGGTTACTGCTGGTGATTTTATACTTGACCATGACGTTGAGATTACCAATCCAGATCACGTGCTTGCGACGCTGAACGATACCGGACACTTGAAAATGATCGTTAAGGTCGGTCGCGGTCGCGGTTATGAACCGGCTGATGTCAGAATGCTGGACGAAGAGCGCGAGCGCGTCATCGGTAGCCTGTTGCTCGATGCTTCTTACAGTCCAGTTCGACGTGTGGCCTACAAAGTGGATAGTGCCCGGGTTGAGCAACGTACAGACCTTGACAAACTGATTATCGATCTCGAAACCAATGGTACGATTGACCCCGAGGAAGCTATTCGTCGGGCAGCCACCATTCTTCAGCAGCAGGTTACTGTATTTGTTGATTTAGAGAGTGAGAACGAGCCAGAGGTTATTGAGCACGAAGATGAAATTGATCCGATTTTATTACGTCCGGTTGATGACTTAGAATTAACAGTTCGCTCTGCGAATTGTTTAAAGGCAGAGAATATCTACTACATCGGTGATTTGATCCGACGTACAGAGGTTGAGCTGTTAAAAACCCCGAACCTAGGTAAGAAGTCTCTGACAGAGATCAAGGACGTCCTCGCATCCAGGGGCCTATCTTTGGGTATGCGTTTAGAAAACTGGCCACCGTCCAGCTTACGTGGTGATGACCGGTTATTGGGTTAAGCAGCATTGGTGTGTACCGGGCGACTGAACGTGATACTCGCTGGTACAAATTATTCAGATTGTTATAGATAGTAATTCAGGAACTTAGGTCATGCGCCATAGAAAGAGCGGTAGACAATTAAATCGAAATACATCGCACCGTAAAGCGATGTTTAAAAATATGGCTTGCTCGTTGTTCGAGCATGAAGTCATCAGAACCACAGTGCCAAAGGCGAAAGAACTCCGTCGGGTTACTGAGCCGATGATTACCATTGCGAAAGTTGATTCAGTCGCGAACCGTCGATTGATCTTCGCTCGGACTGGTAATAAGGCAATGGTGGGTAAGCTATTCACAGAAATCGGTCCAAGGTATGCAGAGCGCCCAGGCGGTTACACTCGAATTTTGAAGTGTGGATTCCGTACTGGTGACAAAGCACCTATGGCGTTTGTGGAAATGGTCGATCGTCCGATTCCCGACTTCGACAATGTCGAAGAGATAGATGACGACGAATAGCTCGAAGTTCAATTAATGAATAAGCTTCAATTAAAGTAAAAAGACCGGGGATTCCCGGTCTTTTTGCGTCAGGAGTAGCGCCGATGTACCAATCGTTTGTACCCACGTTGAGAACACTAATGGGCCCCGGGCCCTCTGATGTCAATCCGCGAATATTAACAGCGATGGCGCGGCCGACCATAGGCCACCTGGATCCTGAGTTCATTCGTATGATGGATGAAATCAAGGGTATGTTGCAGTATGCGTTCCAGACTAAAAATGAACTGACCCTACCCGTTTCGGCACCAGGCTCAGCGGGTATGGAAACCTGTTTCGTTAATCTGATGGAGCCAGGGGATAAGGTCATCGTCTGTCAAAACGGTGTCTTTGGTGGGCGAATGTCTGAAAACGTGCGGCGACTCGGCGGCGAAGCTGTCATCGTCGAGCAAACTTGGGGCCGGGCTATTGATCCTGAACAGTTGGAGGCGGCGCTACGCCAGCACCCAGACGCAAAAATTGTTGCGTTTGTGCATGCCGAGACATCGACGGGCGTGCAGTCCGATGCGCAGACATTGTGCGCGCTAGCCAAGGCCCATGACTGCCTGTCCATCGTTGATTGCGTCACGTCTTTAGGGGGCACCGAGGTTGCATTGGATGCTTGGGGCGCGGATGCGGCCTACAGCGGCACGCAAAAATGTCTGTCTTGTGCGCCTGGCTTATCACCTATCAGCCTGAGTCAACGCGCTGTGGAAACCATCAAATCTCGAAAGACACCCGTGAGTTCCTGGTTTTTAGATTTGAATCTGGTCATGGGTTATTGGGGTGAAGGGCAAACACGTAGTTATCATCATACGGCGCCGGTCAATGCACTCTATGGGTTGCATGAGGCATTAGTGGTGTTGCACGAAGAAGGTTTGGCGTCGAGTTGGAGTCGCCATGCACGGAATCATAATGCGCTGAAAGCTGGGCTAGAAGCCATGGGACTGACATTCGTTGTTCCAGAAGCCGAGCGGTTGCCGCAGTTGAACCTGGTCAGCGTACCTGAAGGTGTTGATGAGGCCAGTGTGCGCAAGCAATTGCTGCAACAGTACAATCTGGAAATTGGCGCTGGCCTGGGTAGTCTGGCCGGCCGCGTCTGGCGAATCGGTTTAATGGGATTTGCCAGCAACCCAAAAAATGTGCTGTTCTGCGTTAATGCGTTAGAAGCGGTACTGTCACAATATAACGCACCGATTCATCGAGGCGTTGCTACCGGCGCAGTCCAGGCCGCGTATAAAGCTTGATGTGAGTGGGCGCTTACACCCTGTTTAGGCGCCGAAATACATCGTTTGTTGCACGTTTAGTTAACGGCGATTTGCTTGTCACGGTCGCTGGCGGCGAGCAATACGTCAGCTAGAAACTGTCCGGTGAAAGAGTGCGGACACGCGGCGACATCTTCCGGGGTGCCGCTGGCAATGATCTCGCCACCGCCTGAACCGCCTTCGGGTCCCAGGTCGATAATCCAATCGGCCGTTTTAATGACATCCAGATTGTGCTCAATAACGACAATCGTGTTGCCGTGACTGCGCAGCTTTGACAGGACTTCCAGCAATTGTTTAATGTCGTGGAAGTGCAAGCCAGTGGTAGGCTCATCAAGTATATAGAGAGTCTGACCGGTATCACGTTTAGACAATTCTCGGGCTAACTTAACCCGCTGCGCCTCGCCGCCTGATAGCGTTGTGGCACTCTGACCCAGGCGAATATAGCCAAGTCCAACGTCCATTAAGGTTTGTAAACGGCGCTCTATCATAGGCACTGCATTGAAAAACTGATGCGCGTCTTCAACAGTTAAACTTAAAATTTCATGAATGCTCTTGTTCTTATAGAGCACCTCGAGAGTTTCTCGGTTGTAGCGTTTGCCGCGACATTCATCGCAGGTCACATAAACATCGGCGAGGAAGTGCATTTCGACTTTGATCAGGCCGTCGCCCTGACAGGCCTCGCAACGCCCACCTTTGACGTTGAAGCTGAAACGTCCGGGCTTGTAGCCTCTGGATCTAGCCTCCGATGTTGCAGCAAACAGTTCACGGATCGGAGTAAAGATATTGGTATAGGTCGCCGGGTTTGAGCGCGGTGTTCGTCCGATGGGGCTTTGATCGATATCGACCACCTTATCCAAATGCTCAATGCCTTCGATAGAATCAAAGGGTGCGGTCTGAGGATTAGTCGCCCCATTTAACGCCTTGGCCGCAATAGGGTATAAGGTGCCGTTGATCAGCGTCGACTTACCCGATCCGGATACGCCGGTGACGCAAGTCATCAACCCAATAGGAATATTCAGGTTCACCTTTTGCAGGTTATTACCACACGCGCCGAAGATACGAAGTTGCTTATCAGGGTCCGCGGGTTGTCGCTGAGTCGGCACTGCAATCTGACGCTTACCTGATAGATATTGACCAGTAATCGAAGCCTCACTGTTGAGAATATCGTTGAGCTTACCTTGGGCAATTACGTGCCCACCATGAACGCCCGCACCGGGACCGATGTCGACAATGTGATCGGCGGCGCGAATGGCTTCTTCATCGTGCTCCACCACAATCACCGTATTGCCGATGTCACGCAGATGCGTCAGAGTATTGAGGAGTCGTTGGTTATCTCGTTGGTGTAAGCCAATCGACGGTTCGTCGAGAATGTACATTACGCCCACCAGGCCCGCACCAATTTGGCTCGCGAGCCTAATACGCTGGGCTTCACCCCCTGACAACGTGTCCGCGCTTCGTGACAGCGATAGATAGTTCAGGCCAACATCAATCAGAAAACGCAAGCGGGCGCTGATTTCCTGCAGAATTTTTTCAGCGATCTGTTGCCGTTGCCCCTGCAGTGCCAGTGTGGAAAAATAATCCAGCGTCTCCTTGATAGACCAATGAGTAATTTCAGATAAAGACCGGCCGTTGATGGTGACCGACCGAGCGTCGGGATTCAAGCGCGTGCCCGCGCAAGAAGGACATTGTTGCGTACTCATAAACTTGGCTAAATTCTCTCGAACCAGACCCGACTCCGTATCGCGATAACGGCGCTCCATGTTAGGCACGATGCCTTCGAAGGGGTGGGCTCGCGTATAGGTGTCGCCCTTGTCGTTGACGTAACGAAATTGGATCATTTCGGCTTCGTTGCCGTACAGGATAGTCTGGCGCTGGCCCGGTTCTAGCTCACCAAACGGTGTTGTCATCGAAAATTCAAAATGGTCTGCGATCGATGCTAGCATCTGATAGTAATAGACGTTACGGCGATCCCAGCCCTGAATAGCGCCTTCTGCCAGGGACAACTCATCGTCGAAAACAATTTGCTGAACATCGAAAAACTGCTTGATGCCAATACCGTCGCAGCCCGGGCAGGCACCTGCTGGGTTGTTGAAAGAGAACAGTCTGGGTTCGAGTTCTGTGATCGAGTGCCCGCATTCTGGGCAAGCGAAGCGGGAGGAAAAGACAATGTCCGGTTGGCCACCGTCCAAGTAGGCAATCGCGGCAAGCCCTTCCGATAGGTTGACTGCCGTCTCGAAGGAGTCCGCGAGGCGAGTTAACAGATCCTCGCGAACGCGAAACCGGTCGACCACAACCTCGATCGTATGCAGCTTATTTTTGTCCAGATCGGGTAAATCGTCTAGATCCGCAACGATGCCATCAATTCGAGCGCGAACAAATCCCTGGGCGCGCAGCTGGCTGAACAGATGCAGGTGCTCGCCCTTGCGTGCCTTGATTACCGGTGCCAACAGTAGCAGGCCCGTGCCTTCGGGAATCGCCATAACCTGGTCAACCATTTGACTGATAGTCTGGGCTTCCAGGCGTCGACCATGCTGTGGGCAATGAGGTTCACCGACTCGCGCGAACAGTAGCCGCAGATAATCGTAAATTTCAGTAATGGTGCCCACTGTCGACCGCGGATTATGGTTAGTCGATTTTTGCTCGATAGAGATTGCGGGCGACAGACCGTCGATATGGTCAACGTCAGGCTTCTCCATCAGTGATAAAAATTGGCGAGCATAGGCAGAGAGTGACTCAACGTAACGTCTTTGACCTTCAGCGTAGAGGGTATCGAACGCCAAGGAGGATTTTCCCGAGCCAGACAGACCAGTAATGATGACCAGTTTGTTTCTGGGAATATCCAGATCGATATTAGCCAGGTTATGTGTCCTGGCGCCACGGATAGAAATAGTGTCCATGAGGAAAAACGTACTCAGTGAGGTGTGGGTATACTAACAGCCTGACCGCGAGAATATGCTGTAAGTTTACTCAGAGATCGATTCATTCGAGTGTCAGTAGAAGCTGGAGTTTGCTATCATCCGCGACGACCGGATTGTCCTATGTTTGACATACCCACCGCAACTCTACAGTGATGCTTTCGTCGCCATAAACCGAATCATTTTATGAATAGACAGGAATTGCGCGCCGCAGTCTCGATCGGCTTGCTTTATATTATTAGAATGCTGGGCCTTTTTATGATTCTGCCGGTACTGCCAGCGGTGGGCGCTGACTTGGCTTTGTCGACGCCGCTGCTGATTGGTTTAGCGCTGGGAGTTTATGGCTTGTCGCAGGCGGTATTGCAGATTCCAATGGGGTTGTTGTCGGATAAATTCGGCCGAAAACCCATCATTCTGGCCGGGCTATTGATGTTTATCCTTGGCAGTTTAGTTGCCGCTAATGCCGATACGATCATCGGTGTCATTGTGGGCCGGCTGCTTCAGGGTTGTGGTGCTATTGCCAGCGCCTTGTTGGCGTTGCTATCGGATGTCACGCGGGTCGACCAGCGATCCAAGGCTATGGCAATTGTCGGCATCAGTATCGGGGCCAGTTTTGCCGTTGCCCTGGTGGCGGGTCCGGCGGTGTTTGTGCGGACGGGTTTGTCGGGTATTTTCTATTTTGCCGCGATCAGTGGGGTGGTCGGCATTGTGGTGCTGTTCACTTTGATTCCAGATGCGAAGTTGGTTGTCCGCAATCCTGAAATTGGTCTTCGGCCTGAGCGATTGCTGGAGATTACGGCGAGCCCCGATCTGCGCCGCATGGTGTTGGGCGTGTTTATGCTGCATTACCTGCTGATGTCAGGTTTTCTGGTGTTTCCCGCGCTCTTAACAGGGACCGGTGAAATCCAGACTGCCGATCATTCCCTGGTTTACTTTGGCTTGTTGCTAACGACCTTTGTGTTGATGGGGCCGTTTATGTGGCTCTCGGATAAACCCGCCTTGACCAAAAGCATGCTGCTGCTGATGATTGGCGGCTTTACGCTGTCGATGTTGCTGTTCGTGTACGTTCAGAATTTCTACCCAGTACTCATCGCAATGGCGGTCTTTTTCATGGCGTTTAACCTGCTCGAGGTCATATTGCCCGCCCTAGTGAGTCGTGCGGCACCAGCGGGTGCACGAGGTACGGCGATGGGTGTTTATTCGACTGCGCAGTTCGCCGGCGCCTTTTGTGGCGGTGCGCTTGGTGGTTTGCTGCTGTCTGGTGGCGATATGACCCACTTGTTGTACGTGAACGCTGCCCTCTGCATCGGTTGGTTTCTGGTTTCGCTGCACCTGAAGAAAACCGGCAACTTAGGCAGTCGAGTGTTTCATTTGGCTCAACTCGCGCAACTCAGTGCCAAAGAGGTCGCAGACGCGTTATTATCTGTCACCGGTGTGACGGATGTTGTGGTGCTCGAAGGTGAGGAAGTCGCTTATTTGAAGATTGATAAGGATCAGCTGGACGAAAGTGCGCTGAATGAATTAGAGCGCGAGGGATTGGCAGCCCTTCAATAGGCTGTTGTCGCGACAGTATAATTAACGAGGAGAGCAGAATGGCAAGAGGTATCAATAAAGTTATTTTGGTGGGTAATCTGGGCAATGATCCTGAAACGCGCTCCATGCCAAACGGCAGCGCAGTAACAAACATCAGCATTGCGACAACTGAGTCCTGGAAGGATAAAAATTCAGGCCAGCAGCAAGAGCGTACTGAATGGCACCGTATTGTCTTCTTCAATCGGCTTGCCGAAATCGCGGGGCAATATTTGAAGAAGGGCTCCAGCGTCTATATCGAGGGCGCGTTGCGAACCAACCAGTGGGAAAAGGATGGTCAGAAACACTATACCACCGAGATTATTGCCAATGAGATGCAAATGCTCGGCGGTCGTGGTGATGGCGGTGGCAACACCGGTGGCGGCAATGGCGGCGGTCGGCCTGAATACGGTAGCAATAATAGCAACAGT
>JABBAY010000035.1 GCA_018607725.1 K189A clade bacterium
GCCGTTCGATCAAAGCCGTTCGATCAAAGCCGTTCGATCAAAGCTTCAATTGATCGAACGGCGCTGTTTTTAGGGTTATCCTGGGGGTCGGTTGTTTAGGCCTCGGCTACATCTTCCGCTTGGTAGCCCTTGTCAGTTTCAGTGATATTGAATTCCACTTGGGCGCCTTGTTTTAGCGTTCTGTAGCCCTCTCCGCGAATGGATCTGAAGTGGACGAAAACATCTTCACCATCTGGCCGCTCGATAAACCCAAAACCCTTCGCGTCATTGAACCACTTGACTGTTCCTGACTGTCTGTTTGACATTTGCTACTCCCTATAATCGCTAACTATCATTTTCCTCGAGCCGTCCTGGCGCGAGGAAATTTTGCACAATGCTGAGTTAATTTGGCAGAATTATGAACGGGCGTCCAAAGCATTTAGGTGCAAAAGTAGCTAAGGGTTTTTCGTAGAGAACTCCTGCAATTTAGTGATTGAGATCATTGTTATATTGATAAGTGCAAGCCGCAAGAATGCGCTGTAGCTGCGGTTGTGTGCACTCAGTGTTACAAGCTGACGATGCGCTTTCTTTGCTCCAACAACTGTGCGATCGCATGACCCAGATCCTGCACCTTGTCCTTTTCTTTCTGGACTACTTCTGCTGGCGCCCTGTCAACGAAGCTTGGATTGTTGATTTTAGCCTGCGCACGCTCGACTTCGGTCTGCTTGCGAATGATCTCTTTGTCGAGGCGGATGATTTCAGCATCCTTATCGATCAAGCCACTCATGGGTACCAGGAGTTGCATATCGCCAACGAGTTGAGTCGCTGATACGGGTATTTCATCACTGGGATTGAGCCAATGCAGTCGCTCTGGCTTAATCAGGAACGTCAGGAGGGGACGATAGGCTTCGAGCCGACGCTGGTCCTGATCTTGGCCGTTAGCAAAGAGCACCGGGATGGGCTGGGCGAAGGAGATATCCATCTCGCCACGAATATTTCTGATGCCGGTGACGATCGACTTAATCCATTGGATGTCAGCTTCAGCTTCGCTATCTATCGCTGCGGGATCGGCTTCAGGAAAAGCCTCAAGCATGATGGTCTCGCCTTGACCACGAATAGATGTAGGTATCTGCTGCCAAATTTCCTCGGTCATGAAGGGGATAAACGGGTGTGCTAGACGCAGGGTTTGCTCGAGTACGCTCAACAGTGTGTGGCGGGCGCCTCGCTGCAGCTCGGGGCTGACATCGGAGGCCAACAAGAGCGGCTTGGTGAGCTCCAGGTACCAGTCACATAGCTCATCCCAGACAAACTCATAGATGGCCTTGGCAGCGAGATCGAAGCGATAGGTTTCCATCGCCAGGTTGACTGCTGCTGCAGTGTCCTGAAAGCTGGAAAGAATCCAGCGATCGATCACGCTCAGTTCCATGGTGCCCGTGATGGATTGATCCTGGGTGTTCATGAAGACGAAGTTGGCGGCATTCCAAAGTTTGTTGCAGAAGTTTCGGTAGCCCTCAACGCGATTCATATCGAATCGTACAGCCCGTGCGGAAGACGCTATGGAGTAGAAGGTGAAGCGCAGCGGATCAGTCCCGTAGGCCTTGATGCCGTCAGGGAATTCTTTGCGGGTGGCTTTTTCGATACGTTGCGCCATTTTTGGCTGAAGCAAGTTTGCCGTTCTTTTTTTCACCAGGTCGTCGAGACTGATTCCGTCGACAATATCCAGCGGGTCAAGGCCGTTGCCTTTTGACTTGGACATTTTCTGGCCGTCGGCATCTGTCACCAAGCCGTGAATATAAACTTTATGGAAGGGTACCTGGTCCGTGAACTTAAGGCTCATCATGATCATCCGGGAAACCCAAAAGGTAATGATGTCGTGCCCGGTGACCATTAAATCAGTGGAGTGAAAGGTTTTCAGTGCCGGCGTATGTTCGGGCCATCCCAGGGTCGAGAAAGTCCACAGTGCTGATGAGAACCAAGTATCGAGAACATCGTCGTCCTGAGACAATCTAAGGTCTGCGGCAAGTCCATGTTTGCTTCGGGCTTCGGCTTCTGAGCGGCCCACATAGACATTGCCGGCGTCGTCATACCAGGCGGGTATTCGGTGTCCCCACCATTGTTGGCGACTGATGCACCAATCCTGAATGTTGCGCATCCAGGCATAGTAAGTATTCTCAGTGTTCTGGGGAATGAATTGGATATCGCCATTCTCGACCGCCTTGATAGCGGGGTCAGCCAGAGGTTGGATCTTGACATACCATTGGTCGCTGAGATAAGGCTCCACCACGACCCCTGACTTTTCTCCTCGGGGTACGGCCATCAGGTGATCTTCAATTTTATCCACCAGGCCCAGTGCTTCAAGTTCGGCGACAACGAGTTTGCGGGCCGCATATCGATCAAGCCCCCGGTAACGTTCAGGCACCGCATCATTCAGCGTGGCGTCATCGTTGAGGATATTGATAATCGCCAGATCGTGGCGTTTGCCTACATCATAATCATTGAAGTCATGGGCGGGCGTGATTTTGACGCAGCCAGTACCGAACTCTTGATCCACATAAAAATCCGCAATGATGGGAATTTTGCGGTCAGTTAATGGCAAGGCGATTTCGCGGCCAACAAGATGCTTATAACGCGCATCGTCGGGGTGAACTGCTACGGCTGAGTCGCCCAATAATGTTTCTGGGCGGGTGGTGGCAATCACCAGGTAGTTGTCAGTGTCAGCTACATTATTGGTCTCGACCAGCGGGTAGCGCAGGTGCCAGATATGGCCTTTTTCTTCGCTGGATTCGACCTCCAGGTCAGAGATCGATGTTTTCAACACCGGGTCCCAGTTGACCAGGCGCTTGCCGCGATAAATCAAGCCGTCTTCATGGAGTCTAACAAAAACCTCCAGTACCGCCTGCGACAGCCCCTCGTCGAGGGTGAAACGTTCGGTTTTCCAATTCAGCGAAGCGCCGAGGCGCCGCAGTTGCTGAGATATTTTACCACCCGATTCGGCTTTCCACTCCCAAACCTTCTCGAGGAACCTTTCCCGGCCCAGATCTGACGGTCGGATACCCTGGGCGGCCAGTTGTTCGGTCACCAGGAGCTGAGTTGCAATGCCCGCGTGGTCGGTGCCCATCTGCCACAGGGTCTGATCACCCTTCATGCGACGATACCGAATGATCGAGTCCACCAGGCTGTGCTGAAATGCGTGGCCCATGTGCAGGGTCCCGGTCACGTTGGGCGGCGGTATCATGATCGCAAAGGGTGTGCCATTGCCCTGAGGCGCAAAGTAATCGTTGGCTTCCCAGCGCTGATACCAGCTTTGCTCTATATCTTGAGGTTGGTATTTATTCATCGAGTCAACATCATCATTGGGCCTTAGGTGCAGGCGAATATTAAGAAAGGCAAAATTATACACGCGTGTCGGCCAGATGGCCTCAGCAGTTAGTGGAAAATTGCGGCCGAACCATGAAAAGCCGATTAGACCTTTGGGTTATGGCCCTTATCAGAGCCGACTTCTGGCTTTGAATAGCTAAGATCGCTTAGCAACAGTGTGAGTTCGTCCCTTAATTTTCTAATCACCTCCCGTGAGTAAGCGCGGGCCAGATTGTCCGCCATCTCGACGGCCTCGGCCTGCAGTTCCGGATCAGAGCGTGTGGTATTGCGGTTAAGGATGACGA
>JABBAY010000219.1 GCA_018607725.1 K189A clade bacterium
CTCAGCGTTGGCTATCCAAGATCTTTAGCGACATTTAGGGCACAGGCCATAGAGATTAAGGTTATGGTCTGTGAGCTCGAAGCCCCGTTCCCTAGCAATATTTTCCTGCCGCCGTTCGATCTCCTCATCATGGAACTCCTCAACCAAGCCGCATTTAACGCAAACCAGATGATCGTGATGATCATTGCTAGAGAGCTCGAACACCGAGTGCCCACCTTCGAAATGATGGCGTATCACCAGTCCAGCAGACTCAAATTGGGTCAAAACCCGATAAACAGTGGCCAACCCGATTTCTTCATCATTTTGAAGCAGATGTTTATAGACATCCTCGGCGCTCAGGTGGTGGACCGTCGAACTTTCGAGGATTTGAAGGATCTTAATGCGCGGCAATGTTATTTTCAGACCCGCGTCTTTAAGATCTTGAGATTCTGCAGCCATGGTGAAGAGACTCATTGCACGATACACTAGGCAACCAGTATCGCGACTTTAGCATTACATTGGAAGGACCAGGACTACATTGATTACACATCGCCTCAGTACAGCCATTTTGATTCTTGTTCTCTGCAGCATCGCCAGCGGCTGCTCGTCATTACGCTTTCCGGGCGTGCACCGCATTACGATCCAGCAAGGCAATGTCATCACCCAGACCATGATCGACAAGCTCAAGCCCGGCATGAGCAAGAGCCAAGTCCGATTCGTGCTTGGTAACGCGGTGATTAACGATTCGCTGAATCAGGATCGCTGGGACTATGTTTATTCGATCCAGGTTGCGGGTGGCTATCCCATTATTAACGAACTGCACCTGTACTTCATAGAAGAACGACTCAGTCATTTCGACGGTGACTTTAGCCCCACGCCGGCCGCCACCTAGATCTCGGTGACAACTTAAGATACGGCCCGGCTAGCTGTTGGCAGGCTTATTGAGCGCGGCATTCCGAGCTTGTCTCGCGCGTCGGCCAGGACGTTGTTGCCCTGTCGACTGAGCCCGCTGACGCCGCGCCGCCATCGGGTCCCGTACTAGCGGTCGATAAATCTCGACTCGGTCGTCGGCCCCAAGCTTGGTTGAGAGACTTGCTGGACGACCGTAAACTCCAACCTGTAATGTTTCCAGATCCAGCTCTGGCACAGCCTGCAAGATGCCACAAGCGACTATAGCGTCTTGCACCAGAGCATCAGCGACCAGTTCGACGCTCATTACCCGTTCAGTGTCAGGGGTGATATAGACGACCTCAATGACCAGGCCATCAGTCATACAGCTGATCCGCTCGTTGACAGAACGCCTCAACCATTTTATCCACCGCGCCTGTAAACACCTGCCCCAAGGCGGCATTCATCACTCGGCTATTAAATTCAAACTGCAATTGCATACTGATTTTACAACCATCTTCGCCGAGGGCTTGCAATGCCCAGGCACCCGACAGCGCTGTAAACGGGCCATCAACCAGCTCAAGGGTCACACCATGGGGTGGCGACAGACGATTCCGAGTCGTGAAACTCTGAGACAGACCGCCTCGAGCTAAATCCAGACGGGCAACCAACTCAGACTCTGATGCAACCAAGATTTCGCTGCCCACGCACCAAGGCAGAAAGTCCGGATAGCGGCCTATATCATTGATGATGTGATACATCTGTGCCGTTGAATAAGGCACCAGGGCCGATCGTTTAACAGTGCGCATAAGCCTTAGAAAAATGCCAGCAAGAACACCAGGAACACCGCCGTGGGCGCGATAAAACGCGTCACAAAGCGCCAAATTTGATACACACCAGGGCTGACAGCGAGCTGATCTCGCGTAATTTGCTGGTCAATACCCCAACCCGCGAACAACGCGATCAGCACCCCACCCAGCGGTAACAAAATATTATTCGACACATAATCCATCAGATCGAAAAACGTCATCCCATTAACAAAGTGCAGGTCTTCCCAGACATTGAATGAAAAGGCGCTACCCAGACCCATCAACCAGGCCAAGCCGCCAACGACCAAAGCCGCCTTGGTTCGAGTGGTCTTCAGGCGTTCAATCAGCCAGGCGATGGCCGGCTCAACCAGAGATATCGACGAAGTAATCGCCGCGAAGGTCACCAACAAAAAGAACACAGCACCAAAAAATGCGCCGCCAGTCATCTGCCCAAAGGCCAGCGGTAGCGTCACAAACATTAAGCCTGGGCCCTCCGCAGTTTCTAACCCGTTGGCAAACACCAAAGGAAAGATCACCATGCCTGACATCAGGGCAACCACCGTATCCAGTAATGCGATGGTCGCCGCAGTGCTGATGATGGAAGTATCTTTCGGCATATAAGCGCCATAGGCCATGATCGCGCCCATGCCCAAACTCAAGGTGAAAAACGCCTGACCCATGGCCATCAGCACGCCATTCCAAGTAAGTTTCTCTATGTTAAAAGAAAACAGGAAGGACAAACCCGCTGTGAATTTGCCGGATGTCACAGCCGAGTAAATGACCAGTACGACCAACAGGAAGAACAGGGCCGGCATCAAAATTTTGACCGTGCTTTCAAGCCCGGCACCAACACCCCGAGCGGCAATGGCAATGGTCATCGCCATAAACAGGGTGTGCCAGCCGACCACCGCACCCACATCATCGGTCAAGGCGTCAAATGCCGTCGTTGCCTGCGCCGCATCGGCACCCGTAAACGCACCAGAACCCATCTGGAACAGGTAAGACATAGCCCAGCCTGCGATCACCGCATAAAACGACAAAATCATAAAGCCAGCTAGGGCACCCATCCAACCAATCGCCTGCCATAGGGGGTTCGCATTCGAATGGGCCACCAAATCACGCATAGCATTGATCGGACTTTGCCGACCCGCTCGCCCCAGCAAAATCTCAGACGCCATAATCGGCACCCCGATCAAAAAAATGCAGCCCAGATAAACCAGCACAAACGCGCCGCCACCGTTCTCACCCGCAATGTAGGGAAACCGCCAGATATTCCCCAGACCGACGGCTGATCCGGCCGCCGCCATGATAAACATCAACCGGGAAGACCACATGCCATGTACTGACTCAGAACCTAATGCCATACCAACAACCCGCTAATTTATCATCAAGCCCGCATTGTCAGTGATTTACGCCCACGCCTCAACAGCGGCGTGCTACCAATCCTGTACTTTCCGACACTGCCGCCTATAATAACGCCCCCACAAGAGAGTAATTATGGCCGCCACCAAAGCCAAAACCTCACCTGGCACCATCGCCTTGAACAAACGCGCTAAATTCGATTACCAGCTCCACGAGCGGTTCGAAGCGGGTCTGGTACTGACCGGGTGGGAAATGAAATCGATCCGGGCTGGCAAAGTGCAGCTCACGGACACTTATGTGTTTTTGAAAAACGGCGAGGCCTTCCTGCTGGCCTGCAATATCACACCGTTGCTCGCCGCCTCGACGCATGTGGTGCCGGAACCCATGCGTAGCCGGAAATTACTCATGCACAAACGGGAACTCGCGCGCCTCGCCACCGCCACCCACCAAAAGGGCCAGACTTGTGTCGCCGTCGCCATGTATTGGAAAGGCCATCGCGTCAAACTCGAAGTCGCCCTGGCTACTGGCAAAAAAGAGTTCGACAAGCGCGCCACCCTCAAAGACC
>JABBAY010000189.1 GCA_018607725.1 K189A clade bacterium
TGGGCAAGCACGCCGAGAAACTCTTTGTGTTTCAGCGAACACCATCGTCGGTCGACCTTCGAGGCAATAAACCCACCGACGAGCAATGGTACAAATCCCTTAACCCTGGTTGGCAACGCGAGCGAAGGGAGAATTTTGCTGCGGTACTATTCGGCCAGGAGTTTGCCAATGACCTGGTGAACGATGGCTGGACGGATATCGCCCGGCGCATTGGGCTTTCATTGATGAACAGAAACGCTGACAGCGGTAATCTTGATATGGCAGAGATTGCACTTCGGGCTGAGATTGCTGACTACCAGAAGATGAACGAAATCAGGGCCAGAGTTGAAGCCGAGTGTGATAATGATGAAGCGGCAGAGAAACTAAAACCCTGGTACCGGCAGTTCTGCAAACGGCCGACATTTAACGACGACTACCTGGCCACTTTCAGCCGTGCCAATGTGGCGCTGGTTGACGTCAGTGGATCCAAAGGCGTCGAGGCCATTACCGAAAAAGGTGTTGTTGCCAATGGGGTTGAATATGAGGTGGATTGCATCATCTATTCCACTGGATTTGAAATCACCACAGCGGCTCATCGCCGGGTAGATTTTGACACCCTCGGTCGAAACGGCGAATCTCTTTACGATCACTGGGCCAAAGGTTATAGAACACTTCACGGTTTGAGCAGCCATGGCTTTCCTAACTGGTTTACCATTGGTATTAATCAGAATGCGCTTTCCCCCAACATGACGTCTATGTTCGATGACCAGGCTGTGCATGTTAGCTACATCATTGATGAAGTTAAGAAGCGCGGCAAGCAGATCGCAGAACCAACCATCGAGGCGGAACAGCAATGGGTCGATCATATTGTTGAACTGGCAGGGTCAGGTGCGGCCGCATCTAAATTCCTGCAGGACTGCACGCCGGGTTACTACAACCGTGAAGGTCAGCCAACCACAGCGAATGTGCAAAATTCAACCTATGTCCCTGGCATTAATGCCTTTAATAAACTACTCAAGGACTGGCGTGAAGCCGGAACGATGGATGGTGTCGAGCTAAATTAATTTTAGGGGTGAGAGTTTCAGTAGGCATAGCGGGGTGCCCGGGTCAATTTGTCCCTGTCGCTTACCTTGATAAACTCATCCTACAGCTCGAAAGCGGGATCGTCGCACGCCATTAGCAATTGCGTCTTGGTGTCAAAGTAGTGGTATATGCCTGACCGCATTAACCCTTACTCAGGGGAATCTACCTCCGGTAGAGGTTAAGCGGCAAATTACGGCAGGAATACTATTAACTGGCTGTGCGCTTGACGGATAGCTTGCCATCGCTTTAGAACAGTGAATCTAGCTGGTTCTGCGAGCACGGGTTCGAATAGGGGCAAAGCACTAGTACATTCTAGTTAACACGTCGTGATCAATTCCCTCGTCGAGTTCGGCAGTCAAAGCCGCATCCAGGTTTAGATGCCCTGTCATTAATTCTGTAAGACTAGGCACACCATCTTGACTAGCATAGTCTGACTCCCACAATTTCGACCTGCGAAGCGCTTTTGAACAATGTCCCAGCGCTTCACCCACCGTGATCAATATGCCAAGCTCGGGGATTTTTCCGTTTACCGCACACAGCGACAATAGTTCAGGATCAGTGGTCATTACACCTGTGCCGTTGACTCGCACTGTTTCCAGCGTGCCGGGTATCATGAACAGCAAGGATAAATGTGGTTGTTGAATGATATTGATTGCACTATCGAGTCGCTTGTTACCCGGTCGTTCCGGTAAAAATACTGTCTTTTCATCAAGTATTTTCACAAAGCCGGGAGGATCGCCTCTTGGGCTCAGGTCACAGTTACCATCGATGTCATAAGTCGCAAGGCATACAAAGGGTGAACGCTCAATATAGCGCTGAAGCGGCGCGGTGATAACTGGTGTTGTTTTGACAACAACGAGTTCATGTACTGGGTCGCCCACCAACTCACGTAGCGCTTTCTCGGTTTTAATTTCATGTGTCATAAAAAACTTATCCTCGACTAAATTCTGGTGATAGGTAGAAGGTAGAAGGGGGAGGGGCAGGTTCGATCACGGGGCCACAATTTAGGCAGAGGGCGTTTCGATGCCACAGCCATCAGTGGAAACTGCCCCCCATATTCCTTGTTCCAAAAGCCCAGGCGAAATTACTGAAGTTATCGCGAGGGCTGAGAGTTTGATAGACGGAAATGCAAATTAATGCACAATCGCGTGAGCTCGGTGTAAATCCCAGGTACAGGTGGCAGGATTGTCCATCTCGCTATAGGTCTGATTAGCCGCGACCACTGTGCCGGTTCTAACGCCGTCCATCAGCTTCGCCATACTCGACTTTTCGCCGGTTAATGTTTGAACATAGTCAAAATCGCCTGTCATACCAAAGCCAGGATAAATTAACGCCCCGCCATTATTTGCTTCAATGGCGGCATTAATCGCCGAAGTGCGTCCGAGAGTTCGATATTTTCTCACATCAGCCAGACTTTTTCCGGGCTCAAGTTTGCATACACCCGCGATTAGGTACTTTTCTTCGACTGCAGGTATCGGCGCAATCATCTGAACAGTGCCAAACATTGGCCGGTCACACGTGATCAGCGAGAATATCCTCTCGACGGTTTCTGCAGACTTAGGGTCGCGCCAGACTGCCTCGCTGGCATCCCAGTCAGCCCAGGTTGGATAATAATTTACCCATCTTAAATCAGGCGCATGGAACGGTGGAGAAACAGCGACAGCTTCCCAAATATACGAACTCATTTTGAGTTTGTCAGCGCTGAACAGTTTCGGAAATTCAGCACGTCCTACCTTGATGACATCAGCGAGTGCCACACCTTCATTAAGGGTGCAGCCGTGTATCTCCACGACAAGCGGTTCTGCCGGCGGCGCATGGTGGTCCGCGTAAGCGATAGAGGACATCAGGACGGTTAATGTTGCGAGTAAATACTTCATTTGAACTCCTTGGCACAATAACTATTAAAATCGGCTTGAAAACGCCAACTAACAATACCCCCATGACCTCAGGCCGCCAATAATGGTTCGACATTGGTGAGTCGCAGATCTGGCAGCTTTGGCTACGCGTGGATTTGACGTCACTCCTAACGAGAAATCTACCGCGTTTGGCAGCGCACGCGGGACTCTTAAAACAAATGAAGACTGGTTTGGAATTGCCGAACCCCGCTGGGAAGGCACAGTGGAAGGTAACACCGACACCCAGTGTCATCTGGGAGATGTGACCAAAGTCGATTCCAGCATTTTCGCCGATCTGAGTACGCTGTGTTAAGGCTCCGCATGAGTTCGACACTGGTCGCAAGATTAATAGGCGCTGTTTAACAATGGCTATAGAGCCAGTGGCTCATGACGATCACTTCCTGTGATGTTCAGTATTTGGTAATGGTAGGTCGACAGCCTCAAGCTGCGCCAGGTGCCTAATAACTCGCTGAATACCCGTGTGGTGGATATCCAAGATACATTGGTTTTCTTCGAAGGTTTCTTTGAAGCCGCAGCAATTCTTCGTCAGTTGCTTATCTAAATAACAACCAACGCTCAATGATTAAGCGAGTATTCCTGAATCAACCAATATCGAACTAAGATTCCGCATATCAAAAGCCTAT
>JABBAY010000155.1 GCA_018607725.1 K189A clade bacterium
GCCATGCCGACCGGATCATCGTCCTCGATGAGGGGCGGATTATTGAGGCGGGGTCGCATGCCGAGTTACTGCGTCAGGGTGGCGCTTATGCCGAGCTGGAGCGAGCCCAAACCCAGGGTGCGGGTCAAGCCGCTAAGCGCCGAGCGCAAGTGACGGCACCCCGATGACCAGGCGAACCCAATCTAGCCAAGTCAAGGCTGAGACAGATCACGGAATGTTTGACGCCGAACTCTCCGGTACCGTATTGAATCTGCAGTTGTTACGCCGGATCATGGGCTGGCTCGAACCTTTCAAAATTCGACTGGCGTTCAGCGCCATACTGATCCTGGCTGCCAGCTGTGTGACGGTGATGATGGAAATCATCATCAGTCGGGTGTTGGTTGACTATATTATCGTCGGTGAAGTGAGCAGCAATATGCCTGACCTGGGGATGATCGCGCTGACCCGCTGGGTTGAGTCATACCTGGGTCTCGAGCCAATCTTTGCTGCCGGGCTGCTATTTTTGTTGGCGATGTGTGTCACTGCCTTGGCCGGCCACGCGCATCGGTTGACGCTGATCAGCGCGATTGTGAATGCCTTACGCGACCTGCGCCAAGATCTGTTCGCTCACCTCGAGCGCCGGCCCAGTGCCTTTTACGATAAGGTGCCCACAGGCCGGATCATGACGCGAGTCACCAATGATGTCGAAGCGCTGTATGAAATGCTCAGGGGCATGGGGGCTTTAGTCGGAGAATTTGTACCATTCCTGGTAGCGCTGACCATCATGTTGTCTACCAGCGTTAAACTCACCCTGATCCTGCTGCTGCTAGTGCCCGTTGTGGGTATCGCCACGCATTTTTTCCGGAATGCGACTCAGGAAATATTTCGCCTGGTTCGTAATACCGTCTCCTCGCTGAATCAGAACCTGCAGGAAAATCTCTCGGGCATGCAGGTGGTTCAACTTAACGACCGGCAGGCGCACAATCTCGACCAATATACTCAAATCAACCAACGTAACCTGGGGTATGAAAATCGCTCGATCGATTTGTCGACGGCTTATGGGGCCTTCAATGATAGTTTGGCCGCGGTTGGCCTCGGAATCATCATCTGGTACGGCGGCGGCGCCGTGGTCCAGGATGAGATGAGCCTAGGTGGTGTCATCCTGTTCACCCGCTTTATGAATATGTTGTTTACGCCGGTAGTGATGCTGGGTGAGCAATTAAATGTGTTGTTTCGAGCGATGGCCAGCGGCGAGCGGATCTTTCAAGCGTTGGATTGGGACGAGCAAATACATGAGCCGACACACCCCGTTGAGTTGCCAGCGCGGCTGCGCGGCAAAGTTGAGTTCCGCGATCTGACTTTTGGCTATTCGCCCGCAGTACCAATTCTCAAGGGTGTGTCTGTGGTCATTCAACCGGGTGAGAAATTGGCCATCGTCGGGCCTACAGGGTCAGGCAAGAGTACCATGATTCGATTGCTGGGGCGGTTCTATGATTTCGATCGCGATCGTATTTTTCTTGACGATATCGACCTGAACGATTTACGCAGTCAGGACGTGCGCAGCCGAATCGGTGTAGTCCTGCAGGACTTTCATATATTCTCCGGATCGATCCTCGACAACATTGTTCTGGGCAACCCCAAGATCAGTCGCGAGCGCGCCGTCGAAGCGGCAAAGACCGTCAATGCCCATGAATTTATCGAACGGCTGCCCGAGGGCTACGACAGTATTCTGGTCGAACGAGGCGCTAATCTGTCGCAGGGACAGCGGCAATTATTGGCCTTCGCTCGCGTCCTGGCCGCAGATCCGGAGATTCTGATTCTGGATGAAGCCACCGCCAGTATTGATACGGAAACTGAACGATTAATTCAGGATGGCCTGCGTAAGCTGATGGCGGGACGGACCTCTATTTTGATTGCGCATCGCCTGCAGACGATCCAAGAAGCCGATCAAGTGCTGGTATTGCATCACGGTGTTGTGCGCGAGTTGGGAACCCATGCCGCGCTGCTGGCGCAGAAGGGGTTGTATTACACGCTGCACGAGTTGCAATTTCAGGATGTCAGTATTGATGAATAGCCGTTAAGGGCTAGCCGTTGATGGCAACTACAGGCAAAGAATCCAGCCGCCAGGTGGATTGATGCTGGCATCTGGTTGATGCACACTACTGGCCCAATCTGCGCTTTTATTTTGGCGCCAAATATCGAGACAATGAGCATTCTATGAGTATCAGAGCCGCACTAATTAGCCTTGTTATGGCGCGAACCATCAGACCGCTGTTTGATAACGTGGCGGATATCACGGGGTTCCGTGACAAGCTAGCCAAGGCCGCTGGCCTAAACCCAGGCGTGCCGAAGGGGGTAGACGTGACTTCCGAGGTAATCGCGGGGGTGCCTTGCGAGTGGGTTCGAGTTCAATCAGGACAGAGGGTGAGTGACTCGGCGCGGGTGTTACTCTATTTACATGGGGGCGGTTTCGTCTCCGGTGGAGCTGATAGCCATCGCAATTTGGCCTGGCGGCTTGCCCAGGCATCTGGCATGACCGTGCTCATGGTGGAATACCGTTTGGCGCCTGAGCATCAGTTTCCTGCTGGCCTTGACGATGCCACCCTATGCTACCGGCATTTACTGGATCAAGGTTTTGAGCCTGAAAACATCGCGCTTGGTGGTGATTCTGCAGGCGGTGGTCTCGCCTTAGCGTTGCTGTTAAATTTGAAGAATCTTGGCTTACCGATGCCAGATAAGACTATTTTGTTGTCGCCATGGCTCGACCTGTCGCTCACGGGTGACAGTCTGGCCACGAACATCGCGACCGACGTAATGCTAACTCCAAAAGCGCTGCAAACCTGCGCTGGGTTTTATCTAGGCCAACGTGATCCTGAGGCGCCTTTGGCGTCGCCATTGTTCGGTGACCTGAAGGGCCTACCGCCGCTGCTGGTCCACGCCAGTAGCACGGAACTACTATTAAGTGATTCGATGCGACTGGTGACAGCGGTAGAGGCGCAGGGCGGCGCTATCGAATGTACCGTCTGGCCAAAGATGCCACATGTATTTCAGGTTTTCGCCGGCCGAATTCCTGAAGGCGATGAGGCGATCCAACAGCTGGGTACATTTCTCGATACACGGCCTCACTAGGCAGCTAAAAAGGATTTTGAAATGTCGAACAGGCACCTTGAGTTTGCTCTGTTGTTTGATCAGGTGCGGGATGCGACCCGCAGGTCAATTCAATGGCGTGGGCTGCGCTGTGGTGTTTCGGTCAGTGACCGGATAATGATTGCCAGTATCAGCGGAGTGATAACAAGGTTGAATAGGATTTGAATACGTCAGCTTTTATCGCCAAAGAACTGGTATTACTTGGCGGTGGTCATAGCCACGTGATCGTCTTACGTAAGCTTGCCATGCAGCCTATTGTTGGTTTGCAGATCACGCTGATCAGTCCCGATGTCGAGACGCCTTATTCGGGCATGTTGCCCGGTCTGGTTGCCGGTCATTATGATTCACAAGACATGCATATCGATCTGGTACGGCTCTGCCGATTTGCCGGTGCGCGATTGATTCAAGCGAGTGCTTTCGATATTGACCCTGTCAATCGCCGGGTGCGTTGCCAAGGTCGGCCCGATATTGGCTA
>JABBAY010000020.1 GCA_018607725.1 K189A clade bacterium
GAATTCTTGCGGTTGGCCGGACCCCGGATGGCCGGACCCCGGATGGCCGGACCCCTACTTTTTCTTACGGCGGTTTTTGCGGGGCTTAGTGGTTTTGGCTGGCTGAGCCATGCTCGGCTGACTCGCCTCGCGCACAGCCTTGAATGTCTCACGCATGGCCTGGACTCGCTCCTCCTTGCGCTGCAAGACGTGGGGTTGTTTGGCCGCGTTAAAATCGATCACCTGACCATCTCCAACCGGAGAGCTCGAAGTCTGAGCTGTCTGCTTATCAACCATGCTGAACACCTTTTGTCGATCTTATATAATCCTTAGCGCCTGCCTGGCCCAGTTCGTGCGCCTAACAGCCCGAGAAGGGCTCGTCCCGCGCAGCGACAAAGGCCTTTGACGCGGACTCAACGCCACACCCTACAACGCCGGCAGAACAAATAGATTGTTTACTTTTCTAACTTGCACTTATACCATGGCCCGCACAACGATCCCAGCCAAGGCGCCTATAAAGGCATCGCTAGATTATTTAACCCCTGAACTTGTGGTAGTAAAGACATAACTGTGCTTAGAAACTCTGCTGATCGCATCCCTGTAATCCTTATCCTGCTGTTGACCCTGGTAGATTTCGTACTCTATTTCTCTCTCGACAATCTTTGGGTATTTGGCGCCTACTTCCTAGTAACCCTCATTCCCAAGGGCTGTATCTGCGCCTGGAATCATCACCACCAGCACACCCGGACCTTTAAAGCGACGCCTTGGAATCGATTACTAGAAATTTCCTATGCACTGCATACGGGCGTGACCACTAACTTATGGTTACTGCACCACGTTCTTGGCCATCACCACAACTATCTCGATCAAGACCTTGACCAGAGTCGCTGGAAACGCGCAGACGGCACCGAGATGGGCGTGTGGGAATATACGCTGATCGTCGCTGGCACTGCCTACTACCGCGGCTATCTGGTCGGCAAGGGCCATCCCAAGCACTATCGAACTCACTTGATCTACACCATTGCCGTCATTGCGCTGGTCACCGCGCTGCTGCTGTACAGACCCTTAGCAGCCTTGATGATCTTTGTGCTGCCAATGATCACAGGTCTACTGATCACGGCGTGGGCAACTTACGAACATCATGCGGGACTCGATGAACCAGAGGATCACTTTCTGGCATCGTATAACAACATCAATCCGATCTTTAATGTCATGACCGGCAACCTGGGCTATCACACCGCCCACCACTATCGTCAGGGCACACACTGGTCTGAACTACCCAGTCTGCACCAAAAAATTCAAGACAAAATCCCCGCCCAAATGTACAAGACGTCTTTTTGGGAATATCTGAACCGGCCGTTTTTTCATCGTCTGCTGGGCTTGTCGCCCTGACCGATGGTAGGCTTTGCGCTTGAGTGAACCGTGGAGCCCATTGTGACCGAACAATCCGACAGCGCCAGCCACTGCTTCGTCTGCGGCCCGGAAAACCCCATCGGCCTGCACCTGACATTTCGCCTTGAAAATAATATTTGCAGAGCCGAGTTCACGCCTCAGCCTCAACACTGCGGCTATACCGGCATTACCCATGGTGGCATCATCTTCAGCGCACTGGATGATGTCATGGCGAACTGGCTCGTCCTGCAAGACAAACGCGCTTATACCGCCAAGGTCGACTTGCGCTACAAAGATTCATTGCCTACCGGCACGCCCGTCAGACTCGAAGGTCACTGCCTGAAAGCTCGAGGACGACTCTTCATGATGCGCGGCCTCATGATCCGGACAGACAATGAGCAGACCGTCGCAGAGTGCGACGCCAGCTTTATGTTATCAGTCTGACACCCACCAAGGCCAAACTTCTGCACGGCTGCCTACTCAGGATCTGAGGCAATCATATCGGCGAATAAACCGATAGATACGGCATACTTATTGGCACAGTTGTATCGTAGGATGCTACCGAAATTGGGCCCCACTAGATAACCCACGGTTGCGCCCGCCTCCGGTTTAATCATGGCAAATTTCTGACCATCGTCAGGCTTAACAACCAAGGGCGTCACACCTAACGCGGACCACTCGACAAGAGACAGTTCGCGGGTATGGCTACGCTGCGCCCGACAGCCACCAGACACCGTCTCCGGCATCAACTTGTCAAAGTCTACAGAGCCTGCAATATCAACCTGCATGCCCCAGGATTCACCTTCGCGCCAGCGATTTTGCTGTAAGTAGTAAGCAATAGATGCCCACACATCTAGTCGGTTGTCCCAAATGTTTTTCTTTCCATCGCCATCAAAATCTTGAGCAAAATTCAAAAAACTTGAAGGCATGAATTGATTTTGGCCCATAGCACCGGCCCAACCACCCAGGAAATCCGCCAGAGGGACATGGCCTTCGTCCAGCACTTTAAGCGCTGCCAGTAACTCACGGGTGAAAAATTGACTTCTGCGAGGATCATAGGCCAAGGTCGCCAGTGAACGAATCACTGGGTATTTACCCTGATAGCCCCCGAAGTGCGATTCGAGACCCCAAAATGCAATAAGGTATTGCGGGTCTACTTGATATTTGGCCGCTATCAGCTTCAATGCTTGACGATTTTCCTGGTAGTACTGACGCGCTTGATCGGCCTTTTTCGACGTCACTCGCGCTCGCAAGTAAGCCTCAAATGTCTGAACAAATTCGGGCTGCTTCTTATCGAAACCCAGCACTCGTGGGTCGGGCTCAAGCCCACGGAAAGCCTGATCTATCGTCACTTCACGAACGCCCTGGCTCATAGCCTGCTGCTTGACGCCGGCCAACCAATCAGCAAATGACGTTGGCGCCGCCGTGGCCATAACAGGCAATGCTAACAAGGCGATTATCAGCACCTGCTGCCACGGGCTCAATAGATCGCGGCGCACGCGCCGAATCCAGCAATTAACCATTCAAACTCTCCTGTCTCTTGTTTAAAGCTGTAGGATCAAATTGCTCGCGACGGACATCTCTGCGGATATTCATCGGCAAGATCACCGATTGATTCTGCTGACTTGTTATTCTAATGGATCTCGCCGCACAGAACGAGGCGCAAAGATCGAACCTCTGTTAGACTAGGCGCACTCCAAGCCCGTGATGCCGACATGTCTGATGCTTTCCCGAACGCCAGCTTAAAACGCCGTTTTGCTGCCATACTGTATGACTTCTTCCTGATCTTCGCCTTATGGGCGATCACGCTGGTCGTGCTGCAGGCCGCACTTGGCAGCGGCGCGACCGTTGATGGCCAACTACCTGACAAACCACCGCTGGCGACAGTGTGGGTACAACTGACCTGCTACATCGAGACTTATCTGTTTTATCTGTATTTTTGGCGCATCAAGGGCCAAACCTTGGGCATGCAGGTCTGGAAGATTCGAACCGTCAATGAAGCCGGGCAGCTGCTGAGCATCCACCAGGCCACCACACGCTTCCTGGTAGCTACTATTGCCATGGCACCTTTCGGGCTTGGTTTGTTTTGGGCACTAATCGACAAAGATCGCCGCGCTGCTCAGGATATTTGGTCACGCAGCTACGTCGTCTACCTGGGAGATAAACCTTATGCCTCGGAACGCCGCTAGGCGCCCCCGGCTAGGCGCCCCCGGCTAGG
>JABBAY010000129.1 GCA_018607725.1 K189A clade bacterium
AAGGAATTCTGGCAGATCCGAAAATCGAGCGTGTTGGGTGAAGACGGCATGGTGGCCAGCCAACACCATCTCGCCTCAGATGTCGGTGCCGCGATACTCAAGCAAGGCGGCAATGCCATCGACGCGGCGATAGCCACCGGACTGGCAATTGGAACCGTCGAGCCTTGGATGAGCGGCCTTGGTGGTGGCGGCTACACGCTGATCTATCTCGCCAAGGAAAACAAGGTGCATCTGGTAGAGTACGGCATGCGCGCACCCTTCGGAGCCCAAGCCGCGGATTATCCACTAGCGGCCGGCGGTGAAAACAGTGCCGACTCCTTCAATTGGCCGAAAGTGATCGGCGACACCAATATCCATGGACCGCTGGCCGCGGCCGTGCCGGGCTATATCAAAGGTGTTGCCATGGCCCTGACAAAGTTCGGCACCATGAACTGGCAACAGGTTATCGAACCCGCATGCCAACTGGCTGAGTGGGGACTGCCTATTGACTGGTTCAGCGCGGCCAAGATTAACAGTTTCGCTCGAGGTTTGGCTGCCTATCCCGAGACTCAGCGGGTTTATCTCGCCGACGGTCTGCCACCAACGCCCCAGATTGATGGCAGCATCGCCACCCTACCCCTAGGTGAACTGGCGCGCACTTATCGCCGCCTGCAAGCCCACGGACCTGACGACTTTTACAACGGTGCGCTCGCTCAGGACCTCGTCACAGACCTGACTGCCGCCGGATCACGCATCACTCTGGCAGATCTCAGCGCCTATGCAGCCAAGTTGTCGGCCACCACCACCACAAACTACCGTGGCGCCACGGTCCACACAGCCGGGCCCATGACCGCCGGACCCAGTCTGATCCATGCGCTGACGCTGCTCCAGGGCAAGCTGCGGGATCTTCCTCCGGCGCCAGACTTGGATACCTTTAAGGCTTACGCAGACGCATTGCTTGAAGCTTATGATTATCGTCTGACGAACTTAGGTGAAGGCGACGGTCCAGACAAAGCCATACCGACGAACACCACCCATATCTGTGTCGCTGACAGGCACGGTAATGTGGTGTCGCACACTCAAACTATTATGTCGGCTTTCGGCTCACGGGTGATGCTGCCCAACACGGGGGTATTGATGAATAACGGTATGATGTGGTTTGACCCTCGACCGGGCCGACCCAATTCCGTGGTTGGTGGTCGTCACCCACTGTGCAATATGTGTCCTGTGATCGTTCAGCAGGCTGACGGCAGCATGTTCGCCGCTGGCGCCTGTGGCGGCAGAAAAATTTTCCCGGCGGTATTCCAGCTGATCTCATCAATGGTAGATTTTGGCATGACGGTAGACGCGGCCGCCCACCAAGGCAGGTTGGATGTCTCAGGCACCGATCTGGTGACGATCATGGCGTCACTGCCCGACAGTATTATTCAGGGGTTGGTCGACCACTATCCAGAGACGCTGGTTAGAATCAATGGCGTGTCACCGAATCTGTTCGCATTGCCGCAGATCATCAAACGGCGCCAAGATGGCACTATGGAAGGCGGCTGTTTCATCCCATCGCCTCACGCCAAGGTATCGCTGCCCTGAGGACCGGATAAGCAGATAGACAGCTAAAACAGGTTTAGTCCGTTGGTGCCGAGGCTCAATCGGCCTCACTGGTTAGTCGCGCAACCGGGATCCTGAATTGAGCAGACGCAGGCAGAACACTAACGTCACGCCTGTAAACAGACAGATCATGCCGAGAGAAAAACTGACATTCACGTCTGACACTCCCAACACCCCATAACGAAAGCCGTTGACCACATACACCAGCGGATTGAGTTTGGAAACATTCGCCCAAAACTCTGGCAATAGGTCCAGCGAGTAGAACACTCCGCCGAGATAAATCAGCGGTGTGAGCACGAAGGTGGGCACGATCGAGATATCATCAAAGCTGTTGGCATACACCGCATTGATAAAGCCGAACATGGAGAACAATACTGCCGTCATCAACACCACTAACACTGTCATACCCAAATGTTGGACATGCAAGTCAGCAAAGAATAACGACAGGCAGGTGACGATCACCGCCACCAGTAACCCGCGGCTGACACTGCCCACCACATAACCCGCCAAAATCACCCAATTAGGCGTCGGCGATACCAGCAGTTCCTCAAGGCTATGGTTATACTTGGTGCCAAAAAATGACGACACGGTATTAGAATAGGAGTTAGTCACCACCGCCATCATGATCAAGCCCGGCACGACGAACTGCATGTAGGAAAAACCGCCCATTTCACCGATTCGTGAGCCGATCAGCGCCCCAAAGATGACAAAGTACAGGGTCATGGTGATGGCCGGCGGCAACAGTGTCTGCGGCCAGATTCGCAGATAGCGCCGCATCTCTTTGATGACTATCGTCTGAAAGGCAATCCAGGTTTCAAAAGCACTCATTGCAGTAGGCTCACAAACATTTCCTCAAGGCGGTTGGTCTTGTTACGCAGGCTCTGGATCTCAATCCCCTGACGCGACAGTTCTGCGAACAGGGCATTCAGACCCTGGTGTTTATCCACGACGACTTCAACACTATGGGCATCTACCACGACGGTTGGATAGCCGGGTATGTCAAGCGCTGGCAGCAGCGGTTGGGCCGCATCCAATACAAATGTCTCGGTGTGCAACTCGCGGAGCAGGTCGCGCATACTACCGTCATGGATGATTCGGCCTTCGTCGATGATGGCAATATTGCGACACAGGGTCTCAGCTTCCTCCAAGTAATGGGTGGTGAGGATGATCGTCGTGCCACTCTCATTCAGTTCGCGCAGAAAGTCCCACATGGCACGGCGCATCTCGATATCCACTCCTGCGGTGGGTTCATCTAAGATCAACAACTCAGGTTCATGCACCAGAGCGCGGGCGATCATCAAACGCCGCTTCATCCCGCCAGACAACGACCTGGCTGTCTCGTCGCGCTTATCCCACAGACCAAGGATTTTCAGATACTTTTCTGCCCGCTCCTCGGCCAGAGCCCGCGGCAGACCATAATAGCCGCCCTGGGTAATGACGATATGCTTGACCTTTTCAAAGACGTTGAAGTTGAATTCCTGAGGAACAATGCCTACGTGCTTTTTCGCGGTCGGAAAATCCTGATCGATGTCGATGCCACAAATATTGACCTTGCCGCTGGTCTTGTCTATCAAAGAAAAAATGATGCCGATGGTGGTGGACTTGCCCGCGCCATTGGGGCCCAGTAACGCAAAGAAATCACCCCGCTCAACATTCAGGCTGATGCCACGTAGCGCCTGAAAATCGTTGGCATAAGTCTTGGTTAAATTTTCGATGGTCAGAGCCATCTCTGGCGCCGCCGATGTGGGGCTCTGAATAAGAGGGGACGTACTCATGAAAGCTCAATCGTAACTGGTGAACAAGTTCACGAGTATAGCAATTTCAGCGCCGCTTGTGCGTGTCGAGTATCAGCCTCTAGGATTCAAGGGATACCTTTAATGATTACGACTTTCGGATGACGACTTGAGCGCCCTTCATGACCCCCTCCCCATGACTGCCCTGTCCATGACTGCCCTGTCCATGACCACCTTGTCCATGACCACCTTGTCCATGAC
>JABBAY010000153.1 GCA_018607725.1 K189A clade bacterium
TGAATTGCCGGACATCAGCCCAACTATAAGCCCAACTATAAGCCCAACTATAAGCATAGGTAGGGTGTGTCATTTGCTATTGCCTTGGCGGCCACGGGAACCCTGACGAGAGCGGTCAGTTTGCTGGATATGGAAGCCGGGCAGCAGGCTGAATTGGGTTGCTGACTAGGCCGGCCATATTGGAATCAGGGTCTCTGCCCAGAAGCCGGTCGGGTCCCCTACGCCTCGCTCGATTGCATGCCAGACACTTGTCTCGCAATCCGGCATCAGGTCGCGTATTGCTGAAATTGAGCTTCGTTCAGGCAGCAACGCGCAGCAATGATGTGGAAAAACGGGGGCAGCTGGAGGACGCGGATTACTATCGGTACAATTGTGGCTGAGGGGGAGGATGCCCGCAGGGCTTAGGATATGACGAGTTGTGCTACCATCAGGCATAGGGTCGATTAGCTATCCAGAGAGTCTTATATGTCTGTTACCTGGTTTTTTGTCGTTGTATTGTTGCTCGTTAGTCTTGTCGGTTGTCATGATGAGACGGAAACAGTGACAGAAAAACCCTTGCCAGCAGGTCAGCCTCTGGCGTTGGTTGAGGCAACGATTGCCGATATTCAAGCGGCCATACTCAACGGTTCAACGACCTGCGAGCAGGTCGTGACTGGCTATCTCGCACGTATCGACACCTATGATCAGTCGCTGGGTATCAATGCCATTACGGTGCGCAATTCCGCCGCGTTGGCGACAGCTCGAGCGACGGATGCCAGGTTGGCGGCAGGGGAAACCCTTGGTCCCTTGTTTTGTGCGCCGCTGCTGGTGAAAGATAATTATGACACGCATGACATGGTGACCAGTGGCGGCTCTATTGCGCTGATCAACAACTATCCGCCCGATGATGCTTTCATGGTGCGACGTCTGCGGGAAGCGGGGGCGATCATTATTGCCAAAACCAATATGGCTGAGTGGGCGTTCAGTCCGCGGCAGACTGTCTCTTCGTCCTTTGGCCGTACGGCCAATGTTTATGACCCATCAAGAGTTCCCGCAGGTTCAAGTGGTGGTACGGCCTCGGGCGTGGCAGCCAGCTTTGGTGTCGCGGGCATGGGCTCCGATACGGGTAATTCAATTCGTGGACCGGCATCACACTTGGCGCTATTTGGTATCAGATCTACCATCGGCTTGACCAGTCGCGATGGCATCATCCCGCTGGCATTCGACAGAGACATCGCCGGACCCCTAACCCGTACCGTTGAAGACGGTGCGAAAATTTTTAATACCATCGCCGGCTATGATGCTAACGACCCCCTTACGGTCGAAGGTATGCGCGAGGCTGATTACACCAAATTTCTTCACAAGAATGGGCTTAAGGGCGCGCGGATTGCCATCCTGGGTGCGTTGCTGGATACCGACGGTAAGGATCCTGAAATCGCTAGTCTGTTCGCGGCGGCGGTGAATGATTTGCGTCAGGCAGGGGCCTTGGTGCTGGAGGATATAGACATAGCTGATTTATCGGCGCATCTCAATGACGACTCGTTTTTCTGTCCACGCTTTCGCTATGACATGTGGGTGTATCTCAACAGTCTTGGCGATGAGGCGCCATTCCTTGACGTTAATACGTTATTGGCCAGCGGCCAATTTGACCCGACCGCGGAGCGGGGCCTGAATTATTTCAAGGATCAGCCCTTAGATGTGGCGCCTGATAATTGGCAACTTGCTTGCCCCACTTGGCCGCATCATCCGCAGCGCAATGCTTTTGCTCGAGACGTTGTTGCTGCGATGGACGCGCAGAATGTGGATATTCTGATTTACCCGAGCTGGACGCATCCACCGGCACCCATTGAGCAGGCTGATGCGGAATACAAGGGTGACAATTCGCAGCTGATCGCGCCAGCCACGGGCCTGCCAGCGGTGACAGTACCGATGGGCTTCTCTCAGGGTAAGTGGCCAGCGGGACTACAAATGCTGGCACGACCCTACGCTGAAGGCCTGCTGTTTAAGTATGCCTATGCCTATGAACAGGCCACCAAACATCGATCGTCACCGCCAGGATTTGCTGAATTGCAGTGATCAGTCGCAGGCGCAAACCAGAGCGCGCACAGCTGTTCCCGAGTGGCTCTTGCTGGTCAGATATTTTGACCGATTCGCCACAGAACCCCGCTGGGATCAGTCACCACGAAGTCCAACATGCGCCAGGGTTGCTCAACAATTGCTGTGACCTTGACGCCGTATTTTGAGCTCAGCTCTGCATCGATGACCTGCTGGTACCACCCATGAATGTCTTCAACTAACAGGTGCATCATTAAATTTTCAGCTAAGGCCGGGGTATAGAAATTCTGCAGCAAAAAGCTGCAATTGCCCGCATGAAAGTAGGCGACATCCTCTTCGTCTGAGGCTTTCACAAAGCCAAAATCTATATAGAACTGTTTTGACAGGGCAAAATTTTTGGCGGGAATAAAAGCTTTTAGCTCGATGGTGTTCAGATTGCTCACTGGCGTTCCCCCTTGTGTATGGTGGGCTTGCGCAGTCATTCTGTCAGGGGCGCAAAGCTTGAAGTGATTCGGGCGTTGCCAAGACGGCCAGCCGAGCCGTGATGGCGGTATGGATGCCAGCCGCGTTCAAGCCGCAGTCAGCCAACATTTGAGCAGGCTTGTCCTGGGCAACAAATCGGTCGGGAATGCCCAGGTTCAGGGTCGAAACGGGCAAATTCGATACTGCGATGAACTCATTCACCGCTGAGCCCGCGCCACCAGCCAAGGTATTTTCCTCCACCGTAACCAATATGCTATGGCTCAGTGACAAGTCGCGCAGCATGGCTTCATCCAAAGGCTTGACGAACCGCATATCGACTACCGTTGCATTTAGCCATTCCCCCGCCTCAAGCGCTGGAGCGAGCATTGAACCGAACGCCAGTATGGCGACCTGTTGGCCGTCTCGGCAGAGTCGCGCCTTGCCGATTTCCAGTTGCGTCATTTGCGCCGCAATTTCGACGCCTGGACCAGTGCCGCGGGGGTAGCGAACAGCGGCAGGCCCAGGATGCATAAATCCAGTATACAGCATCTGCCGCAGTTCATTTTCGTCGCTAGGAGCCATGATCAGGAGATTCGGCACGCAGCGTAAAAATGACAAATCGAAGGCGCCGGAATGCGTGGGACCGTCCTCCAGCAGGCAGGCCCGGTCAATCGCAAATAAAACATTCAAATTCTGGATGGCGACATCATGAATCAGCTGATCATAGGCTCGTTGCAAAAATGTCGAATAAATCGCGACTACGGGCATGGCCCCTTGGCAGGCAAAACCCGCTGCGAGGGTGACCGCATGCTGCTCAGCAATCGCCACATCGAAGTAACGATCGGGATACTTCTCGGAAAAAGCGATCATGTCAGAGCCTTCGCGCATGGCCGGGGTAATACCTACCAGGCGTGGTTCCTGGTCTGCCATTTCCACCAGCCAGCGACCAAATATATTGGAATAGCTTAGCGCCTTGGGGACTTTTTTATCGTCTTGTTGGGTGGGCTCAATTTTCGTCAAGGAGTGCGTGCCAACCGGTGACGCTTCGGCTGGGCCGTAGCCCTTGCCCTTTTGGGTGATGACATGCAGGAACTGTGGACCCTTGAGATCTCGAATGTTCTCCAGAGTGGTCACAAGTGTTTCAAGATCGTGGCCATCGATGGGGCCCATATAGTTCAATCCCAGCTCATCAAACAGGGTGCCGGGAACGACCATTCCTTTCATATGTTCTTCGGTTCGCTTCGCCAGCTCCCAGGCATGGGGAATTCGGCTGAGCATCTTTTTACTGCCGGCGCGCATGGACAGGTACAGGCGGCTACTCAGAATGCGGGCGAAATATTTGGCGAGGCCACCCACATTTTTTGAAATCGACATGGCGTTGTCATTCAGAACCACCAACATGTCGGCGTTAGTGTCGGCCGCATGATTCAGTGCCTCGAATGCCATGCCCGCCGTGATGGCACCGTCGCCGATCACGGCGACGGTGCGTTGTTCGCGTTCGGCCATGCGCGCAGCAATGGCCATGCCCAGCGCGGCGCTGATGGATGTGGATGAGTGACCCACGCCAAAGGTATCAAATGGGCTTTCGTCTCGAGAGGGAAAGGGTGCAATGCCGTCACGTTGCCGCAGGCTACCCATGCGCTCGCGGCGGCCAGTGAGAATTTTGTGGGGGTAGGTCTGGTGCCCGACATCCCAAACCAGTTGATCCTGTGGGGTATCAAACACATAGTGTAGTGCAATGGTGAGCTCAACAACGCCGAGCCCGGCACCGAAATGACCGCCAGTTTGACCGACCGTATAGAGCAAATAATGTCGTAATTCTTCCGCAACCTGCGGCAGCTTGTGCTTTTCCAGACGTCGCAAGGCAGCCGGGTCGGTAATGCTGTCCAGCAGTGGGGTTGAGGGTCGAACTAATGGGATTTCAGTAAACATAAGCTGACGATTCTACACTAAAAATGTTCGCGCCTCCCATGAACTTTGGGCTGCAACGGCGATCTAGGGGTTGTCAGGATGTCGGTGAACGGATCTTTGATGCTGCCGAGGTTCTCGGCGCTGGCGCTTAATGATCCCGACGAGCGATAAAGTCGGCGAGCGCGATCAATGGCTCGGCAGTCTTGCCCAGCGGTTTGAGGGCGCCGATGGCCGTCTGATGGAGTGTGTCGAGCTGGGCGCTGGCGGCAGATAAGCCGTGGGTCGATATAAAGGTGGATTTGGCATTGTCCTGATCCGAGCCGCTGGGCTTGCCCAGCACCTGCGTATCGCCCGTGTAATCGAGAATATCATCGCGAACCTGAAACGCCAGCCCCAGAGCGTAGCCATAGTCGATTAACGCTTGCTCGGTAGCCGGGTCGGCGCCGCCTATTCGAGCCCCAGCTGCCAGGCAGGCGGAAATCAGATCGCCCGTCTTGCGGCGATGCATGGTCTCTAGCTCAAGATGGGTAATTTGTCTGGATTCCGCCGCCAGATCTAGCGCCTGACCACCGACCATGCCGGCTGGGCCCGCGGCCTTGGCCAGAATCCCGATGACAGCGAGCCGGGTATTGTGGGGCAGTGTTGCGTCACCGGCGATAAGTTCGAAGGCATAGGCCTGCAGCGCATCGCCTGCGAGAATCGCCGTTGCCTCGTCGAATTGAATGTGGACCGTGGGTTGGCCGCGGCGCAAATCATCATCATCCATACAGGGTAGATCGTCGTGAATCAGCGAATAACAATGAATCATCTCGATGGCGCAGGCAGTTTTATCGGCTTTCTCGAGGCTTGCGCCAAGGATCAGTGACGTCATATAGATCAGGCTGGGACGAATTCGCTTGCCGCCGTTGAAAACAGCATAGCGCATGGCGGCCAGTAAGGACGCCGGGACTTGATCATCTTGTAGATAGGCGTCGAGTTGCTCGTGGATGCGCTGCTGATAGATGTTCAGCAGTTCAGGCATCGCCTACTGGCCCCGTGTCGAAGTCCTGGCTGGTGACCTGGCCGTTCTGCTCGATCAAAATCTTGACCTTCTGCTCTGCCTGGCTCAAGGCCTGCTGGCACTCGCGGGTTAGACGAATACCCTCTTCAAAGGTTGTCAGAGAATCTTCCAGCGTGAGTTCGCCGGCTTCCATCTTTTCCACCAGATTCTCCAGCTTGACCAGAGATTGCTCGAAGGGGTAACTTTTTTTGGTGGCCATGATAGGACTCAGCTAGATTCAGAGTGTCACGATACGCAGGCCCAGGTCGGACGTCAATCAAGGTCTGCGGATCGCAGGTAGGCGTTGCATTTGGTAGCGGGTCAACGTGATGGGAGGGACTCGGCAAACGCCAGTGACAGTGGTATGGTGCGGACACAGGTTGTAAAACCCAATAACCCCTCGGAGTGTTTATGCGCAAAATAATTCTATTGATGGCAGTCCTGCTTTCGCCCCCTTTGGCGTGGGCCGATGCCGATGCGGACATCGCTTATCGCGAAGCCGTGATGAGGGTGGTGGGTGGCCATATGAAAGCCATGGGCACCATCCTTAAAGGCCAGGTTCATACGACAGATCTTGCCTATCATGCCAACAGCATGCGAGCGGTGTCGTTGCTGGTACCGCAAGTATTTCCCGCTGGTAGCGGTGAAGGTAAGACGGAAGCGCTGGCCGCTATCTGGGATGAACCTGCCGAATTTAAAATTGCGATGGATCGTTATGTGAACGCCGCAGCGGGTATGGCCGATGCGGTGGCGAGCCAGGATATGGGCCAGGTTGGACCAGCGATTCAGGCGCTTGGCAAGTCCTGTAAAGGCTGCCATGACGATTATAAGAGTGCTGACTAAATCGGCCAACAGCTCAAGGCTGATAGCCTAGGTTTGAGGCGGAAGCGCTAAACGTACTTCACCAAGGCATACACAGCCAGTGCGACTATGCCGAAAGCCAGTAATCCGCGAAACCAGGGATTGCTGGCTTTTATATCGGTGCTCGCTGATTTTTGCCAGCCGGTCAGCATGGGTAACAGCAAGTTTTCACCGCGAGCAATGACATGGTAGGCCAGTGCTGCCAAGTGTAAAAGCACGAGCCCGGCAATAATCCAAGGGACGGTTTCATGAATGCTGGTGAGCTGGCTACTGGTGCGATCGGACACCAGATGAACCAGTGGACCTTCCAGCAGAATGTCGTCACTAGCGAACAAACCAGAACCCGCTTGAATCAATAAGACCGCCAGTATGGCCAAGACGCTGAGAGCGCCCAGCGGGTTATGCCCGGTCGATGGTTGTTGGTGTTTTCCCAGCAGTTGCCTGGCATAGGCGATGGTTGTTTTGGGTCCCTTAACGAAGGAAGTGAAGCGGGCGTGGTAGTTGCCGATCAGACCCCACAGGATTCGAAAAATCACCAGGCTCAGGATGCCGTAGCCGCTGAGCATATGATAGTCCATGATATTGAAACCGCCCATCAAGCCCGTCGTAAACGACACGCCGACCAGGACCAGCAGCGCCCAATGAAAGACTCTGGTGGGCAGATCCCAGACAAAACGCCGTTTCATTTCGGCGCCGCATTGTTAACGGACTGATTAATATCAGGTTCGTCGTTGACGGATAGACAGTACGCTAGCGAGTAATTACCGGGCTTCACTCGATATTCCTCCAAGGTGTCCGGTCCGCAGCTGGCGCCCCCAACGCCCCGTTGCATGGCATCAAGGCATACCCACGTCGGGGCTTGGGGCAAGACCTCGTAGGTATGATAAGCCGGGGTCAATATTTCGTGGGGATAATGACTGACACTCGCCTCCATGGTTGTCATGGCGCGAACCTTGATCGCCTGGCCGTTAACCTTGCCGACCTGAAGCCAGCGAATATCAGTCAGGTTGCCGTGATCTTGTGGAAGGATATAAGGCACATATTGGTCGCTAACGGTACTGCTATGTTGCGAGATGGTCCCCGAGGTTTGCCTGTCGTTATAGGTTTCGTGTGGACCCCGGCCGAACCAGGACAGTGCCTCAAATTCCGCGGGCAGTACTAGGCGAACCCCGATTCTAGGCAAGTCCGGTAAAGACTTGGCGATCTTAAATTCATGGCTGACGAGCAAGGTTTGATCTCGTCCGAACTGGTACTGAGTCCTGAACTTGATATTGCCGCCAGGCATCGTCGCTGTCTGCTCACAAACCAGAGTCATAGCCCCATCGACCTTGGTCACCTTGATAGGTTTGTGGGAGATAACCGGTCGATCAATGCCCGCCTTCAGCCATCGGCCGAGGGCTTTGTTATCCTGCCCAGCCCAGCCTTTTATACCATCGTTATCCAGCGGGGCGCGCCAGATATTCAACCGAGGGCCTTCGAGCAGCATGACTGCGGCGTTTTGTTGCCAGGAGATTAAGCCATTGGCGTCGAACACCCATTGATGGTCGCCCAGCGTCACGGTCTGTTGCTTGCCCTGGCTTTTGATCGTTGCCTCTGGCAGTAAGCGTGGACGGTTGGGTTTTCTTTGGCCGAGTTGTATCTGGCTAACCGCGACTTCATGACCTTGTGGCGCCCAGGCCGTATCGGCAGCCAGTTGCGTCGTGAAGACAATGCTCAGTTCGTCGCCGGCGCTCAATATTGGTTTGTCGAACTTGATAAGTAAGTCGCTATAGCTCTGCGCGCCGGTTTTCAGCACAGCCACTCGCCGACTTTGGATGGGTAGGCCATTGAGGAGGAGTTGCCAAGAGATTCGGTAAATTGACAGATCAGTGAAATAGTTTTTATTGCAGACTCGAAAGGTTTGCGGACCTCGCTGACTGATATCTACCGGCTGGATGACCCGTTTGTATTCGAGTAACGAAGAATGTGGAGTGCGGTCTGGCCAGCAGAGGCCATCGCAGACGAAATTCAAGTCGTGACGAATCTCACCGAAATCACCGCCATAGGCCCAGTAGGGAATGCCATTGGCTGTTTCCCGAAGACCGTGGTCGAGCCATTCCCAGATAAAGCCCCCCTGCAGTCCTTGGTGGGTTTCAATAGCATCCCAGTATTCCTTCAGATTGCCGCCGCTGTTGCCCATGGCGTGGGCATACTCACACATGATTAAAGGTCGCGGGTCTTGGGATGTCTCGGCGTGTGCAATGATGTCAGCAACAGACGGGTACATAGGGCAAATCAGATCTGTGCCGTGGGCGTTCTCGTTCCACATGGTTCGAACACCTTGCTCACAAATGGCATTCTCGTTGTGGATGGGTCGAGTGGGGTCATATTCACGCACCCAGGCAGCCATGGCTGCATGATTGGCGCCAAAGCCAGTTTCGTTACCCATGCTCCAGACGATAATGCTGGGGTGATTTTTGTCCCGCTCGACCATTCGAGTGACTCGATTGAGAAACGCATTGGCCCAGAAAGGATCTGTGCCGAGCTGCGCATAGTGATGATGTGATTCCAGATTTGCTTCGTCCACCACATACAATCCGTATTCATCACACAGCTCATAAAATCGCGAATCATTCGGGTAATGGCTGGTGCGCACGGCGTTGATATTGTGGCGCTTCATGGTTTCTATGTCTTGGCGCCAATGGGCTTCGGTCATAACCTTGCCAGTAATATCGCAGTGATCGTGTCGATTGACGCCGCGAATGAGCACGGCCTGGCCGTTAATGAGCAGTTCACGACCCTTGATTTCAATATGTCTGAAGCCGATCTTGAAGCTTGCGGTTTCAAGACACCGGCCAGCCGGATTCAGCAATTCGACAGTGACTGTATATAAGTTCGGCGTCTCAGCGGACCAAGCTTGAACCCGGCCCAGTGATTTCGTTAGATGTATGATGGGCCCTTTGCCCGTCACCATTTGGTAGTTGGATTTATCAATCAGACCGGTGATTGCCGTTTTGAACGCAGGCTTGCCGTTGGGTCGATTGACACTGACTCGAATCATGTGTCCCAGTTGGCTGCGACCGGTTCCGCCGATGCGAGCTTCAATCTTGAGTTGCCCGGTAGCGCCCGCGACATCATAAGTGGGTTTCAAGAACACATCGCGAATATGGTTGTGCTCCGTACAGTAGAGTTCCACATCACGATGAATGCCGGCTTGCCACCATTGGTCCTGATCCTCGATATAGCTGGTATCGCTCCAGCGCATGACCATTAACGCAATGGTGTTGGTGCCGCGGACCAAATAATCCGTCAGATCAAACTCGCTCGGCAACCGGCAGTCCTTGGCGAATCCGACTTCCTGGCCGTTGACGTGCAGGTAAAAGCTGTTTTCGACGCCACCCAGATAAATCACTACTCGCTTACCCCGCCAGTTCTTAGGTAGCTTGAATTGGCGACGATACAGGCCTGTGGGGTTTTCCTCTGGGACCAATGGTGGCTCCTGCTTGAAGGGCATCTGTACATTGGTATAGATAGGCAAGTCGGGCGTTATGGGTGAGCCATCATCTCGGGTGGTTAAGGGGCGGGTCCAGAGGGAGGGCACTGGCATGGGCTGCCAGTTATCGATAGTCGCATCGAATGTCGGTGTCATCCATTGTTCGGGTGCGTCGTCAGGATGCTTGAGTCGAAGAAATTGCCAGCTGCCGTTCAGTGACAAGCTGCGGTCGCGGCTGGCGGGCATGTTCGCTCTGGCGGGTAATCTGCCATAACCAATGGATTCTGGATTTTCCCAATGCTTGTGCGCCATAGACTCGCTACTCATGAATTTCTCGCCGCTCTTTATAGCATGAAACTCATCACGAAGCCCTTGGGCTCAGGGTGTATCCATGTTTTCCGCCACCAAATTTTTACGGGTCAGCGCGTCTCTGAGTTCGCTGTGGCGTTCTCGAGTTAAGGGATAGTTCCAGAGAAAGCCGACGGACAGAATGAAGAAACAAATCGGGACGAAGCAAAACGAGTATTGCAGCACCTTGAGGCTATCCGGATCGTTCTGAATCAAAGGATCAAAGCCCAGATATTGGACTAACGGCAAGGTAATACCGGCGGCCGCAGCAATAGCAAATTTGTCCGCCATGCCCCACAGGGCCATAAATAGCGCACCTCGTTGCTCGCCGCTCTCCAGCGTGTCTTGGTCAATGACGTCGGCCGCCATAGAGGGCGCAAGAATAGCGTTGGCGGGCGCAAGGATGCCCGTGAAAAAATTCAAAGCCACATACCAGACGTAGTCGCCAGGCTGGAACAACAGGACCAGGCTAAAGACCGCACTGGAAATCAGGGACGAGACAGCCAACAGCCGATGTTTATTAAATCGCGGAGCGATGGCCATGATCAAGGGTGTACCGACAAACTGACCGATGAGGTAGCTGACAATAATAATGGGCCACTGACTCGCATCGGCTAACAAGTAAAGCGTGACAAAGAAGATGAACAGGGTGTTGATGGAGTTCCAACCGATGGCGCCAAGGACATTAGCGATCAGTAGGCGCCGGAAGGCCTGATTTCGCATGATCAACTGAAAACCCTTTTTCAAGTTAACGCGCTCCGTCTGTTTGAAATGCGGCTGGGGAACATTCAGCAATAGGTACGGAACACTGATAAACAGGAAAATAACCGACGACCAGGCCAGGACGCGCAACATAGGTTGCAGGCTGCCCGGGGTCTCTGGGGCAAGGCCGGTGAAGCCCACGCCCGCCAGGCCTGCAAGAATCAATGGTGCGGCGATGGCCACCAGTGAGCCAACGATGCCACCCCAGGTGCGCGCGCCGGTGATGCGAGACCGTTCATTGTAGTCGCTGGATATTTCCGCAATCCAGGCGGTCAGGGGTATGCCGATGAGGGTCCAGCCAAAATACAATAAGGCGACAGCAAAAAACAGGTACAGCGGCGTCGGGGTAAAGAAAGGATCAAATACGGCGATGACGGCCACCGACATGATGGGCATACCGATCAGAATCCATAATCCCCGGCGGCCGAATTTTGCCGGTGTGCGATCGGATAGGGTGCCAATTAAGGGGTCCGTGATCACATCGGTAATTCGAGTGAGCATGATGATGACGCCGATCATGGACAGACTGATGCCGAACTCTGAGGCGTAATAAGGCGTGAGATATAACCCCAGGGGTAATCCGCCCAGGGACAGTGGCAGGTTCAAAAATGCAAAAGCGAACAGGGTCTTGTTACTGAGTTTCAAGTGAGCATTCCAATAGATTCTGCAGTGCCAAAGCCTACCACGATGCAGTCCATGAAGGGTTAACCATCGGCGATCGTCTAGATCGGCATATCACGGCCAATCTATGGGTCGGCGCGGGCCTTGAGAACACGAACCTGAACCGCTGCAAGCTGGTCGGTGCCACTAAATTGCCAGCCGCTGTCGAGTTGAACCTGGGCGCTCGGGGCTAATTGCGCCACAGAGAGAATAGCTTGCCTCGGTTGGCCGTTGACCCGCGCGCTAAATTCGATGCTGATGTTCGTCAGCTGCAGGTTGGTGCGGTTGAGTACCGTCGCGATTAGATGGCCAGATTCAGTCATGGCGGGTTTGGCACTAATATACTGCCCCGGATTATCTGGAAGATCGAGCTGCATAAAGGCCATGCTGGCCGCTGTGCCGAGGCTGCCACCAGCGCCCATCGCGGCCTGGAAGTAACGTTTGGCATTGCCCAGGTCGCCGCTAGCAAGAGACATTTGGCCGAGTTCATTGCTGGCCAAGGCGGTGGGTAATAGCTTGATGCTCTGCTCCAGGTCGACACGCGCTGCCTTTGTATCGCCGAGCTTGGCGCGCGCCAAACCGCGGCCGAGATGATACTCAAAATAGGCGCTATCTTTCTTCAACGCACTGGAGAAAGCCGCCACCGCTGCCGGGTAGCGGGCCTGAGAAAGTAAAATCTCGCCCTTTAAGCCATCAAAACGAGCTTCCTCGGGGACCCTCGCTATGGCCTGGTCGATAGCCTCAGTAGCTTCCTCAAGTTGATTCTTCGCTACTAACGCCGTCGCTTTGTCGAGTAGTTGGTAGGCTGGCAACCGGTCTTTCAAGGGTTTGATTTGGGTTTCGTACTGCACTTGGTTGATCTCACCGGTGGTATTGAGTGCTTGCGCCGTCATCTTGTTAGCGGCGACTCGGGCAGGCGATGGCGGGTGGCTGGCGAACAGGCCTTCGAGCCAGCTAGATTCGCGGCCCGCGGATAGTTGCACAAATGTTTCCTGCAATCCGATTGCAGCACTGGGGTCAAAACCCGCTCGAGCCATATACTGCATCCCATAGTAGTCGGCCTCTAATTCAGCGTCGCGGCCATATCGAGTGGCGACCAATTGAGCGCCAATTTGGGCGCCACCGATAATGTAATTAGCGTAGTCAGAGTTCGCCGCCGACAGTGCAGTGGCCATCACAACACCTTGCAGTAGCATGCCGCGCTGCATGGCATTTGCGCCGTGGCGGGCAGCGGCATGAACGATCTCGTGGCCGAGTACTGCGGCCAGTTCTGCCTCGTTATGCAGTTCAAGCAGCAGGCCGCGATTGACAGCGATCTTACCACCGGGCAAGGCCCAAGCATTGGGCACGGAATTGTTGAGAACGACAAATTCATAGGGCAACTGACGATCGCTCACTGCCGCCAGCCGTTGGCCAACCGCGTTAACATAGCGGCTCAATTCTGGATCAATCCGAAATATGCCGCCCTGGGATTGCTGTGCTGGTGCATATTGTTCTGCGCCGATGGCTAATTCTTGGTCTTGGGTCACCAGCGCCAGTTCACGTTTGCCGGTCACGGGGTTGACGGCGCAACTGCTGATCAGGCACAGCAGAAGTAAGGTGGCAGTAAACCGGCGAGTCAGCATGATAGTTATCCTTTCAACGAAACTTGGGTTTGAATCTGGGGGCGAGTGCCCATACTATGCAGACATGAGCATTTTGAAAATAGATTCTATTATCGATCGACTTGACCAGCATCAACCTCAGCTGCAGGACATTGCGCCCGGTACGCGTGAGGCGGCTGTTGCCGCCATTTTACGGCCAGGTCCGCAGCCAGAGATGTTATTTATTCTGCGGGCGAGCAAGGACGGTGATCCTTGGTCGGGACATATGGCCTTCCCCGGCGGCCATTGTGAGCCGAGTGATGCCTCCCTGCGGGCGACGGCCGAGCGTGAAACTTGGGAAGAGATCGGCTTGGATTTGACTCAGCATGGCCGCTATCTCGGTCAACTTGATCAGGTTCGAGCGAATCCACGGGGTCGAAATATTGATATGGTAGTCACGCCGGTTGTTTACATCTTGGAAAATCCGGATGTTGTCATGACGCCGAATTATGAAGTGGCGGATATTCTTTGGGGGTCTTTGCGAGACATGCATACCGGCGATTCCCTGACCCAGCGCCAGAGTATTGTGGGTAATCGATCCCAGGCATTCACTGGCTACAAGGTGGGAAATGAGGTTGTCTGGGGTTTGACCCTGCGGATGCTAGATCACTTCTTTGGCTTGCTGGATCCTACCTTTAAGCCGCGAGGGCTTGAAGGTTAGTGGGGTCGTCCAGCTTATGGCTGTTTGAGATACTGGCTATATAGATAAGCCAGAAAGCGTTCGACCCCCTGTTTGACGTGCTCACTGCGCAGGGATGGAAACATATCGAAAGCGTGCTGGGCATCGGCAATCTCGGCATAGGCCACCGGTTGTTTTGACACCTCTCGTAATTTGCCGGCGAACAGTCGGGCATAAGCCACCGGCACCAGCGAATCCTTGTCGCCATGAATAATGAGAAATGGAGGCGCATCAGCGTTGATGCGCGATAAGGGCGAAACCGCCTGGTACTGCGCGAGATTAGCTTCTAGGGAAAGCTTCAGCACCGATTCTTCAAACAGCTTGCGTTGGCTGGCATTGTGTTGCAGCTGGTATTCATCGGTCAAATCATAAACGCCGTAGAAGGGCACGACACCTTGAACTCGCGTATCGATGTCCTCAAACCCCGGCTGAAATACCGGATCATTCGGTGTTAACCCGAGCAGGGCGCTCAGATGTCCGCCGGCGGAACCGCCGGTGAGAATGATAAAGTCAGGATTGCCGCCGTAGTCTTTGATCTGCGCCTTGACCCAGGCTAGTCCTTCCTTACAGTCGATAATGTGTTCAGGAAAGGTTGCCTTGGGACTGAGCCGATAGTCGATGCTGACGCAGATCCAGTCGCGCATGGCCATATGACTCATGAGCGGAATCGCCTGCTCGTTTTTGCTACCCATCTTTTCTGTCCAGGCACCACCATGAATCTGCAGTAGTACTGGGCTGTTAATGAGGGCGCGACGGGGTCGGTAGATGTCCAGTTTCTGACCATGTGAACCAAAAGCGATGTCTTTGATGACCTCAACGCTTGAGTTGAGGTTATGCAATGGGTTCATGATTTTGTCAGCATCCACCTCGAGGGGGAAATGGGCGCGCAGGCCATCATCAATTTGGTTTTCATAGTCGTTACCAAGTGCAGCCGTTAAGGCAGTCTGCATTGCCTCCTTGGCGCGATCGCCGCGTTGATAAAACCAGCCCATGCCGAGCCAGCTGGCAATACAGATGGCCAGTCCCATCGCACCCATAAAGCCGTTGATTGCGCCACCCCAGGCAAACAGCAACACCAACGTCACCTGCCAGGCGATATGATGCAATGCCAGTTCGCCGATCAACCAGCCGGCCACGAAGCTCGCGACACTCAGGCCAGAATGGCGATAGACTGGCCGAAACAGATTAAGGGCAAGTACGCCAATGAAGAATGCGAACAAGAGAAATAAGATGGTCATGGATAAAGTCCGTTAACGGTTTTAATGACGGCAAGTTTTGCTGTCAGTTTACTCTGATCGAGGCTCTGGCCCAAACCCGCAGGTGCGGCTTCGGCGCGAAGCTAAAGTTAATCTAAGATAGTACTACGCTGGGTCAAGATTACTTTGATATTTTGGGCGTGGCCCCATGCGACGGATGTCATTGCCCGAGGGATTAAAAGATGTTGTAGTCTTCGTTAGATTCGACGCTCAAAAGCAGCGGGTAGTGGCGCCACGAATGTCTGACCCGGCATGCTAATCATTGATCAATCAGGAAAATGCCATGAAACTTTACGACTCTGCTGGTGCCCCCAATCCATGGCGGGTAAAGGTCTTCCTTGCCGAGAAAGGCGTGACCTATGAAACGGTACCCTGTGACATGTCCAAGGGCGAGCATAAGACGCCAGTGTTTCTTGAAAAAAATCCGAGTGGTAAAATTCCGGTGTTGGAGCTGGATGACGGTCGGTGCTTAGCAGAGTCGGTGGCTATTTGCCGTTATCTAGAGGGCGTGTACCCCACGCCAAATTTATTCGGCAATGATCCCTTTGAGCAGGGTTTTATTGAAATGCGAAATCGCCAGATTGAGCTCGAACTCTGGTCGCAGATTGGCACGTCCTGGGTTAATGGGCCTATCGTCGCGAAACTGGGCCGATTTACCCAGAACCCGCTGGCTAAGGAGATGAGTGATAAGAATGTTGAACGTTACTATCGACGCCTGGATGATGAATTTGCAGCGCACACCTACGTCGCCGGTGAGCGTTATAGCGTCGCGGATATCTCCTTGTTAGCGGCGGTGAACTTCGCCACGAGATTGGTTGCGCTGCAGCCGAGTGATGAGTTAAAACATCTGTGGCGTTGGCATTCGCGGGTGTCAGCGCGCCCAGCGGTGCAAGCCTGCCTGTAGAAACCAAATGGTCGACCCCGGTCGCACCCCAATGATGAGGAAGCACAATGATAGGATATCTTGAGAACACGAGTCTGCTGCTGGGTCGGTTCCTAATGGGCCTTTACTTCATTCTGCCAGGCCTGGGCAAAGTGAATGACTTTGCCGGCACCAGTGAGTACATGGCCGCCCACCAAGTGCCCCTGATACCGGTCCTGTTGGTGATCACGATCATCATTCAGCTTGGCGCAGGAGCAGCACTGATTGTCGGCTTTAAAGGCAAGTGGGCCGCCTTGGTACTGGCGCTATTGACCGTTGTGATCAGTGTCTACATGCATAATTTTTGGGCAGTTGCTGAGGCCGACCGCGCCCATGAGACTCAGAACTTCTTCAAGAATATGGGTATCGTCGCGGGACTACTGATGGTTAGCGCGTTGGGTACGGGTCGATTTAGTTTGGATCGGAACGAGACTGTCAGCCAGACATCTGCTTGACAAGACAGTTGGTCTGAAATTCGCTTTTGAGATTGGTACGCGTGGCTAAGTTTAGCTATCTTGAGCGATCGATAAGGACTTAGGCGAACGGCGTGACATGGACGAACAACGCTATCGGGTAATATATAGTGGTGGTTTGACTGGCGAAGTCGATGAGGCAACGGCCTGTCAACAATTAGCTAAACTGTTCCGGATCGACGAACGCCGGGCGCGAGGGCTGATGTCAGGTCGGGAGCATGTGATTAAGAATGATGTATCCGAGTCAGTAGCGATGGCTTATCTGATTCGTCTGACAGAGGCGGGTTGTGAGAGCTACGTTCAGGAAATCGTCGATGCAAGCTTGCCCGCGTACCAGGAAAAGCGTGATAAAAAAGAGCGTCGAGTGCATTTTCGACGCTCCCCGCGGCTCGGTGCGATCGTCCCTGATCGGCGGCTGAGACCGCGAAGGGCCATGGACATCAAGCAATTCAGACAAATTGTTCGACAAGGTGGTGCTGTACCGGTGGCTTATCAATCTTATTCGTTGGATGAATAACGGGCAGATGGATGCGCTTGCGATGCGCCGCTGGCTGTCTGTTTAAGCGTTAAATGGCGGCAAAATATTGTATTATCCGCAGTCTAATTGCCCATCTGGGAAACCTTCGTGAAGCTAGAGTTATTAGTCCATCTGGTTGTGCGCCAACGGCTCGGTATGCTGTGTGTCTTGATGCTTGGCTTGTCCTTTGCTCTGTGCGCCAGGGCTGAATCGGTGACGAGTGTGAGTCACGTACCGTGGGATCAGCTGCTTCACGCCCATGTCGTTGATACCCCTGATGGTCGAAGCACCAGTGTCGACTATGCTGGCATGCTGGCGGAACGCGCGAAGTTGTCAGCTTATCTGCAGTCCTTAGCGCTGGTTAAAAAAGATACGTTTGCCAGCCTGAGCCAACCGGCACAGCTGGCATTTTTGATCAATGCTTATAATGCCTGGACGGTAGAGTTGGTGTTGACAGCCTATCCAGATCTGACCTCCATTAAGGACCTGGGTAGTTTTTTTCGCTCGCCATGGAGTCGAGCATTCATTCCCCTGCTAGAGGAAACCCGGTCCCTGGATAATATCGAACACGACCTGATTCGCGGCGACGATGGCTATCAGGAACCGAGAATTCACTTCGCGGTGAATTGCGCCAGTATCGGTTGCCCGGCACTACGCGCGGAGGCTTATACTGAGACTCGACTTGAAAGTCAGCTCGAGGATCAGACTCGACGATTCCTGCAGGATTCAAGCCGTAACCGGGTAGTTGGCGATGGACTGGAGGTCTCATCCATTTTCAAATGGTACCGTGAAGACTTTCAACAAGGCTGGTTGGGTTACAGCCGTCTTGAAGACTTTTTCAGTCATTACAGCGACCTGCTTGGTTTGAATTCAGACCAGGTTCAAGCCTTGAGTGATGGTAGTCTGAAGATCCGGTTTGTTGCCTATGATTGGGCTCTCAATCAATCGGTGAAGCCAAGGACGAATTGATTGATGAATTAATCGATGAATTAATCGATGAATTAATCGGATAACCACTGAAGTGATCCTCGCCTTGATCCTCACTGGAAATGTTAGGGTAAATACCACAACATGAGGCTTGTTTGCCCAATAGCTGTCACTATGAAATTAGATACCCTGGTTATCCGCCCACATTCTCCTGCCTTTGATGATTCCTATCGGGTTGCAGGACATGCTTTTGACGCGGCTGCCGGATCTTTCTTCTGCCGCCAGCCTGTCGACGCGCTGACCGATTTCTACTCCGTGAGTAAAGTGCAGCCTCAGAATCCCTATCCAGTGAGCGAGATGGGGCAGGCGCCAAAAATTAGGTGCTCGTCGACGAAATGGCAGTGAATAATGGCTGACTCGCAAGCACTTTTTAACCGGTGTACCAATCGTGTGCCAGGCCATGGCGAACAGCAGTCTATCGCCGAAAGCCTGCGTGAGATTGCCGACTCCCTGGATGGCAGCGAGCGCCCTGATGTGTATGGGGCTGGTGATTATCTCGAAGCTTTCGAGGCAGAGATCGCCGCTCAGTTTGGTAAGCCTGCGGCGGTCTTTATGCCGTCTGGCACCATGGCGCAACAGATTGCCCTGCGGGTCTATTGTGATCAATCTCGAAATTATACCGTCGCCATGCATCCCAGTGCCCATCTCGAGTTTGCCGAACAACTGGGCTATCAGTTCCTGCACAATATCAAAAGGTTGCAGTTCGGTGGACCGGAATTTATCCGCGACCGACTGCTGACCTTAGAGGATTTTTTGGCCCTGGGTGCTGTGCCGGGTGCGATTATTCTGGAACTTCCTGCTCGACCCTTAGGCGGCCTGTTACCGGCCTGGCAGAACCTTGTGGATATCAGTGACTGGGCCAGGGACAAAGGCATTCCAATTCATCTTGATGGCGCGCGAATTTGGCAATGCCAGTCGTTCTACCAGAAAACCTACGCAGAGATTGCCGCGCTGTTTGATAGTATCTATGTATCCTTCTATAAGGATCTGGGTGGACTGGCGGGTTGCATGCTGATGGGTGCTACGGACTTCATCCAACAGAGTCGGGTTTGGCAACGTCGCCACGGTGGTAACCTGTATACCCAGGCGCCTTTTGTTGCTGCGGCTCGCTTCGGATTGCGCCGGCGCTTGCCGATGATGGATACCTGGGTGACTCGGGCTCGAGAGATCGCGAGTCGCCTTGCTGCCTTCGATCAGGTCATCGTCAATCCTAATCCGCCTCACGTTAACTTGTTCCAGTTGTATCTCAAGGGTGACCCAGTGGCTTTGACTCAGCGGCACCACGAGATTGCCGCAGTCACCGGAACCTATCTGTTTCATCGTCTTGGGCCCGCACCCATACCCGGCTTCGCCATGACCGAAATGCATATCTGGGAAAATGCCAGCCAGCTTGATCTAGACTGCCTGGCGCCGTTTATGACCGAGCTGCTGCGACCCTAGAAGTCCAATGGCAGTTTTAGATGCCGGGCATAGGTCATGTCTCGCTGGTGGATGAGGACCGGGTCGTAGCCGTCAATGGACTTTGCCAGAACCGCCCAACTGCGCCGCAGGCCGTCCGGCATAGGGTTCTGTTCTGCGGGTAATGACTGCAACATGTTTGAAAAGCAGGCCCAATAAGCATCGGCGGCGGTGAGTTGGTCGCCGACCAGGAACGCAGAGCCTCGTGAAGCCTGCGCTTTGATATGGGTGGTGAGAAAATCCAGGAAGTCGATGACCCGTTGTCGAGCCAGACTGACTTGCCCCGCGTCATACTGGTACTCGTGATACATGGGATTTTTGTCGATCACTTCCGCGCCTTGCGCCACATAGCCCGCGTTGAGCATCAGCAGCCTGGCGTTCCAGGCAAAACCGCGCTCGCCGGCGATTTCGTTGATCAGCCCGACCATGAATATCCGCGCTTCGATGGCTGTGGGCACTAATGAGTCACCACTGCCAAGCCGCTCAGCGAGATCTAAAATCTCCAGCCAGCGCACGCGCGGCGGTTCGTTGTTATACAGAGCTATAGGCGCGTTTCGGTGCCCAGTCCAGGCGACCAATTCAGGGTTTTTACGCCCGCCTTGTTGTTCTACCGCCTGGTACTCGACATGCCGCAAGTCCAGAACCGCCTTCGCGGCTTCGCTCCAGGGGCCGGGTACACCGCGGGTTAACACCAGCCTTAAACCGGTTTGCTGTTGTGCGTCACTGATCGAAAGATAATCCATCGAATGGGTCTCTGCAAAAAACCTCACTTTGCCTCACTAATGCATGGCTGTCAGCACTCATGGCAATCCAGGGTGGAAAAAAAGTCCCAAACATTGTTGTCGTCAAGGTGAATAACAAGTCTGTTTCTATTGTGTGAAAGGTGGCTTGCAAGCGTTCGCCGATCAATTCACACTAAGCCAAGCTTAATGTTTTAGGAAATGTTAGATGAGTGTCGAGAAAACCAACAAGCTTGGGCCAGGCGATCCTTTCCCAGCCCTGAAATTGCAGCTCATGGATGGTAGTTCACGCCAATTACCTGGCGACCTAGAGACGCCATTTACCATCGTTCTATTCTATCGTGGTCATTGGTGACCCTACTGTTGCCGGCTGTTAGCTGGCTATGAAGAGCGCCGTGCAGCGTTCGAAGAGCAAGGTGCGCGCATCATCGCTGCGAGCGTTGACTCAATGGAGAATACGCAGGCGCTGGCAGCGCCCCTAGGTTTTCCGGTTGCCCATAGTGTCACGCGCGCCGATGCTGATAGACTGGGCGCCTGGTGGGACGACAGCCGAAATTTCATCCAGCCCAGCGAGTTTATTCTCAGTCGACGTGGCAAGGTGATGATGTCTACCTACAGCAACTCGCCCATCGGCAGAATGGAGCCTGAAGAAACGTTGACATTGTTGAAATATTTGAACGCGCAACGGCAAAAGCAAAAGGCTTAAGCGTCACCGCCTGCTCCAGGCTGAATAGCTGCGCTGCGAGCGGCTGAGCCTTCGCAGCTGGTTTGCTGGTCCGGAAGAATAAGTCATTAAAAAAATTTAAGGTGAACATTATGAATCAAAAAGTCCTGCAAATCGTCGCGGCCATCCCTGGTCTGCTCATGTTAAACAATGCCATCGGCTTTATTGCTAACCCTGAGGGCGCAGCGGCGAGTCTTGGTATGCCGTTGCTGGAGGGCATGGCGCTGAGTACTCAAATCGGCGACCTGGGGGCTTTCTTTCTGTGTAGTGCCAGCTTCATTTTTTATGGAGCCTATAAATCAAATCCGACCTTACTGAGTGCTGCGGCGAGCATGCTCGGCTTCGCTGCTATTATGCGTTTAGTTGCTTGGGGATTTCATGGCGCAGACCTTGCGACGGTGTTTATCACAGTTGAGGTTGTGATCACGGTCTGGCTCGTGGTTTGCGCCTATTTGCTGGCGCCTAAATCCTTGGGCTCCGAAACAGAGTAATCACCAGCTTTCGCGGGTTTGGCAGTTAGGTTTGTTCAAACCTTGTGTCAGTGGCTATTCTCGAATGGAATTTTAATTCGGGGAAGGGCAAGCTGTGTGTTGGTGGTTAGTAAGCTTATATAAAATCAATAGGGCGCGTGTCGGCAGTACAAAGATACGCGTCTTATTTTTATCGTCAATCGAAGTCTGCCGATTCAATCTAACAATTCGAGTGTGTTTGATAGCACATGCTCTCTCGTTACTCGAGTTCAGATCTATCAAAAGGTATATAAATGTCTGACCCACGAAAACCAGAATCTTTGGGTGCCTGCGCAGAACCCTTGAACCCGCTCAGCGAGCCCTGTGTCATGGTGATCTTTGGCGCGTCCGGTGACCTGACGAAGCGATTGCTGGTTCCCTCTCTTTATAACCTGGCCTGTGATGAGTTATTGTCGCCAAACTTCGCGGTTCTAGGCACAGGTCGAAGTGATATCAGCAACGAGCAGTTTCGCGAGTCAATGGCGAGTGAGGAAACGGGCTTGCGAGCTTTCCATACTCGTAACGAATTCGATGAAGATGCTTGCGATGAGTTGCTAGAGCGCTTCTACTTTGAGAGCGCTAACATAGATGTTGAGGGTTTTACGCATCTTAAAAAAACCGTTGATGCGCTGGATAAAAAGTATCAGGCAGGTGGCAACGTATTGTTCTATTTCGCTATGGCGCCAAGATTTTTTGGTGGCTTATGTGAAAACCTGTATAAAGCCGGATTTCAAGAAGGTAGTGGTTGGAAGCGCATTATCGTTGAGAAACCTTTCGGTACGAATTTGCAATCAGCCCTGGATCTGAACGAAGAAATTCTTCAATACTGGAAAGAGGAGCAGATTTATCGAGTAGACCATTACTTGGGTAAAGAGACAGTGCAAAACCTGTTGGCCTTTCGGTTTTCGAACGGCATGTTCGAGCCATTATGGAATAAGCATCATATCGACAATATCCAGTTTAACGTGTGTGAGGCGGTGGATGTTCAGGGTCGTGGCGGCTACTACGATCAATCTGGGGTGCTTCGGGACATGATGCAAAATCACATGTTCCAAATGTTGTCTTATATTTGTATGGAACCGCCTGGATCTTTTGAAGCAGACTCTATTCGTAATGAAAAAGCAAAGTTGCTGGAGTCAGTTCGTATTTATACGGACGATGAAGTTCGCGAGAACGTTGTTCGCGGTCAGTATGGGCCGTCTTATGACGAGCAGGGCGCGTTCAGCAAGCCTGGCTATCGGGAGGAGGATGACGTTGATCCTGAATCGAAAACTGAGACCTTCGCGGCGGCAAAACTACAAATTGACAATTGGCGCTGGGAGGGGGTTCCGATCTATCTGCGTTCAGGCAAGGCGCTCTGGAAGCGGGGAACGGAAATTGTCATCGAATTTAAAAAACCGCCAGTGAAGCTGTTTCAGGGCACTGGGATTGAGCATCTCACTTCAAATCGCTTGGTGTTTCATATTCAGCCCTTTCAGGGTATCGAATTACTGTTCCAGGCAAAAACACCGGGTCCTACGATGCAGTTACAAAGTGTTGATATGAGTTTCAATTATGGTGAAGCCTTTAAGGCCTCGCGCTATACGGGCTATGAGGTGATGCTGTATGCCTGCTCGCGCGGCGATGCAACGCTGTTCTCCCGTGGTGACTTGGTTGAGGCTGCCTGGCGCATCGCCCAGCCATTGCTGGATCACTGGGAAGCCACGCCGGCGGCTGAATTTCCAAACTACTCACGAAATTCTTGGGGGCCCAAGTCGGCCTACGAGTTGTTGGAACGGGACGGGCGACGCTGGTTTGAGGTTGTTACGCCGGATGTGCTGGAGGAGTCGCCCATGTTTAAGGGTGCAGACCCGCTGCTGCTGAACGCCGTCATTCTAGCCTTACGCCCAGCTACTGCCGCTCCCGGTGAAATCATTCTTCAGCGTGGGGATATCACTACCGAGATGTATTTCATCTGTCGCGGTGAGGTTGAGGTGTTAGATGTCGCCGGCAACGTTGTCAACCAGCTCAAAGATGGTAATTTCTTCGGCGAAGTTGGCCTGCTGCTTTCGACGGCGCGAACTGCTGATGTCAGGGCCAAGACACTATGCGATCTATTTGTTCTGAGTAAAAGAGACTTCAGTCGAATACTGCTGGATCATCCACAGTTCGCTGAGAGCATGCTGCGGGTTGCCAAGGAACGTTACGATCTGGCGCTGTCAGTTGCTGAACTGCTGGCGTCTGGGCCTGAGGCTAGCGCTTAGATTTGGTGGTTAGATTGAATGGTTAGATTGA